>JAHFUJ010000010.1:0-10183 GCA_023265105.1 Acidobacteriota bacterium
GGCTCGGCATCGCCGACGGATCGGTCGTCGCCGACCTCGGTGCCGGCGGCGGCTGGTTTACCACCCGCCTCGCGCGTCGCGTCGGCCCCAACGGCCTCGTGTATGCCGAAGACATCCAGCCGCAGATGATCGAGGCGATCGGCCGCCGCGTTCAGCGCGAGGGGCTGCTCAACGTTCGGGCGGTCCTCGGGACCGTGAAGGATCCGCGCCTGCCGCGCGGCATCGACGCCGTGCTCATCGTCGACGCCTATCACGAAATGGAAGATCCGGTGACGCTCTTGAAGAACGTCGAGCGATCGCTGAAGCCGCAGGGCCGCGTCGGCGTCGTGGACTTCAATCCCGGAGGCGGTGGACCGGGGCCCGCGCCGGACGAACGCGTCGCTCCCGAGGCGGTGATCAAAGCGGCGGCGGCGGCCGGCCTCCAGTTGATTTCGCAGGAAACGGTCCCGCCGTTTCAGTTCCTGCTGGTGTTTGGAAAGGGATCGATCTCGCGCGTCGGCTGAGGGCCCGATCTGGACGTATGCGCACAGCGTTGACGATCGCAGGCAGCGACTCGGGGGGCGGCGCCGGTATTCAGGCCGATCTCAAGACGTTTGCCGCGTTCGGCGTCTACGGCACGAGCGCGATCACCGCCGTGACGGCGCAGAACACGGTCGGCATCAGCGGCTCCCTCGCGCTATCGGCCGATCTGGTCACCGCGCAGATCGAAGCCGTCGCGGGGGACATGCAGATTCACGCGACGAAAACAGGCATGCTCGCGACTGCCGCCATCATCGAAGCCGTCGCCGCCGCGATTGAAGAGCTCGACCTGCCGATGCTGGTGGTCGATCCGGTGATGGTGTCGAAGAGCGGCGACCGGCTGCTTGATGCCGACGGCGTGCAGATGTTGTGCGCCGAGCTGCTGCCGCGCGCGCTGGTCGTCACGCCGAACATCCCGGAAGCCGAAGCGCTGAGCGGCAGGCGCATTTCGTCGCCCGGCGATGCCCGCGACGCCGCTCGACGGATTCACGAGATGGGGGCATCGGCAGTCATCGTGACGGGCGGGCACGGCACGGGCGCGGAAGTCGTCGATCTGCTGTTTGACGGCCGCACGTTCGCCGAGTTTCGGACGCCGCGCATCGACACGCCGCACACGCATGGGACCGGGTGCACATTCGCGTCGGCGGTTGCGGCCAACCTCGCGCTCGGACATCCGCTCGCCGACTCGGCGGCGCGTGCCCAGCAGTACGTCGCCGGGGCCATCCGGCACGCGATCGCGATCGGCCACGGCCACGGTCCGATCGATCATTTTTGGCAGACACGATAACGACGGTAAACGCGGAGGGCGCAGAGCTCGCAGAGAATCCTTAGAATTTTCTCCTCCGCGGTCTCGGCGGTTAGCGGTTTTCTTCACAGGCTCTGAAAGCGGACACTGCGTTCTGAGGTCCGCCTGAAGGCGGACGCCACGTCTTCGCACGTGGCCACGCCTCGTACGTGGCCACGCCTCCGTACGTGGCGTCCGGCTTTAGCCGGACACGCACGCCGCCGTGCCGTACGTGGCGTCCGGCTCTGGCCAGACCCACACCGGACCTCCGTGCCGTACGTGGCGTCCGGCTTTAGCCGGACACGCATCGGACCTCGTATACTGAAAGGGTGACGACTCCGCTTCTGGCGATCGGCCGGGAGCCGCTCGAGCTCGACCGGCTCGTCGCAGCGGTCAGCGCCGGCGCCCCGGAAGGAGCCGACGGCGCGGTCGTGACGTTTCTCGGCCTCGTGCGCAACCACAACCTCGGCCGCAGCGTCACATACTTGGAGTACGAAGCGTACGAGCCGCTCGCGCTGAGAACGTTCGGGCGAATCGCCGAGGAAGCGCGCCGCCGGTGGCCGGGCGCGCGGTTGGCGCTGCATCACCGGGTCGGGCGGTTGGACATCGGGGAAGCCAGCGTCGCGATCGCTGCGGCGTCTCCCCATCGCGCCGATGCGTACGCCGCGTGCCGCTACGGGATCGAGCGCGTCAAGCAGATTGCCCCGATCTGGAAGCGCGAGTTCTTCGAGGGCGGCGACGTGTGGATTGAAGGAGCGACCGCCGATCCGGAAGACGCGCGGGCCCGCGCCGAGGCGGAGCGGATCGCATGCGCGTAACGGTGCGGCTTTTCGCCCGGCTGCGCGACATCACCGGCGCGTCGGAGCTGGCGCGCGACATCGCGCCGGGCGCGACGATTGGCGCCGTGTGGCGGGAGCTGGCGGGCGAGTTCCCCGACCTGGCCCCCTACGAGCGATCGATCTCGAGCGCGGTCAACGCCGACTACGCGCGCATGGACGACCTGGTCCGCGAGGGCGACGAGATCGCGTTTCTTCCGCCGGTCTCCGGAGGGTAACGACGTTAAACGCAGAGACCGCAGAGACCGCAGAGGACAATATGCTCTACGGACTCAGCGTCCTCTGCGACTGTTAAACGGCGTCTGCCGAGCCCGAGAGTCTTTTTCTTAGGCGGGCGGGGCCCCACCCCCGCCCGCTGAAGACCTCGCGCTCGAGCGTAGACTCTCGCGCTCGGCCGAGACCGATGGGTAAACGCGCGGCAGCCTTGAGCCCGAGCCGGAGCGAACGCGACGGCGACAGCGCCTGGGGGTGGGGCCCCACGCGCAGGTGAATATGTTCGACAAACTGACAGCAGTCGAGCGGCAGTACGAAGCGCTCATGCAGCTGCTCGGCAGCTCCGACGTGCAGACCGATCCGTCCGAGTACCGGAAGCACGCCAAGACGCTCTCCGAGATCGAGCCGCTCGTCGAGCGCTTCCGCGACTACAAGACCCTCGTCCGCGACATCGCGCAGACCGAAGAGGTGGCGGCCTCGAGCGACGCCGACATGCGCCAGCTCGCGCAGGAGGAGCTCAAGTCGCTGACCGCCCGGCGCGACCTGCTGCTCGGCGAGCTGAAGGTCCTGCTCGTCCCGAAGGATCCGAACGACGAGAAAAACGTCGTGCTCGAAATCCGCGCCGGTACCGGCGGCGACGAAGCCGCGCTCTTTGCCGCCGAGTTGTTCAGGATGTACAGCAAGTACGCCGAGCGGCAGGGCTGGCGGCTCGAGCTGATGTCGAGCAGCGACACGGGCGTCGGGGGCCTCAAGGAAGTCATTGCGACGATCGAAGGGCGCGGCGTCTACAGCAAGCTGAAATACGAAAGCGGCGTGCATCGGGTGCAGCGCGTGCCCGCCACCGAGGCCAGCGGCCGCATCCACACATCGACGGCGACCGTGGCGGTGCTGCCCGAAGCGGAGGACGTTGACATTCACATCAACGACAAGGATCTCCGTATCGACACGTTCTGCTCGAGCGGACCCGGGGGCCAGAGCGTCAACACGACGTACTCCGCCGTCCGCATCACGCACATCCCCACGGGCCTCGTCGTGTCGCAGCAGGACGAGAAGTCGCAGATCAAGAACCGCTCGAAGGCGATGAAGGTGTTGCGCTCGCGGCTCTACGAGATGGAGCTGCGCAAGCAGCAGGAGGCGATCGCGAAAGATCGACGCAGCCAGGTGGGCACCGGCGAGCGGTCGGAAAAGATCAGGACGTACAATTTTCCGCAGAGCCGGATCACCGACCACCGGATCAACTTCACGACGCACCGGCTCACCGAAGTGCTGAATGGCGATCTCGCCGACTTGCTCGACAACGTGGTCACCCATTACCAGTCCGAGAAGCTCAAAGACGCGACGGCCGTGTCAAACTGACGCTGGGGTGGCAGGGGCTGTTTCCTGCCCTTCCTGCCCCATGATCACCATCCACGCCCGCGTGGCTGCCGCACGACACCGGCTCCGTGAGGCCGGCATTCCGCTCGACGAAGCGGACCTCGACGCGCGGCTGCTCGCCGAGCACGTCCTCGGGTGGGACGCCGCGCGGTTCTTCACGTCCGCGGACGGCCCGGAGCCCGACGAGTTCGCGGCCGCCTACGAGTCTCTCGTCGCACGGCGTGCCCGACGTGAGCCGCTCGCCTACATCACCGGCCGACAAGCGTTCTGGGACCTCGTCTTCGAGGTGTCGCCCGCCGTGCTCATTCCGCGGCCGGAAAGTGAGCTGATCGTCGAGGCGGCGCTCGAACGCTTTCCTTCGCCCGCCGGCGCCCTGACGATCGTGGACGCGGCGACCGGCAGCGGATGCCTCGCCGTGGCGATCGCGCGCGAACGCCCGGCCGCGCGCGCGATCGTCACCGACGTGTCCGACATCGCGCTCGACGTCGCGCGGCAGAACGCCTCCGGGCACGGCGTGGCCGATCGCATCCAGTTCGTGCGCGGTGACTTGCTCGATCCGGTCGCCACTCCGGTGGATCTGATCGTGTGCAATCCACCGTACGTCGCCGAGGTCGATCGGCCCGGCCTGCAACCGGAAGTGCGCGATCACGAGCCGGCGATCGCACTCTTCGGCGGGCGCGACGGGCTGCAGATCATCGCGCGGCTGGTCGAGCAGGCGCCGCGGCGGCTTGTGCGCGGCGGCGTGCTGATCTTCGAATTCGGCTTCGGCCAGGCGGAGCGCGTGACCGAGTTGATCTCCCACACGCCGGGGCTCACAATGATCGCCTTGAGGCCGGATCTCCAGGGGATTCCGAGGGCCGCCATCGCGACACGATCATGACTGACTGCCTTTTTTGCAAGATCATCCGGCATGAGATTCCCGCGTCGATCGTGTACGAGGACGACCGCATCCTCGCCTTCAACGACATCAACCCCCAAGCGCCGACCCACGTGCTCGTCGTCCCCAAGCGCCACATCGCGACGCTGAATGAGCTGTCACCTGAAGACGATCAGATCGTGGGCGAGCTGGTGCGGCGGGCCGCCGCCATCGCCAAAGAGCGCGGCATTTCGGCGGGCGGGTTCCGCACGCTGTTCAACACGAATCGCGAAGCCGGTCAAACGGTCTTCCACATCCATCTTCATTTGCTCGGCGGCCGCACCATGCACTGGCCGCCTGGGTAGGGATTTACAATTCGGAATTATTCGGAATATTCGGAATGGCTGCTGAACGGCCTCGGTCGCTGCCAACCGGGTCGGGCGCCGGAACGCGCGTCTCCGGTTCGTACTCATCGCTTCTTGCTCGCGGGGCCCCACCCCCGCTCGCTCGCGCTGCGCCGCTCGCGGACTCGCTGTGCTCGCGCGGGCTGCGGGCGCTCCGCTCCCGCGGCGATCATCGGCTGGCTTCAACGTGGGCGATGCACGGCAAGCACCGCCAGCGGTGGTGCGAGCGCCACGGATCGTGGAGGGGCAGGATCGCCGCGACGAGAACCTGCGCCGCGCGTTGGTGAATCGAGGCCGGCCGCCCTCCCACGGCTGGCTGCGCCCGATGCCGTCCAGCAGCCCGGCCCGACGCAGTGGTCGTGCCGGGCGGCAGCGACCGTCTGAGCGCGTCGACGCACGCCCGTTCCGGAAGTCGGGCGACGCGATGCCACGCGCCGACTCCGGTCCGCGCGATCCGTGCCGTTCGGATAAGCCACGCTGGTGCATGCCGCGACGTGGATGTCGTGGGCATCAGCTGCTAGTCGGCGCGGGAGGGCACGAGCACAAGCGAAGACCGACTTCCCGGCGCGCGAGGCGGTCGCAGCCGGCCGGTACGACCGCTGCGCCCAACTCAGGTCGTGTGATGGCGCCACGCAGCTTTGGATCGCGAATAAAATTAATGGCCGCAATTACCAGATCACCAGATTACCCAATTCCCTTGTCTTCGTAAGGCCCCGCAATCACGACCGCCGCGTGCGCTGGATTGAGGGCGCCTCGCGCCGCCGCATGCACATCCTCGACCCTCACCGCGCCGAGCAAGTCCGGAAGCCGACGATCGTAATCGAGGCCGAGGCCGAAGAACTCGGCGTTCTGAAGGAAGTTGGCGATGCCCACGTTGGTCTCGAGCGTCCGCGGCATCGAATAGATCAGATATTGTCGCGAGTCGTTGAGCTCCTTCGACGTGATGCCGTCCTCGGCGAGCCGCGCGATCTCTTCGTCGATCGACGCGATCGCGCGATCGACGTTCTCCGGACCAACGCCGGCGTGCACGATCAGCGGAGCCTCGATCACGTGGGCCTCGAGCGAGCTCGACACGTGGTAGGCCATGCCCTGCCGCTCGCGGAGGCGGTCGCCCAGGCGGCCGTTCATCGAGTACTGGCCGAACACGTGATTCATCAGCCACCACGCATGGTACGCCGGGTCGGCGCGAGCAACCGTCGTGAATCCATAGGCGATGTCGGCCTGCGCTTTGTTCATCATCGGGACGACACGCCGCTGCCTCCGCCTCGCCGGCGCGACGCGAGGAAGCGGAATCGGCGCGGGCGCGGCGGTGTGCCACGCTCCGAACACGCGCGCGGCGGCATCCCTCGCGCGGCTGACCTCGACGTCACCAACCACAACGGCCAGTAACTCGCTCGGCGCGAAGCGCTCGCGGTGAAGGGTCATCAGTCGCTGGCGCGTCAGCCCCTCCACGATCTCGACGCTGCCCTTCGTCCGCCGCCCGTACGGGTGACCGCTGGGATACAACAGCGCCATCAATCCTTCGACGGCGCGCACGGCCGGGTTGTCGGCGTCCTGGCGGATGGCGGTGACCGCCTCGCCCTTGCGCGTCGCGAGCTCCGGCTCAGGCAACGACGGGAACATCAGCATGTCGCCCAGGAGCGCCAGCACCGGCTCGAAGTCTTCGGCGAGACACGTGCACACGAGCGCAAAGCCGTGACGGGTGACCCTGATCGTCAGCCCAATGCCACGGCTGTCGAGCTCTTCGGCGATGTCGTCGGCCGACCGGCCGGCGGTGCCGCGGTCAATGACACGCGACAGGAGAAACATCGCGCCAGGCGCGTCCGCCGGATCGCAGATCGAGCCGGCACGCATGCCGAGGTTGATCGTGACGGCCGGCATCGTGTGCGTCTCTTTGGCCAGAAACACGACGCCGTTCTTGAACACGGTGCGCGCGGGCGCGAGACCCGCGTTAACCAAGGGTGTCATCGTTCACAGCATCATTTGACGGCTCAAGGCTGTTGGCCGCGCCCGAGACGGGGAGCGGATCGAAGCACCCGATCGTGCGACTCGACGTGTTCAAGACGGCCCGCGCGGCCTCGGCTACCTCGGCGAACGTCACGGCGGCGATCCGCGAGCCGAGGCCGGCGAACACGTCGACACCGGCGATCGTCTCGAAATATCCGAGCTGGTGGGCGATGTTCGTGATGCTGTCGTTGTCGAAGACCAGCCGCGCCTTGAGCTGCGCTTTCGCCTTGGTGAGCTCCGCCTGGGTGATCCCTTCGTGGCGCACGCGATCCAGCTCTTCCAGCAGCGCGGCCTCGACGGAGGCGAGCGGCGTCCCGTCAGTCGCCGTCACCGACACGATGTAGAGAAACGGATGCTCGGTAGGCGTCAGCGCGCCGGCGACCGCCGAGGCGAGTCCACGCTCGACGAGCGCGCGATACAACCGCGCGCTGCGCTGCGCGGGCGGCAGGCGGAAGCTCGACCAGAGGTTCAGCCCGGATGCGCCGGTCAGTGCGGCGTCGAGGACGAGCAGCGGATAGAACCGGGAATCGGTGACGGCCGGCGCGTGGTACGCCACTTTCAAGTAGGCGGTCGTTCCCTCTTGGCGGATCGTGACGCGCCGCTCGCCGTTCTGCGCCGGCTCGATCGCCCGCACCCGCGACGGCACCTCGCCGGGCGCAATGCCGCCAAAGTGACGCTCGACGCCGCGAAGCGCTTCGTCGGTCTCGACGTCACCGACAATCACAAGCGTCGCGTTGTTGGGAATGTAGTAGCGCCGGTAGTACCCGTACAGATCGTCGCGCGTCATCGTCTGCAAATCGCAGAGCCAGCCGATCGTCGGATGACCGTACGGGTGCGCTTTGAACGCGGTGGCGGTGACCTCCTGATCGAGCAGTTGATCCGGATCGTTCTCCCCGCCATGGAGCTCAGCGATGATGACCGTGCGCTCCGATTCGCAGTCCTCTGGCTCGTACAGCCCGTTGGCCATCCGCTCCGCCTCGATGAACAACATGCGATCGAGCGCGTCACGCGTCGCCGTCTCGAGGTACGTCGTTTGATCGATCCAGGTGTAGCCGTTCCAGCTGCCGCCGAACTGCTCGATGATGCCCTTCACCTGGTCGCGGGGGATGTTGGTCGTCCCCTTGAAGTTCATGTGCTCGACCCAGTGCGACACACCGGTGAGCCCCGGCGGTTCGTCCTTCGATCCGACTCTGTACCAACACCAGACCGACGCGAGCGGCGCCGTGTGATCCTCCTGAATGAGCACCGTCAACCCGTTGGCGAGCGTCGCGCGTCGCGTCATCAGTTCATTATAAAATCGATGCATACCGATGCCTGAGTGGAAAGACACCGTCAACCTGCCGCGCACCGATTTCCCGATGAAGGCGAACCTGCCCACGACCGAGCCGGAGGCGCTCGCCCGCTGGGTTGCCATGGACCTCTACGGGAAGATTCGCACGCGCCGGAAGGGTGCGCCGAAGTTCGTGCTGCACGATGGGCCTCCTTACGCGACCGGCAACATTCACGTGGGCACGGCGCTCAACAAGATCCTGAAAGAGTTCGTCGTCAAGTCGCGATCGATGGCCGGGTACGACGCGCCGTACGTCGTTGGCTACGACTGTCATGGACTGCCGATCGAGCTGCAGGTGGATCGCGAGCTCGGTCCGAAGAAGCGCGAGATGTCAGTCGCCGATTTCTGTCGCGCGTGCCGCGCATATGCCGAGCGGTTCATCGGCGTGATGACCGAGCAGTTTCAGCGGCTTGGGATCCTTGGCACGTGGGACGATCCGTACTTGACGATGAACTTCAAGTATCAGGCGGCGATCGCGCGCGCGTTCGGCCGGTTCGTCGAGCAGGGGCTTGTGTACAAAGGCAAGAAGCCGGTCCACTGGTGCATTCACTGCCGGACGGCGCTGGCGGAAGCCGAAGTCGAGTACGAAGATCACTCCTCTCCGTCGATCTATGTCGAGTTCCCGCTCGCGCCGGAGAGCGCTGGCGAGATCGCCGCGCGCGTCCCGGCCCTGGCCGGCCGCAATGTCTCGGTCCTCATCTGGACGACCACGCCGTGGACGATCCCGTCGAATCTGGCGATCGCGTTTCATCCGGACTTCGACTACGCCGCCTACGACGTCGAGGGGCGCGGCGTCATCGTCGCGGAAGCGCTCGCGTCGAGAGTGAGCGACGCGATCGGACGTCGGTTCGGCGCGCCGATCGCGCGAATGAAGGGCGACCGGCTCGAGCACATCCGGTTTCAACATCCGCTGTACGCGCGCCCATCGGTCGGCGTGCTTGCCGAATACGTCACGCTCGAGCAGGGGACCGGCGCCGTGCACACCGCGCCCGGCCACGGCACCGACGACTTCAACACGGGCATGAAATACGGGTTGGACATCTACGCCCCGATCGGGCCGGCGGGGCATTTTCTGGACACCGTCGAGTTGTTCGGCGGCCAGCGTGTGTTCGACGCGAACCCGAAAGTCGAGGCGGCCCTCAAAGAGCGCGGCCGTCTGTGGCACCGGGAAGCGTTCGCGCATCAGTACCCGCACTGCTGGCGCTGCCACAACGCGGTCATCTTTCTCGCGACCTCGCAATGGTTCATCAGGATGGATGGGGTCCGGCTTGAGCCGGACAACGGGCTCACGCTGCGCGAAGCGGCGCTCGACGCGGTGGGCCATCACGTCAAATGGATTCCGGCCTGGGGACACGATCGGATTTACAACATGCTCGCCACGCGTCCCGACTGGTGCGTCTCGCGCCAGCGGGTGTGGGGCGTGCCGATCCCGGCCGTCGACTGCGCGAACTGCGGCCACGCCATCCTGACGACCGCGCTCGTCGAGCAGGCGGCGAGCGTGTTCAGCTCGTACGGCGCCGACTCGTGGTACGAACGGCCGACAGAAGATTTCATCCCGGCCGGGCTGACATGTCCGGCGTGCGGCGGCTCGCGCTTCGAGCGCGAGATGAACATCCTCGATGTGTGGTTCGACTCCGGGTCGAGCCACGAGGCGGTGCTGTCGGTTCGCCCCGAACTGACGTGGCCGGCCGATATCTACCTCGAAGGCAGCGATCAGCATCGGGGATGGTTCCAGAGCTCGCTGCTCGTCGGCCTCGGCACGCGCGGGCGCGCCCCGTTTCGCCAGGTCGTGACCCACGGCTTCATCGTCGCCGAGGACGGGCGGAAGATGTCCAAGTCGCTCGGCAACTCGATCGAGGC
>JAHFUJ010000010.1:10283-35551 GCA_023265105.1 Acidobacteriota bacterium
GTACGCCGACGACCTGCCGATGCTCTTCATCGTGTCGGAGGTGGAGCTGCGGCCCGCCCCGAGCAACGTCGAGGGGCCTGCCCCGAGCCAGGTCGACGGGAAGGGCGGGGCGCCGCACGTGACCATCGAACGGGCTGGCGGCGTGAAGTGCGAGCGCTGCTGGCGATATGTGAGAACCGTTTCAAGCGAGCCGGCCACGGCCGGCTTGTGCGAGCGCTGCCAGGAGGCGCTTGCGGAACCCGTGAATCAGTAGCGCCTGCGGCCTGAGCGAGGCGCCGGGGTCCCAACGCGGCAGCCGCGTTGGGGTGACCCGCCGGAGGGAAGCGCCGCGACGCGGCGCCGCCGAGCGAAAGCGAGCGACAGCCTTCTTTCAGGGCGGTCGGGGCCCCACCCCCGACCGCTGCTGTCTCGCGCGTTCGCGCTCGACAGCGGCCGCTGGCGCTGAGCCATGAGCGCCGGACGCCCGCGGCCCGCGTGAGGTCCGAAGCGACCGAGCGCAAGCGAGTGGGGGTGGGGCCCCACGAGCCCAGAAAGACGTGGGGCCCCGGCGCAGTAGAAAAAGTGGGGCCCCGCGAGCAGTGAAAGATGACACAAACCGTGCATGACGTTGTGACCGTCTGGGAGCGTCGGCCTCCGCGCCGGCTCGAACTCTGGCTGCCGATCGCCATCGTCGCGCTCGACCAGTTGACCAAGGCACTGGTACGGTCGACGCTGCCGCTGCACGGCAGCGTGACGATCGTGCCCGGGTTGTTGGATTTCACGCGCGTGCAGAACAGCGGTGCGGCGTTCGGGATTCTCAATGCCGTCGAGTTTCCGTTCAAGACGGTGGTGATGGCCCTCGTGGCGGCCGCCGCGCTCGTCGGCGTCGGGATCTACGCGGCGAGCCTGGCCCACCATCAACTGGCCGCGCGCACCGGTCTGGCGCTCGTCATCGGCGGCGCCGCCGGCAATCTGCTCGATCGGATCGTCACCGGGTCGGTCATCGATTTCGTGGACGTCTACTGGCGGACGTATCATTTCTGGGCGTTCAACGTCGCAGACTCAGCGATCACCATCGGCGTGGCGATCATGATTCTGGACATGCTCGCTGTGGGGACGCATGTATCCAAGACTGTTTGAGCTCGGGCCGATCACGATCTACACCTACGGCGTCCTGCTCGCCTCGGCGTATTTACTGGGGTTGAAGTTCGCGACGACCCGCGCCAAGTCACGCGGCCTCGACGCGGCGCGCGTCCTCGACCTCGGGATCTACATCATCATCAGCGCGCTCATTGGGGCGAAGCTGCTGCTGCTCGTCACCGACTTCCAGACGTTCAGGAACGATCCGCGCGAGCTGCTGACGCTGGCGCGGTCGGGCGGCGTGTTCTACGGCGGTCTGATTCTGGCCGTGACCGTCGCGCTGTGGCACATCCGCCGCGTCGGGCTTCCGCTCTGGACGACCTGTGACGTGTTTGCGCCAGGCATCGCGCTCGGGCACGTCGTCGGGCGATTCGGCTGCTTCTTCGCGGGCTGCTGTTACGGCAGGCCGACGAGAATGCCCTGGGGAATTACGTTTACCGATCCGTTTGCAGCGGCCAACGTCGGAACGCCGCTGAACCAGGCGCTGCATCCCACGCAGCTGTACGAAGCAGGCGCCGAACTGCTGATCCTCGCGTTCCTGTTGGCCACCGAGCGGAAGGGTCGGCCGTTCGCCGGAAGGACCTTCTGGCTCTACATGCTCCTTTACGCGGTTTCGCGCTACATCATCGAGATCTTCCGCGGCGACGAGCGCGGCACGGTCGGCATCTTCTCGACTTCGCAGTTCATCTCGGTGATCCTGGCGCCGCTCGCGATTGCGATGCTCATCTATCTCGCGCGCGCCATCGCGCCCGAGCCCAAACGAGCGCGAAAAGCCGCCTGACGCCGGATGACTAGCCACACGATCACGGTCCCCCACGACAGCGCGGGCGTCCGTCTCGACCGGTTTCTCGTCGCGGTGCTGCCCGATCGCTCCCGCTCCCAGATTCAGCGCCTGATCAATGACGGCCACGTACGCGTGGCGGGACGCGAAACGAAGGCGAACCAGCCGGTCAAGACCGGCCAGCAGATTGCGGTCGACATTCCCGAGCCTGTCGCCGCCGCGCCTCAACCAGAGTCTCTGCCGCTGTCGGTCCTTTATCAGGATCGCGACGTCATCATCGTCGACAAACCCGCCGGGATGGTCGTCCACCCGGCGGCGGGACACGCCAGCGGCACGCTGGTCAACGCGCTCCTCCATCACATCAAAGATCTGAGCGGCATCGGGGGCGAACGGCGGCCGGGGATCGTGCACCGCCTCGATCGTGGAACGTCGGGGCTGATAGTGGTGGCCAAGCACGACGTCGCGCATGAGGAGCTCGCGCGGCAGTTTCGCGATCGCGAGATCGAGAAGGAATACATCGCGCTCGTGTGGGGCGTCGTGCAGGCCGGACGCCGGATTGATCTGGCCATCGGCCGCGACTCGTCCAATCGAAAGAAGATGTCGGCGCGCGCTCGCCGCAGCCGCGAGGCGGTGACGCGCATCGTTCGCGCGGAGCATCTGAAGGCGTTCACCCTGGCGCGGATCGCGATCCAGACGGGCCGGACGCATCAGATCCGCGTGCACCTGAGCGCGATTGGCCATCCCATCGTCGGTGACCCGCTCTACGGCGGCATCCATCGACGCGTGCCCGGCGACTTGCGCGCCGTCACGCACCTCGATCGACCGTTCCTGCACGCCGCTCGGATCGCCTTCAAGCATCCGGCCGATGGCCGGCCCATGGAGTTCACGAGCGCGCTGCCCGAAGATCTGCAGCGGGTGCTGGACGAGCTCAGGGAATCCGAGGAGTGAGATTTCAGATTGCAGAATTCAGATTGTAGATTGGGTGGGTACTCCATGATCGTCTACACAAGCCGCGTGTTTTCCGTCGACGTCGAGCGGGCTCGTTTCCCGGACGGGCGCGAGCACGAAATGGCGATCGTGAGGCATCCGCCGTCCGTGGTGCTGATCCCCCTGCGCGACGATGGGCGGGTCGTGATGATTCGTCAGTATCGACACGCATTACGGCGCGATCTCTGGGAGCTGCCGGCCGGGTCGCTGGATCCGGGGGAGTCGCCCGAGGGGGCGGCCGCGCGGGAGTGCGAGGAAGAAATCGGGCTCGCGCCGACTCGAATCGAGCGCCTGTGCGGTCTGTATCCCACACCCGGCTACTGCGACGAAGAGATGATCTTCTTCCGGCTCTCCGGCCTGAGGCAACCGCCATCCGACTCGCCGCACCGGCCGGATGATGACGAAGACATCAAAAACAGAGCGATGACGATCGCCGAAGCGAGAGCGATGGTCGCCCGCGGCGAGGTCGTCGATCTAAAGACCGCGTACGGCCTGACGCTCATCTAAATGCAACCACGAAATCACGAAGGTCCGAAGAAAACCTTTTCTTAGTGCTTTCGTGTGTTCGTGGTTGCATTTTTCGCTTCCTCGATCGTCGCGACGTGGATGGCGACCGTGTCCTCCAGGTGCCGGGCGTAGCCGCCTGCCAGCACGATCACGAGCGGTACACCGGCGGCGCGCACCGTCTCGATCACCAACCGGTCGCGCTGGCGCAGCCCTTCGCGCGTCATCCGTAACCCGCCCAACTGATCGTCTTCGTAGGGATCGGCGCCGGCCAGATAGAACACCGACTGCGGCTCGCTCGCCATCACCGTCGGCAGCGCTTGCGCGAGCTCGCGCAGAAAACGTCCGTCGCCGGCGCCGTCCGGCAACCCGATGTCCAGCGACCCGCGCGGCTTAAACATCGGGTAGTTGTGCTGCTGGTGCATGGAGAAGGTAAACACGCGCGGATCCGATTCGAAAATAAATGCCGTGCCATTGCCGTGATGGACGTCACAGTCGACGATGGCGGCGCGCTCGATGCCGTGCGCCTGCAGCACGCGCACGGCCACCGCCACATCGTTGAACGGGCAGAAGCCTTCGCCGTGGCTCGGAAAGGCGTGGTGCAGCCCGCCGCCGATGTGGCAGACGAAGCGTGCAGGCGTAGCGCAGGTCTTCAGATCTGCCTTGGGTGCAGGACTAAAGTCCCGCGCCACGAGTGCGCGGGTCACGCCGCAGGCGAGACAGGCGGCGTCGATCGTGCCGCCAACCATCAGACGAAATCCCTCGACCATCTCGACCGACCACGGCAGCTCGAGCTCGGCGATGTCGTCGGACGAGAGGGTGCCCTCTCGCATCTTCGTCAGATAGTCCGATGTGTGGACCAGCGCGAGCTCGTCCCAGCTCGCCTCCCGCGGCTCGACGAACTCGAAAGGGGGACGGGAGCCCTTTCTGCCAGAGGGCTCCCGTTCCCGCATCGCCTCGAGCAGACGAGCGTGGACCCGTTGGTACTTGACCGTTGGAAAAACGTGCGGCCCGATATCGACGTGGTAGCGCGGCGAATAGATGACGCGCAACTTTGAAGTTAAAAGGAAAAAGGCAAAAGGCAAAAGACAAAAGGAAAAAGTTAGAAAGCCAAGAGAAAAGGCAAAAGGTCAAAGGCAAAACATCAGGCGCAACGTCCCAAAGGTCATACGGGCGACGGCGGCGAGTACGGGCGCCCGATCTTGCCCTCGCTTTTCCCTTCTTCCTTTTTCCTTTTGCCTTCTTCTTTCTCGCTTTTGCCTTCTTCCTTTTTCCTTTTCACTTCCTCCCGCCTGTCGGTGGACACGGGAACGAGCGCGAGCGCGAGGACCTCGTCGATCGTCGACACGAGATGGACCGTCAAGTCCTGCCTGAGCTCCGGTGTCAGATCCTCGTTGATGTTCTTGGCGTTCTGCTTCGGCAGAATGACCTCGTGGACCCCGACGCGCCGTGCCGCGAGCACCTTCTCCTTGATGCCGCCGACCGGCAGGACGCGGCCCGACAGCGTGATCTCGCCCGTCATGGCGATGTCGCCCCGAACGGGGCGGCCCGTCAGCTCCGACGCCATCGCCGCCACCATCGTCACGCCCGCCGAGGGGCCGTCTTTCGGAATGGCGCCCGACGGCACGTGCACGTGCATCTCGGCATTCTTGAAGAAGTCGGGATCGATGCCGTACTCCTTCGCGTGCGCGCGGAGCCACGACAAGGCGGCGCGCGCCGACTCCTTCATCACGTCGCCCAGCTGGCCGGTCAACGTCAACGAGCCGGTGCCGGCCATTCTCGACGCTTCGATGAAGAGCACCTCGCCGCCGACCGGCGTCCACGCCAGCCCGATGGCGACGCCGGGATCCTTCGTGCGCTCCTCCATCTCCTCGTCGAGGAACTTCGGGGCGCCGAGCATCTCGACCACGACGTCGGGTGTGATGGCGATCGGCGTCTCGTTGCCTTCGGCGCGGCGCCGCGCGATCTTGCGGCAGAGCGACCCGATTTCGCGCTCGAGGTTCCGGACGCCGGCCTCGCGCGTGTAGCCGCGAATCACCTGGCGCAAGGCCTCGGGCGTGAAGCGAATGTATTCAGGCGTGAGCCCGTTGTTCTTCACTTGTTTGTCGACCAGGTGCCCGATCGCGATCGTCAGCTTCTCTTCCTCGGTGTAGCCCGCGATCTCCAGGACTTCCATGCGGTCCTTGAGCGCCGGCGGTACCGGATCGAGAATGTTCGCCGTCGTGATGAAGAGCACCTCGGACAGATCGAACGGCACGTCGAGATAGTGATCCCGGAACGTGTTGTTCTGCTCGGGATCGAGCACTTCGAGGAGCGCCGACGATGGGTCGCCGCGGAAATCCGAACCGAGCTTGTCGATCTCGTCCAAGACGAACACGGGGTTTTTCGACTCGGCGCGGCGCAGACCCTGGATGATTTGACCGGGGAGGGCGCCGATGTAGGTCCGTCGATGACCGCGGATCTCGGCCTCGTCGCGCATGCCGCCGAGCGACACGCGCACGAGTTTTCTGCCGAGCGACTGCGCGATGGATCGCGCGAGCGACGTCTTGCCGACGCCCGGAGGGCCGACGAAGCAGAGGATCGGACCCTTCACGCCCGGATTGAGCTTGCGCACGGCAAGATACTCGAGAATCCGGTCTTTCGCTTTCTCGAGACCGGAATGGTCCGCGTCGAGGACGCTCTTGGTGAGCAGCAGATCGATGACCTCGTCGGTCCGCTTGCTCCAAGGCAGCGCGACGAGCCAATCGAGATAGGTCCGCGACACCGTATACTCCGCCGCGGCGGCCGGCATCTTCGACAGGCGATCGAGCTCGCGGAGCGCTTCCTTCTTGACCGGATCGGGCATGCCCGCCGTCTCGATCTTCTCGGTGATCTCCTCGATCTCTTTGGTCTGTTCGTCGCCCTCGCCAAGCTCCTTCTGGATCGCCTTCATCTGCTCGCGCAGGAAGTACTCGCGCTGGTTCTTGCCGACCTCGGACTGGACCTGCGACTGAATCTTCGACCCGAGCTCCAGAACTTCGAGCTCCTTGATCAGAATCCGGTTCAATTTGTCCATCCGCGCGCGGATGTCGAGCGTCTCCAGCACTTCCTGCTTCACCGCCGTGCTGATGGTCGACAGCGACGACGCGATGAAGTCGGCCAGCCGGCCCGGTTCGGCGATGTTCACCGCGAGCGTCTGCAGGTCGTCGGACAGCAGCGGCGACAGCGAGACGACCTGCTGGAAGTTCGTGTTGATGTTCCGGGCGAGCGCGTCGATCTCCAGCCGGTCGGCTTCCTTCGTGTCCTCGGTTACGGCGCTGACGCGCGCGCGCAGGTAGGGCTGCGTCGCCACCACCTCCTCGAGCGTCAGCCGCGTCAGCCCCTGCACGATGAGCCGCAGACTGCCGTCGGGCAGCTTGAACATCTTGTGGATGTGTGTCGCGGTGCCAACCCCGAACAGATCGTTCTGTCCCGGCTCCTCCATCGCCGCATCGCGCTGCGTGAAGACCGCGATCAGTTTGCCGTTGGCAATGGCATCGTCGATGAGCCGCACCGAGCTCTCGCGCGCGACGGCGAGCGGCATGAAGGAGTTCGGAAAGAGGACCGTGTCCCGAAGCGGAAGAATCGGCAGCTCTGACGGAATCGACAGCGGCCGATCGCCGGTCGAGACCTCTTCAGGTTTGAGGCTCTCGAGTTGATCGCTCATGGCGACCTCATTATCTGTCCGGCGAACGCCGGACGCTACTGTCTTGGTCGATCGCGGTTTCAACACCCCACGTGGTGTCCGCCTTCAGGCGGACCAAAGGCCGGCTGCCGCCTTCACGCTCTGCGCTCCGGCGAGCCACGCCGAAGCAATGCGACGGCGGGAAGCCGGCCGCCACGCGTGTCTGGCTTGTCGGGGATTGTCGCCGGTGGTGGGCGATGGGCTCCGCCACCGGCGGAGCCCCCAGTCAGGACGCCGGCCTGCTTACATGTCGAAGAACAGCGAGCTCGCGCCGCGCCGGGCGACGAGCTGCCGCTCGCGCCGCTCGGCGACCTCCTTGGCCTCCTCGCAGTTCTTGCAGCGGACCGCGAACGGAAGCGCGCGCAGACGCTTTTCGGCGATTTCTTCGCCGCACTCGAAACAGTTGCCGTAGTCGCCGTGATCGAGCCGCGCGAGCGCGTCGTTGATCTTGCTCAGCGTCTCCGACTTCATCTGGATGAGCGCGAACTCGATCTCTTCCTGGATGTCCGCCTCGGAGCTCTCGACGGCGTCCAGCACCTCGGTGAGCTTGCCGCCCCAGGCGCCGTCCGCCCGAACACCGCGCATCCTGCCCTGGACCTCGGCCTCGATTTCCAGCCGCCGCCCATCGAGCATCTGCTTCAATTCGTTATACCGAGACGGGGCAATCCCTTCCCTGCCCGCCTTTTGAGTTTCCTTCATGACGCCGCTCCTTCCATGCCCGGAATCACGTCCCCCCTGGAATCCCGGGATCTCATCGTTCGACCGCAGAGCCCATGCAAATGTGTTGCCAAGTATAACCAAACCAGAGCCTTGTTGCAAATTGCGACGCATCGTACTCGCCCAGCAAGCGGACAGTCCCCATCGCAGAGTCAGCTCGCCCACAGTTTTCGTAAAGTCCGGCCAAAATCTTTAAGCTAACGGCCGGTGCCTCTCCAAAAACCGCTGATCCCTTAGACGCCGCAAACCATGGCACGGTTCGGTCGAAACGCGAAACCCTGTCCGCTTTTGAAGACGGTTGAGTGTGGCAGAATTGCCGAAGTGTGCCGAGTCAGCGACGCGGTCCGGCGATCAGCAGACCTGAGCGTTCGTCCTCAGTACACCGATTACATTATTGAATGCGGCCGGTCTGAGCGGACGTCGTCAGGACGACGCCACGCTCCACCAGCAACTGGCCGCTCCGTGGGCTTCCAGTCTTGAGCCACTTCTCGTAGAGCCGCAGCAAATCCAGGTTCGAGGCGCACGATGTACGCTCGCTCACGTCGGACAGCACGTCGACGAAGTCGACGAACTTTTCCGACAGCTCGGCGAACACGGGTGAAAACGCGGCCGTTTCGCAGCGGCTGAGCGCGTTGTAGGCGAATCCGCCGATGCTCACGTAGTAGTCGACGTCGACGAGCTTGCGGCGCAGCGAGTCGGAGAAGAACCCGGAGATGAAGAGCGACAGATCGCCAATCTGCTTCAGACCGGCTCGCTGCTGGATGCCGCCGCTCTCCAGCGCGCGCGCAAGCTGAAACGCGAGAGGCGCCTCGTCTTCTTCGGCCGATCGGTGCAGGAATCCCGCGAGGAGATGAACGACGTAGAAGGCGGTCAACTCGCCCGCGGCGATTCGCTGGCGCACGAGCGCGCCTTCAACCAGCTCTTTGAAGTACTCGATCGCCGATTCACGTCGAAGCACTGCCTCATCCATAGAGGAGCCTCAGACTCGACAACCACTTGTGGCGGGTGCAAGGTGCGTTCCGATGAGCTCTGCTGATTTTGCGCAGAATTATACAATAATGCTCTTGTGGATTGCCCGCTCTGCGGCCTGCGGCGTGGACGTCGCGCGTGTCCAGCGCTCGGCAAACACATCTGCGCCGTCTGCTGCGGCACCAAACGTCTGGTCGAGATTCACTGTCCGAGCGACTGCGGTTATCTCGCGACCGCGCGCGAGCATCCGCCTGCCGTCTTGCTCCGGCGGCAGCAGCGCGACCTGGGATGGCTTGCCCAGTGCATGCGCGATTTGAACCAACAGCAGTCAGAGCTGTTCTTTCTGATCAACACGTTCCTGGTCGGTTACGACCCACCGGCACTGCAGCCACTGATTGACGACGATGTCGTTGAAGCCGCGGGGGCGTTGGCGGCAACGTTCGAGACCTCCGCGCGCGGTGTCATCTACGAACACCATCCGGCCTCCCTCCCGGCCGGACGGCTTGCAACCGCCCTGAAACCGCTGCTCGCCGAGGTCGGTCAAGAAGGCGGGACACCGTTCGAGCGCGACGCCGCCGTGGTCTTGCGGCGGATCGAGGAAGCCTCGCGCGGTGTCGGCGAAATTGACCGAGGCAACCGCAGGGCATTCCTCGATCTCCTCGGCCGCGTCATGCGCAAGAGCGACGACAAAGAGCCGGCGCACGCCGAGCAGCCGCCGCGCTTGATAGTCCCGTAATGGACCGATATACTTCTTCAGCTTTCAGCTATCAGCTTTCAGCTTTCAGTTCACAGCTCTCGGTTCAGAACATGCTGAGCTGATAGCTGATAGCTGATAGCTGACAGCTGATAGCTGACAGCTCCAGTGAAGGTGCATTGATGGCCAAGCGGTGCGAGATTTGCGGCAAGGGGCCGGTGGTGGGACGGCAGATCAGCCATGCGCACAACGTCAGTGCGCGGCGATTCGAGCCGAACCTGCAAACCGTCCGGGCGATGGTTCATGGCGGCGTCAAGCGGATTCGCGTCTGCACGCGATGCCTCCGCTCGGGGAAGGTTGTTAAGGCGGCGTGATCTTCAAGGCACTACCACGGAGGGCACGGCGAGGTACCTGACACGAAACGGAGGACACGGAAGGCAATATTTTTCGTGACCTCCGTTTGTTTCCGTGACCTTCGATGGTCGAGCATTTCCGTGATTCCTGGTAGAGCCTTTCGACGTGAAACAAGCCATCTTCAGCCCGGACGCCCCGAAGGCGATCGGCCCGTATTCGCCGGCGATTCGCGCGGGTCAGCTGTTGTTCGTCTCGGGGCAGATCGCGTTGGATCCAGCGACGGGACAGATGATCGGAGGGGACGTCGCCGCCCAGACTCGGCGCGTGATGGACAATCTCGGCGGGCTCCTCAACGCCGCCGGCCTCTCCTTCTCCGACGTCGTCCGCACCACCATCTTCCTCGCGGACATGGGCGACTTCGCGGCCGTGAATGAAATTTACGGCGCCTATTTCACGCCCCCGGCGCCCGCGCGCGCGACCGTGCAGGCGGTGCGCCTTCCGAAGGACGCGCGGGTAGAGATCGACGCGATCGCGTCTTACTCGTAGGGGTTCTCGGAGTTCTCGGGGTTCGAACGTCGAGAACCTCGAGAACCTCGAGAACCCTGAGAACCTTGAGAACCTTGAGAACCCTGAGAACCTCGAGAACTCTCTAGCGCGCGGCGCGTTCGACATCCAACACGCCATCGACCCCGCGCAGCGACTTGATCACCTTCTCGAGGTGTTTGAGATCGCTGATCTCGACCGTCATGTCGATGCGCGCATGCTGGTCGTCGGCGGTGTGCGCCTCGATGTTCTTGATGTTGGTGTTGATGTCGGCAATCTTCGCGCTGACGGCGGCCAGCAGCCCCTTCCGATCCTCCACCTCCATCGTCAGCTTGGCCGTGTAGCGGGCGACCGCGTCGCCCTTGTCCCATTCGACCTCGATCCGGCGCTCGGGGTCGTACAGCAAATTGACGACGTTCGGGCACGTCACGGAATGGACCGAGACGCCTTTGCCGCGCGTGATGTAGCCGACGATTTTCTCGCCCCGAATCGGATTGCAGCAGCGCGCGCGGAAGACCATCACGTCGTCGAAGCCGCGGACCTTGATCTTCTCTTCGCCCGCGCCGAGCACGCGCCTGACCGCGGCGGTGACCGGCCCCTCGGGCGGCTTCTCGCGCAGCCGGTCCGACGGGACGAGCTTCGCGAGCAGCTGCTTGGGCGACATCTTGCCGTACCCAATCGAGGCGAACAGATCGTCGGCCTTCTGTGCGTTGAAGTCGGCGAGCGCCTTCACAAACGCGTCGCCCTCGAGGATCGTTTTGGGGTTGACGTCGTAGCGGCGGGCGTCTTTCTCGAAAACCTTGCGGCCAAGCTCGATCGCGCGCGCCTTCTCCTCCAAGTGAATGAGGTGTCTGATCTTGTTGCGGGCGCGCGAGGTGGCGACGAAGTTCAGCCAGTCTCGGCTCGGCTTATGGCCGGCCGAGGTGACGATTTCGACGATGTCGCCGTTCTTGAGACGCGTCCGGAGCGGCACCATCTTCCCGTTGACGCGCGCGCCGACGCACTGGTGGCCGACGTCGGTGTGAATCGAGTACGCGAAGTCGATGGGCGTGGCGCCCCGCGGCAGCGCCTTCACCAGGCCTTTCGGCGTGAAGGTGTAGACCTCCTCGGGGTACAGCTCGACCTTGAGGTTCTGGATGAACTCGGCGGGGTCGCGAACCTCCTGCTGGTACTCGAGCAGTTGCCGCATCCACTGAAAATAGCGCTCATCGCGCTGATCCCCGACGCGCCCCTCCTTGTATTTCCAGTGCGCGGCAATCCCTTCCTCGGCCATCCGATGCATCTCGATCGTGCGGATCTGCAGCTCGAAGGGCATGCCGTGCTCGCTGATCACCGACGTGTGCAGCGACTGGTACCCGTTGGGCCGCGGCATCGCAATGAAATCCTTGATGCGCCCCGGCACGGGCGACCACGTTTGATGGATGATGCCGAGCGCGGCATAGCAGTCCTTGACGCCCGCCGTGATGATGCGCAGCGCGATAAAATCGTAGACCTGTCCGAGATCGATCTTCTGTCGCTTGAGCTTCTGGCTGATGCTGTACAGACGCTTGATGCGGCCGTCGATCCCGAGGACCGGCACCTGCGCTTCCTTCAGCTTCGCCGTGATCGTGTTCTTCAGCTCTTCGATCAGCCCCTCGGTCGCCCGCCGCTTCGCGTCGACCGCGGCGCGCAGCGCCTCGTACGCCTGCGGCTCCAGGTAGCGGAACGACAGCTCCTCGAGCTCGTTCTTGACCCGGCTCATCCCGAGCCGGTTGGCGATGGGCGCGTAGATGTCGCGGGTCTCCTGCGCGATCTTGACCCGGCGCTCCTCGGGCAGATGATGGAGCGTCCGCATGTTGTGCAGACGGTCGGCGAGCTTGACGAGGATGACACGAATGTCGTCGACCATCGCGAGCAGCATCTTGCGGAAGTTCTCCGCCTGCCGCTCCTCGCTCGACGAAAACGGAATGGCGCTGATCTTCGTCACGCCTTCGACGACGTGCGCCACCTCGGGCCCGAAGAGCTCCTGAATGCGCTCGATGGTGGCGAGCGTGTCCTCGACGACGTCGTGGAGGAGGCCGGCGGCGATGGCGACGGCATCGAGCTTCATGTCCGCGAGGAAGTCGGCGACGGCGAGAGGGTGGATGAGATAGGGCTCACCCGACCGCCGGAGCTGCTCCCGGTGCTCGAAGGCCGAAAAGACGTAGGCCCGCCGGAGCAGCTCGACGTCGGCGTCCGGGCTATAGGCCCGGACCTTCTCCAGCAGGTCTTCGAAGCGAATCATCTGAAATTGGTGTCTAACTGGTTGTCGGGTGGATAGTTGTTGCCCCTTAGTCACCCATTGTCAGATCATAGGGAACGCGCTCCCAGGGAGCAAGGCCAGGGCAATCTCGCACGTGGATCCGCCTTGACTTGCCTTTTTGGGGTTCACTATACTGACCCGGTTTGGCCACGGCAATTCTCCTCGCCTGATACTACGCGGCATCGGCTGTGTGGGCCCGAGGCAAAGATCGCCGGTCGCTTTGGCTTTTAATTACAAGGATACGCACATGTCGATGAACGGCGGAAACGTGGGCCCCATGGGCCGGCGGAAGGAATCGGCGACGGCGATGTTGCTGGTGATGGTGGCGATGTTCGGATTGTTGGCGACGGCCGCCTGCTCGAAAGTGGCCAACCTCAAAGCCATTATGGCGTACAAACAAGCCAACAAGGCGTACGGGGTGCAGGACTGGAAGAGAGCCGCCGCGTTGTACGAAGACGCCCTGCAAGCGGACCCGAACCTGGCGCAGGTTTACTTCTATCTGGGCAACAGCTACGACAACCTCTATAAGCCGGGGATTAAGGATCCGACCAACGAAGCGCTCTTGCCCAAGGCTGTTCAGAACTACGAGCTGGGGGCCGAGAAGCTTTCTGCGACCGGCAAGCCGGAAGACTTGAAGCTGAGGAAGCTGACGCTGCAGTACCTCGTGGCGGCCTACGGTCCCGACAAGTTGAACGATCCGGTCAAGGCGGAGCCGGCCGTTCAGCGCATGATCCAGCTCGATCCCACCGATCCGACCAACTACTTCGCGCTCGCGAATATCTACGAGCAAGCCGGCGTCTACGACGAGGCTGAAAAAGTTCTGAACATGGCGAAAGAGGCCAAACCGGGCGACCCGGCCGTCTACATGCAGCTCGCCGGCTACTACAACCGGCAGGGACTGTTCGATAAGACCATCGGTGCGCTCCAGGACCGCGCCGCAAAGGAGCCGACCAATCCCGAGGCGTTCTACACGCTTGCGACTTATTACTGGGACGAGGCCTACCGCGACACCCGCCTGAAGGAGTCTGAGAAAAAGACGTACGTTCAGAGCGGGATCGACGCGATCGATCATGCCCTGCAGATCAGGGCGGATTACGTGGAGGCGCTCGTCTACAAGAATCTGCTGCTTCGGCTCCAGGCGAACATCGAAAAGGACCCGGCCAAGCAGCAGGCGCTCATCAAGCAGGCCGACCAGCTCCGCGACAAAGCGCAGGAGATTCGCAAGACGAAAGCCACCGGCGTCGGCGATTAGCCGGCACCACGTCTTTCGGCACGCTACAGCGATTTGGATCGAAGGCCGCCGGGCGCACCCCGGCGGCCTTTTTTGTTTCCGGGCCGTCACCCGCCCGCGATAAAATGGCGCCCTCCTCGGAATTCCCGGGATCAACACGTGTTCGTACAGGGAGGTTTTGATGCATCCAACCTGTTTCAGCAAGGTTCTTGGCGCGGCCGCCATGCTCGCGTGCCTGGCGTCCGCCGCCGCGGCACAAACCGCGGCGACCGGCAACGTCGAAGGTGTCGTCACCGATGCGGCGGGCGGCCTGCGGCCCGGCGTTGCGGTCGTGGTTCGCAATCTGGATACGAATGTGTCTCGTGAGGTCGTGACCGATGCGGCGGGCCGCTACCGCGCCGCGGCGCTGCAGCCGGGACGATACGAGATCTCCGCGATCCTGTCGGGCTTCAGCGTCAAGCCGGTTTCAAACGTCGAGGTCCTCGTCGGCCGGACGGTGCCGGTCGATCTCAAGATGCAGCCGGCGGGGGTCAGCGAGACGGTAAGCGTCACGGCGGAGGCTCCGCTGGTTGACACACGTCGCACCGACGTCAGCAGCGTGCTGGATCAAACCATCATCCAGAACCTCCCCCTGAACGGCCGGCGCTGGGACAACTTCGTGCTCCTCAGCCCCGGCGTCACCAACGACGGCAACTTCGGCCTGGTGAGCTACCGCGGCATCTCGGGCTTGTACAACAACAACATGGTCGACGGCGTCGACAACAACCAGGCCTTCTTCTCCGAAGCTCGCGGCCGCACGCGGGCCGTGTACTCGATCAGCGAGTCGTCGATCCAAGAGTTCCAAGTGGGCGTCAGCAACATGTCGGCCGAGTTCGGCCGCGCCGCCGGCGGCACGGTCAACGCGGTGACGAAGTCGGGTGGCAATACGTACACGGGCGAGGGGTTCTACTTCCTGCGCGACAAAGCGTTTCAGGCGAGGGATCCGTTCATTCCCCAGAGCGTCTGGGATCAGATCCAGGAACGGCGGCAGCAGTTCGGCGCCGGCCTCGGCGGACCGATCAAGAAGGACAAAGTCTTCTTCTTCGCCGATTACGACCAGCAGAAACGGAACTTCCCGCCCTTCGTCAACACGTCGAGCGCGACCTTCTACAATACGTGTACTGCGCCGGCGGCCAATTGCGCCGCAGCGACCTCGTTCTACCGTTCGTTGGAGGTCTCGAGTCCCCGCGAAGCGAACAACAAAGTGGCGCTCGCAAAGGTCGACTGGGCGATCAATCCGTCGAACAACCTGTCGATCGGGTACAACGCGCAGCGCTGGAACGCGCCCAACGGCATCCAGACTCCGGCCGTGCTGACCGTTGCCGCGTCGGCCAACGGCAGCGACATCGTCAAGACGGACTTCTCCGTCGTCAAGTGGAACAGCATCCTCAGCCAGAAATGGCTGAACGAGTTCCGCGCACAGGCTGGGCGCGACTACGAAGAGCAGACGCCGAACGCGCCCGGCCCGAGTACGACCGTGACGGGTGGCATCAGCTTCGGCATGCCGAACTTCCTGCCGCGTCCGGCGTACCCGCACGAGCAGCGGTATCAAGTGCTCGACAACGTCTCGTACTATCGCGGCGCCCACACGATCAAGGCCGGCGCCGACATCAACTACATCCGCGAGCAGCTCATCAACCTGTTCCAGGGCGGCGGCGTCTACAGCTATTCCAACCTGACCAACATCGCGACGGATTGCCCGCAAGGCTCGACGGCCTGCGCTCCTGTCGCAGGCGCCGGTCGTACGTACAACAGCTTCACGCAGGCCTTCGACCTCAATAACCTGGGGGGCGCGCTGTTCTTCTCGGAGCGGACGTACGCCTTCTTCGGGCAGGACACATGGCGAGTCAACGACATGCTGCTCCTCAGCCTGGGGCTCCGCTACGACTATCAGCAACTGCCCGAACCGGGGAGCGTTCAGACCAAGAGCATCACGTTCTCCGGCAATCCGGCCGTTCCGGAAACGACACACTTCCATCAGGACAAGAAGGATTGGGCGCCGCGGGTCGGTCTCACCTACGACATCGGCGCCAAGCATGAAACGGTTCTGCGGGCCGCATACGGCATCTTCTACGGACTGACCAGCAACAGCGCCGTCGCGAACGCATTGACCAACAACGGCGTGAACCAGGCCACCTACTTCTTCACACCATCCACCGCGGGCGCGCCTGTGTATCCGAACGTCCTCAGCGCCCCTCCGGCCGGCGCCGCGAGCAACAGGCCGGACGTCAACTATTTCTCGTCCGACCTCGTGCGCCCCCGCGTGCACTCGGTCGATCTCGCCCTCGATCGGAACATCGGGCACGACACGACCGTGTCGGCGTCGTATCTTTACAGCAAGGGCATGGACTTGCCGTTCTTCCGTGACATCAACTTCAACCCGGCAAATTCGTCGGTGAACTACGTGCTCGATGGGCAGAGCGTGGGCACGTTCCCGCTTTATCGAGGTTCCCGGCCCAACACCTCGTTCAGCCGCATCATCGTCATGGAACCGGCCGTCAGCACCAGGTACCACGCGTTGGTGCTCGCGGCGAACAGGCGGTTCTCTGGCGGACTGCTTTTCAACATCAATTACACGTTGTCAAAATCGGTCGACAACCAGCAGACCTCCACGACGTTCTTCGGAGGGAACCTGGCTTTTGACTCGCTGACATTCAGGACCAACGGGATCGACAGCGCGATGGTGCCGTCGAACAACGACCGGCGTCATCGGTTCGTCGGGAGTTTCCACTATCAGCCGGACGCTCTGTGGGGGATCGGTGTCGGCGGCGTCCTGACGCTCGAGAGCGGGTTGCCGATCACGGAGAGGACCAACGGCTCGCTCTCCTCCGCGGTCGGTGCCGTGAACTCGACCGGCACGAACGGCACTGGTGGATTCTTCGTCGCGCCGTGGGTGGGCATCAACACCGACCGGCAGTCCGGCAGAAAGACGCTGGACATGCGCGTGTCGAAGGGCGTCAGAATTTCGGGGACCCGCCGGATTCAGGTCCTCTGGGAGGTCTTCAACGTGTTCAATACGGTGAACTACGGGACGTTCTTCGATTCGGCGTTCGACGTGGCGAGCTCCACCTACAACGCCGCCACCAACGTGGCGACAGTCAACCTCACGCGCAACGCCAGCTATCTCGTCGGGCGCACGGCCAGCTCGAACTTCTGGGGGCCGCGCGACATGCAGCTCGGGGTCAAATTCCTGTGGTAGTGGAGGACAAACAAATGGCCGTCCCCCCGCGCGTGGGAGGACGGCCTATCGGGACGGCGTGAGCTGACAGGCTAGTTGCCGCTGGTTGCGCCGGCGGCTCTCCGCATACCTTCCGTGACGATGCCGACCTTCTCGACGCCGGCGCCCTTGGCCGCGTCGATGACCTCGACGATGTCCTTGTATTTCAGCGTGCCCGCCCCAATGATGAACATCGTCTTGTTGCTGCGTTGATCGTAGATGTTGCGCA
Organism: Acidobacteriota bacterium; assembly: GCA_023265105.1. Classification (GTDB taxonomy): domain Bacteria; phylum Acidobacteriota; class Vicinamibacteria; order Vicinamibacterales; family CAVVIG01; genus JAHFUJ01. Next base: position 27,652 of record JAHFUJ010000010.1, read on the forward strand.
GCCGTACTTCCAGCGCCGGCAGCGTCACGTCCTGCTTATTGATCGTGATGCGTTTGTCGGCCGTGTACTCGACCACAATCTGATCGGTCGAGGCCGCCGCCTGCTGCTGGGTCTTGGTTTCGGCCGGCAGGTTGATGTCGAGGCCCTTCTGCGTGAGCGGCAGCGCCGCCATGAAGATGACCAGGAGGACCAGGAGCACGTCAATCATCGGAGTGACGTTCATGTCCGCAAGAGTGTGCGGAATCTCGGCCTTGAAGACCGTGTCGGCGCCGAAGTGCAGATGGGCGTGTGCCATTACTGGCCTCCCAGCACTTGGCCGGCCTGCCGCTTCCGATCGATGATGAGGCCGATATCCTCGATGCCCGCCTTCCGAAGCTCGTCCATGGCTCCCATCACGGCGCTGTAATCGACGGCCTCATCGGCCTTGATGAGGACGATTTTCTCTGCCGATTTCTTGTCCTCGAGGAGGTCTTTGACCTTCACGCCGAGCTCCTCGTCCTTCCCGAGGGGCTTCGCGTTCAGGTACACGCGCTTGTCGGAAGCAATCGCGATGACCGTCTGGCCCTGCGTCTCCGGCTTGTCGGTGTAGTTCGACGCCGTCGGCAGTTTGACCGCCACGCCCTGCTGCAGCAGCGGGGCCACCAGCATCATGATGATGAGCAGCACCAGCATGACGTCGACAAGCGGCGTCACGTTGATATCGGACTTGACTCCGCCCTGGGCGCCGCCAAGATCCATTGACATAACGAAATTCTCCTAACGCTGAAACGACCAGCTAGGCGGTCTTCCTAATAAAGAAGTCGACGAGCTCCGACGAGGAATTGTCCATCTCCACGTTGAAGTACTCGACGCGGCCGGTCAGGTAATTATAGAACCACACCGCCGGAATCGCGACGACGAGTCCGAGCGCCGTCTCGACAAGCGCTTCCGCGATACCGGCCGACACGGCGCCGATACCACCCGAGCCGCTGGACGCGATCCCTTGGAACGCCGTGATGACGCCGACGACCGTGCCGAGCAGTCCGACGAACGGTGCCGTCGATCCGATGGTGGCGAGCGCCGGGACGCCCTTCTTCAGATCCGAGGCGGTCAGCGCGGACGCGCGCTGAATGGACCGGCGCACGGTGTCCATCAAGTCTTCGCGGCTCAGACCCCCACCGCTCTCCTGCTGAAACTGATACTCCTGGAGCCCCGCGAGCACCACTTTTGCGAGGTGGCTGTAGCGGTAGGTCTTCGACGAGGAGAGCGCGATCGCGTCCTTGAGCCGCCCGTCCTTCAGGTGCTTGGCGACCTGCGGCGCGAACAGCTTCGACTGGCTGCGCGCCTGGGTGAAGGTGTAGACACGCTCGATGGCGACACCGAACGACCACATTGACATGAAAAAGAGAATGAAGGCGACGCCCTTGGCCACGAATCCCATTTGTTGCCACATTGCAATTAGATCCACTGTCCATCCTCCATTAAGACAAAGCTGCCAGTTAAGCCGGATACCGCGACTACTCCTACTGCAGCGCGAAGTTGACGGTGACCGTCATGATGACCGGCACCGGCACGCCGTTCAGCAACGTCGGCGTGAACTGCCATTGTTTCACCGCCTCGAGCGCGGCCGCGTCGAGCAACGGGATCGAGCGGAGCACCTTGGTCTCTTCGACCTGACCGTTGGGCCCGATCACCGCCTCGATGATGACGACACCCTGCACCCGGGCCGATCGTGCGATGGCCGGATACTCCGGCTTCACGTCTTTGATCTTCGTCGGGGGCTTGATGTTGCCGCCGACGCGCACCGGCGCGGGGGGGGGCGGCGGGGGTGGGGGGGGCGGCGGCGCTTCCGCCAGACCGCCAACGATGCCGCCGGTGACACCACCAACGATGCCTCCCTCGACACCGACGTTCCTGATCGTGACCGATTCAGGTTTGATTTCCGCCGGCGCCTCGATCGGCGCGGCGGCTTGGCTCACCTCCACCGGCTTCACTTCCGCAGTTTGCTGCGGCGGAGGCGGGGGCGGTGGCGGGGGGGGCGGCGGCGGCGCCGCCCCGACGAAGGCCATCATGGCTGGGGGCGTCGGCAGCACGTCGGCCGCCATCAAGGGAATGATGACCACGGCCCCAACAACCACCGTGTGCACGATGATCGACAGCGGGACCGTGTACCACTTCTGGCCGCCCACCTTGATCGAGGGATCAACGATGTCGCCGAATAAGTCACGTGGCACGGGTCGAAACCTCCTCAGCAATCTGCGGCAAGAATCTCAGGTGCAAGACCGCGGATTATAGCCAGAGCCTCATGCAGTGTCAAAGGAAAACTCTTGGAGTTTAGACACCGGAATGTCCCGAACGGCCCAAACCCTCCGCCAACCCGCCCATAGCTCAAAAGTCATCCAATTTCACGCCTTTCTGGGGGCGGTGGCCGGCACCGGCATAGCCGCCGGCTGCCCGGCGGTGATCCGCATCCCGTAAAACGACCGCCAGACGAACACCAGCGAAACGCAGAAGAAAACGGCCGCCAAACCGCGGCTGAGGAACGGACCCTGGTCGGCGGCCAGTCTGACCGCCAGCGAGACCGCAAGCAGTCCGAACAACGTGGTGAATTTGATGACCGGGTTCATCGCCACCGACGACGTGTCCTTGAACGGGTCGCCAACCGTGTCGCCGATGACCGTCGCCGCGTGCAGCGCGGTCCCCTTGGCCTTCAGCTCGACCTCGACGACTTTCTTCGCGTTGTCCCAGGCGCCTCCGGCATTGGCCATGAAGATGGCCTGGAACAGCCCGAAGAGCGCAATCGAGATCAAGTAGCCGATGAAGAAGAACGGCTCGAGGAACGCAAACGCCAGCGTCGAGAAGAACACCGTGAGAAAGATGTTGAACATGCCCTTCTGGGCGTATTGCGTGCAGATCTCGACGACTCGCTTGCTGTCGGCAACCGACGCCTTCTCGGCACTGTCCAGTCGAATGTTCGCCTTGATGAACTCGACGGCGCGATACGCCCCGGTGCTGACCGCCTGCGTCGCCGCGCCCGTGAACCAGTAGATCACCGCGCCGCCGGTGATGAGGCCGAGCAGGAAGGGCGGGTGGAGAATCGACAGCTTGTCGACGTCGCGCGTCAGGTCGGCCGTCAGCAACATGATGATCGAGAAGATCATGGTGGTCGCACCGACCACGGCGGTCCCGATGAGCACCGGCTTCGCGGTTGCCTTGAAGGTGTTGCCGGCGCCGTCGTTCTCTTCCAGCAGATCCTTCGCGCGCTCGAAGCGGACGTTGAAGCCGTGCTCGCGCTTGAGCGATTCTTTGACGCCCGGGATGTGCTCGATGACCGACAGCTCGAACACCGATTGCGCGTTGTCGGTGACCGGGCCGTAGGAGTCGACCGCGATCGTCACCGGGCCCATCCCGAGGAACCCGAACGCCACGAGACCGAACGCGAAGACCGCCGGCGCGGCCATCAGCTCGCCGAGACCGAACCGGCTGACGTAGTACGCCGTGCCCATCAGCGTCACGATGCTGAGGCCGATCCAGTAGGCGCTGAAGTTGCCGGCGACGAAGCCCGACAGGATGTTGAGCGATGCGCCGCCCTCGCGCGACGAGGTGACGACCTCTTTGACGTGCCCCGACTCGGTGGACGTGAACACTTTCACCAGCTCGGGAATGATCGCGCCGGCGAGCGTGCCGCACGTAATCACGGTCGACAGCTTCCACCACAGCGTGCCGTCACCGAGGTTCGGAATGAGCAGATACGAGACGATATAGGTGATGCTGACAGAGACGATCGACGTGAGCCAGACGAGCGACGTGAGCGGCGCCTCGAAGTTCATCGTGTCGACGTCGCCGTAGCGCCCCTTCGCAACGGCTTCGTTGATGAAGTAGGACGCGCCGCTGGCGATGATCATCATGATGCGCATCACGAAGATCCAGACGAGGAGTTGGACCTGCACCGCCTGGCCGGGCACGGCGAGCAGGATGAAGGTGATCAGCGCCACGCCGGTGACGCCGTAGGTCTCGAAGCCGTCGGCCGTCGGCCCCACCGAATCGCCGGCGTTGTCGCCCGTACAGTCCGCGATCACGCCCGGATTTCTGGCATCGTCTTCCTTGATGTTGAAGACGATTTTCATCAGGTCCGAGCCGATGTCGGCAATCTTCGTAAAGATGCCGCCGGCGATGCGAAGGGCCGCGGCACCGAGCGATTCGCCAATCGCAAAGCCGATGAAGCACGGTCCGGCGTAGCTGCCCGGAATGAACAGCAGGATGCAGAGCATCATGAACAGCTCGACGCTGATCAGCAGCATCCCGACGCTCATGCCGGCGCGAATCGGAATGGCGTAAATCGGAAACGGTTTCCCGCGCAGGCTGGCGAAGGCGGCGCGGGAGTTCGCGAACGTGTTCACGCGGATGCCGAACCAGGCCACGCCGTAGCTGCCGCCGATGCCGATCAGGCTGAAGATCAGGATAATCGGCAGCGTGGCGGCGATCGATTTCCCGGGCACGGGATTGAGCCACCCGTAATACGCGGAGATGATCACGGCGATGAACGCCCACAGGATCATGATGAACTTGCCCTGCGTGACCAGGTACGTCTTGCAGGTCTCGTAAATCAGATCCGAGACTTCCAGCATCGAGGCGTGCACCGGGAGCCCTTTGAGCTGGGTGAACGTCATGAGCCCGAACAGCAGCCCGAGCCCGCACACCAGCAATCCGCTCATCAGCAGCGAGCGGCCGTTGATTCCGCGGAAGTCGACGGTCGACAAATCGGGCAGAACCAGGCTCGCCTCGCCGCCGGCCCCTTCTAGTGCGGCGGCCTGCCCCGCCTGGCTCTCGGGCTGTCCCGCCTGGCCGGCCCGAGCCGGTCGCGCCGTCGTCGCCAGGGACGCCAGCAGCAGCATCGGAATGACCAGGCGCCTCACCACGTTCTGGACGGTCACGCTCATCTCACCTCTCACACGGTCCGGCTGAGAGGCCTGTAAGAAATCACGGTAAACGCGGAGGCCGCAGAGACCGCAGAGAAAAATCCTCAAAAGACCTCTCTGCGTGCCCTGCGTGCACTGCGTTCAAACGTGGCCTTTTTCACAGGCTCTGAAGCCGGACACGACGACTGCGGTGAAGGTACAAAAGAGTCGGATTATACACGGAAGTCCTTGGCAGGGTCATCGCCCCGTCGTCCACGCAACTGGAACGGCAGGGCCATGCCGCCGGTCAGGAAGATACGAATCCCCTCCTCGACCGAAATGTCGGGAAAGGTGGCGCGACCGCGCTCGCAGATGACGAGGTCGCCCAAATACAGGTGGTTGGTCGGCACGTAGACCGCCAGGAGCGCCTCGGGCCCCCGGCCGCGGTCGACGGTGAACTCGCGCGTGAGGAACCCGAGCGCGAACCCACGCGTGGCGTCCTCGATCATCACGACCCGCTTGAACCCGAATTCGTTGTCGGGCGAGAAGGCGGCGACCAGCTGCTTCACCGGCGCGTAAATGGTGCGGAACACCGGCACGCGCAACAGATAGCTTTCGCCGCGCTTCAGCACGCGCTTGCCGATGACGTTGGTCGCGAACGCCCCGACCAGTACGATCGCCACCATCGTCGACAGCGTGCCGAGCCCAGGAATCCGGCGCCCCAGCAGGCGATCGTAGAGCGGGGTGGTCAGTCCGTCGACAACGCCGAAAATCCAGATCAAGGCCGCGACGCTGATGAACAGCGGCACCGTCACGAAGAACCCGGCGATGAAGCTACGGCGCAGCCACTGCATCTAAATGCACGAATGCAAAATGCACAAATGCACAAATGCCGGAATGCACGAACCAAGCCGTGCATTGTTGCATTCGTGCATTGACAGCGGTCAACGTAAGGCCCATACAACCACCGCTCCCGCCAGTGCCAACCGGTACCAGGCGAACACGTCCAACGAATGAGTCGCGAAATAGCGGACGCAGAACCTGACGGCAAGGTAGCCGACAATCGCCGAGCTCACGATGCCAATCACGAACAGCGTCGTCGCGTCGGCACTCGGGCCGGCCGCGAGCACTTTGACCCCTTCACTGGCCGCGGCCGCGAGAATCGCCGGAATGGCGAGCAGAAAGATGAAGCGCGCCGCGTCGGCCCGCCGGAGACCGAACAGAAGCGCAACCGTGATCGTCACGCCCGAGCGAGACACGCCCGGGACGAGCGCGAGCGCTTGCGCGCAGCCGAGCCAGAACGCCTCGGCCATCGTCAGGCTCCCGTCCGAGCGCGTCTTGCGGCCGACGCGTTCGGCGACGAAGAACCCGACGGCGCCGAGGGCGAGCGTGACGGCCGCCACGAGCGGCGCGCGCAGGTGTTCTTCGATCGTCTTGTCGAACAGCAGGCCGACGATGACCGCAGGAACGGTGCCGATGACGAGGAGCCACACGAGCCGTGCCGCATCATTCTCCTCGTGGCGTCCATGCTCCACGTGGCGTCCGGCTTGAGCCGGACCGCGGCCGTTCTCGTGGCGTCCGGCTTCCCGCCGTCGCTTCGCTTCGGCGTGGCTCGCCGGAGCGCAATGCGCGTAGGCGGCAGCCGGACCTGGGTGCAAAATCCGCGGCAGCGACACGACCATCTGCGCGACCTCGCGGCGGAAGTAGACCAGCACGGCGACGAGCGTGCCGACGTGGCAGGCGACGTCGAAGGGGAGGCCGAACCGCTCGACGTCGACGCCGAAGAACGCCCGCGCGAGGATGAGGTGGGCGGAGCTCGACACCGGCAGGAACTCGGTCAGCCCCTGGACCACGCCGAGCAACGCGGCTTGGATGGTGGTTGGCACGGTGGCGATCAGATATCAGTAGCTATCAGCTATCAGCTATCAGCTGTCAGCTCTCAGCTATCAGCTGTCCGCACCGAAAGCTGACAGCTGAAAGCTGACAGCTTTAAGAGGCTCGCGCTTTCCGCTGAGGTTTCGACCGGCGCGTGGGCTGCTGTGGCGGGACGGCGGCAGCGGCTGGCGCCGGTGCGTGCGCGGCGGCCCGCGTCGGGCTGCTGCCGCGCCAGAAGCTCACGATCGCCGCCGCGATGAACACGCTGGAGTAGGTGCCGGTGATGATGCCGACCACCATCGTGAACGCAAACCCATGCAGCACCTCGCCGCCGAAGAAGAACAACGCGAGCGCCGTGAGCAGCGCCGTGCCCGACGTAATCACCGTCCGTCCCAGCGTCTGGTTCACCGACACGTTGATCACGTGATTCAGCGAATCGCGGCGCATTCCCCGCAAGTTCTCGCGGACCCGGTCGAAGATGACAATAGTGTCGTTGGTCGAGTACCCGGTCATGGTCAAAATCGCCGCGATGACGTTGAGCGACAGGTCGTAGCGAAAGAACGCCAGAAAGGCCAGCGTGACGAGCAGATCGTGAATCGTCGCGACGACGGCGCCGACGCCGAAGCTGAACTGAAAGCGAAACGCGAGATACACGAGAATGCCGGCGAGCGACAACACGGTGGCCCAGATGCCCTTGCTTTGGAGCTCCTGGCCGACCGCGGGGCCGACGATCTCGGTGCCGATCTTCTTGAACGCGCCGATGTTCCCCTGTGTGAGCGCCGCCTCCACCGCCTGTGCCGTCGTGCTCAGCGACGCCCCGGACTCGGCGCCCACTTGCGGGACGCGGACCATCACCTGATGCTGCGCCGGAGCGCCGTAGGTCTGCACGATGATGTTCTGACCGCCACCGGGGAACGACTTGTCGAGCGCCGTCCTGACCTGCTGGATCGAAACCGCCTGATCGAATTGCGTGATGACCACGGTCCCACCGGCGAACTCGACGCCTTTCGGGATCCCCTTGGTGGCGATCACGACGATCCCCCCGATGATGATGATCCAGGAGAGCGCGATCGCCTGCCAGCGCCACCGCAGGAAGTCGAAATGCGGGTTGGTGAAAATATGCATAGTTCGGCTTTCAGCTGTCAGCT
>JAHFUJ010000010.1:35651-38400 GCA_023265105.1 Acidobacteriota bacterium
AGCTTCACGTTCAGATACTCAGCGCCACGACTTGGTGACGCTTCGACAGCACCAGCTCGTAGAGCGTCTTGGAAACGAAGGTCGACGTGAACAGGTTGGACATCAACCCGACCGACAGCGTGACGGCGAAGCCGCGGATCGGGCCGGTGCCAAATTGAAACAGGAACGCCGCCGAGATGAGCGCCGCGATGTGGGTGTCGAGCAGCGTCAGGAACACGCGGCTGAACCCGGCGTTGATGGACGCGCGCACGCCGCGCTGCGCCTCGAGCTCCTCCTTGATGCGCTCGAAAATCAGCACGTTCGAGTCGACGCCAATCCCCATCGTCAGGACGAAGCCGGCGATGCCTGGCAGCGTCATGACCGCGCCGATGTACGCCATCAGGCCCAGCAGGATGATCAAGTTGAGGGCGAGCGCGACCACCGCGTTGACCCCCGACAGCCTGTAGTACACCAGCATGAAGGCCATGACGAGCAGCAGGCCGACCACCGACGCGATCACCCCGGAGCGGATCGAGTCGGCGCCCAGGCTCGGTCCGATCGTCCGCTCCTCGAGATAGGTGAGCGAGGCGGGCAGCGCGCCGGAACGCAGGATGAGCGACAGGTTCGCCACTTCTTCCTGCGTGAAGCTGCCGGTGATGCGGCCGTCGGTCGTGATGCGCGAATCGATCCGCGGCGCCGACTGGACGCGCCCATCGAGCATGATCGCCAGCTGGCGGCCGATGTTCTCGCCGGTGACCTTGCCGAACTTGCGTCCGCCTTCCGAGTTCAGCGTAAAGCTGACGGCCGGCTGATTGTTTTCGTCGAGCGAGGGGCGCGCGTTCCGCAGATCGCGGCCGGTCACCGCCGCGACTTTTCGCACGAGATAGTACACGGTCGACGCCGGCTCGCCCGGATTCCCCGTCGCGCCAGGGACGACTTCCATGCCCTGCGGGGCCCGGCCGTTCGGCGCCAACCCCTCACTCGTCGCCGACGGCCCCTGCTCGACAATCCGCAGCTCGAGTAAGCCCGTCGATCGGATGATCTCCTTCGCGCGATCGACATCGGTGACGCCCGGGAGCTGCACGAGAATTTGGTCGCCGCTGTCGCCTTGCTGCGCGATGCTCGGCTCGGTGACGCCGAGCTCGTTGACGCGCCGCTCGATCGTCTGCCGCGCCTGCACCACCGCATCGTCGCGCAGCTGCACCTGGATGTTCGGCTTCATCGTGAACGTGTACGCGCCGTTGGTGCCGGAACTGCGGTCGAAGTTCGCCTGCACTTCGACCGCCGCCTGACGGAACGCGGCATCCTGGGCCGGCGGCACGCCTTCGACACGGAAATGCGTGGGGTCGGGCGAGATGATGTTCGTGACGGCAACCGTGCGCTTGGTCAGCTCCTCGCGCAGACGCTCCATCTCGGTCTCGGTCTCGAGCCGGAGCGCATCGTCGGTCTGCACGCGCAGCACGAGGTGCACGCCGCCCTTGAGATCGAGCCCCAGCTTCAGCTGCTTGTCGATCAGCAACGCCGGCGAATGGATGCCGTAGCGCGCGGCGACGATCGGGTAGACGCCGACGCTCGCAAAGGCCACGAGGACGACGAGAATGAGGATGACTTTCCAGCGCAAATTATCCATGGCTTATTGCTTCCCGTAGCTGATCGATTCGCCGTGACTTGCCGGCTCGACGACGGGCGGCTGCCCCTGAATGCCGCCGATGGCCGCCTTCGCCACCTCGATGCGCACCTTGTCGGCGATCTGAAGCTGAACGCTCTGCTCGCCGAGCCGCGTGACCTGCCCATAGATTCCGCCGGTCGTAATCACGCGATCGCCGACCTTGAGGCTATCGAGGAACTCCTGCACCTTCTGCTGCTTCCGCTTCATCGGCAGCAGGATGATGAAATAAAAGATCGCGAGCACGAGGGCGAACGGGACGAGCTGCAGCCACGCGCTCCCGCCTTCGGGCGCCGCGCCCATTGCGAACACAGGTCCAGCGTCCAACATCGTCATGATCATGAATCGTGCGGCCGGCGGGACAAGCGCTGATGGAACGCTAGCCTGAAACTTTCGAACCGCCCAAACGCTATAGCGTCCCTAATCCTGCGCAGCGTGTCAAGGTAAAAGTTCAGGTTATGCAATGTGTTAAGGGTGGCCGCGTTCAATTCTTTCGCCATGAAGAGGTGCCGCAGATAGGCCCGCGAAAAGGAGCGGCAGGTGTAGCAGCCGCACTCCGGGTCGGCCGGGCCATCGTCCTCGGCGTACCGTGCATTCGCGATATTGAGGCGCCCCTCGCTCGTAAAGAGCTGTCCGTTCCGGCCGTTTCTGGTCGGGAGGACGCAGTCGAACAGATCGATGCCGAGGGCGACCGACTCGACCAGGTTTTCCGGCGTCCCCGCTCCCATCAGATAGCGGGGTCGGTCCGCCGGCATCCATGGTGTCGTGCGGGACACGATGTCGTACATGACGTCGGTCGGCTCGCCGACGCCGAGCCCGCCAATCGCGTAGGCCTCGAAGCCGAGGGCGACGGTTTGGCGCGTACTTTCTTCTCTGAGCTCGGGAGACACGCCGCCCTGCACGATCCCGAATTGCGCCTGCCCCTTGTTGACGACCCTCACGCCGTCGACCGCGCCATCGGCCAGCTCGAGAAAACGTCGGCGGGCCCTTGTGGCCCATCGCAGCGTCCGTTCCATCGAAGCGCGTGCCACCGCGGCGTCAACCGGATGTGCGAGGCACTCGTCGAGGACCATCGCCACGTCCGACCCCAGCCGCGACTGGATG
>JAHFUJ010000184.1 GCA_023265105.1 Acidobacteriota bacterium
CTCGGGTATTAATAAAGGATGGAACCTCGGCGACGATGTGACCTACTCGGGAACCGTCGCGGGGGCGCTCGAAGGCGCGCTGCTCGGGATTGCCGCGCTCGCCGTCTCGCTGCAGGCGATGCGTGGGGAGTTCGATTTCGGACCGTCGGCGCGTGCGGCGGCGGCGATTGCCGATTCGATGCTGCGCCGCCCGCTGCCGTTGCGCACGTTTCTCAACATCAACGCGCCGAAAGGGCAGCCGAAGGGCTGTCGCGCGACCGTTCTGGCCAAACGCAATCACGTGACGTCGGTCGCCGAGCGGCACGACCCGAAGGGGCGGCCGTACTACTGGATCGAGGAAGGGCAGGACGAGTGGGAGCCGCACGATCGGTCGGACTATCAAGCGGTCCGCGACGGATACGTCTCGGTGACGCCGCTGCATCCGGATCTCACTGCGCATGAGGTGCTGTCCGCGGTCGAAGAACTGGTGTTCGAGAAGGCGGCCGAGGTAAGATAGGTGCTTCAGTCGGGGCGTGGCTCAGCCTGGTAGAGCACTCGGTTCGGGACCGAGGGGTCGGAGGTTCAAATCCTCTCGCCCCGACCAAAATCTGCGAAATATGGCCGGTTTTCCTTCGGGATTTCCGGCCTTTCGTTTCTAGGACGTTGCCCGAAACGGGTCGGAGTCGCTTCTCGTGGTTGTGGATGAGCACCTTTTGAGCACCTTTTCTGCGAGTGAATTGTGGCGTGCGGAGCGCGCGTCGCAGGAACAATGCTGGTGGTGGGGGGCGGTGTGGGTGAGCGAGCGGGACGCGCCGAAATCCGAGACGGTAGCGGCTACGCAGATCGCATAGCCATTTTGCCCATCAGCGTCTTCAGGCGTTCCTCGCGCGCCTTCATGTAGCGCTCGGTGGTGCGTATGTCCTTGTGGCGCGCCGCTTCCCGTACCTCATGAATCTCACCGCCCTGATCAGCAAGAAAACTTACGAACTCGTGTCTGAGATCGTGCCACGTCAGTCCGCCCTTGCGGCCGACTGGCAAGCCCGCACGACGGAACAGCTCCCGCCAACTCTTGTCGAAGCTCGCGACGTAGGCGCCCGACTCGGCGCCGAAGACGTATCGTTCGGATTCATTGAGCTGGTCCCGTCGCGCCTCAAGCATTTGACGGACACGCGGTGTCATGGCGTACACCGTTTCGGCGTGGTCTGTCGTGGCGCCGCCCTTCGCGTTCTCGGGTGGCAGCGTGATCGCCCAGGAGGTGAAATCGATATGTTTCATCTGAACCTTCAGCATCTCGCCTTCGCGAAGGCCGAGGTCGATCGCGGCCACGAGGCGGCGGTACATCTCCGTACGCTGACGCTTCCGCCACAGGTTGGATAACGCCTCGAACAACGCTCGCTCCTGCTCAGGGAGGATTCGCGTGTTGCGTTTGTTCCGTTCCGGGCGTTTCGAGAATTTCACAAATGGGTTCGCAGTTGCGTAGCCTTGCGCGATTGCCCAGTTGAAGATCCTGCGTCCGTGCTCGTAGTAGCGGTTCCAGCTAGCTGGCGAAAGCTTGTGGGTCGAGCGGTTGTTCGCCGGCCCCGTCTCGAATGTCAGCGAGTCGAGCCATGTCTCGAACCGGCGCGGCGACTGATCCAACAGCGCCAGTTTCTCCTTGGCGAACTCGGAGCGGAACTTCGTGATGTAGTAGTCGAACGAGGTGCTTCGCAGCTTGCCGTCTGCGCGTTTCCTTGCGACGTAATCGCGCTCGAAGACGTCGAGGAGATCACCAAACGTGTCGCGTCCTGCGACGGACACCTTGCCTTTCAGGTTGAACGTGCCAGCGTTCATGGCTGCGCGAACGTCGACGAGGATCGCGATTGCCTCGCTGCGGGTTAGTTTGCGCTTGCCGACGCCGCCCCACTTGGCGAGATTGACACGGCGCACACCGCGGAACCGTGCGAGCCAGGGACACGCGCACGAATCCCACAAGTGATTACACTTCTTGAACAGGTTGCGCTCTCGACTCTTACGTGCTGGCTTCATAATCAGCGCGGATTCTATCGCAGCAAAGGCTCGCGCTCGCGCGTAGTCATGTATTGATCGGCCCATTCCCGCCGAATCCTGATGGACCGACCGGCCTTCACATGCCGCAGTTCACCGCGCCGGCAGAGATCCTGAACCGTATAAGTGCTCATCCCGATGTATCCGGCGATCTCGGCCGGCGTGAAGAAGCCTTGTGGCAATCGTCCTCCGCCGCGTCGTGTCGCCCCGCTCGCCATCCGACGCCGATCAGAGCCGGACGCGCCGTGTTCGACGACGTCAGCGCTACGTGTCAGTTTGTCTGGGGTCAGTGTCTCATCGTCGGCGGTCACCCTCATTGCATCCTCCCACAGTTCGACGGAGGTGCCAGTCACGCGTCAGAGTCCGTCGCCGTTCTGTTAAAATACAGTGTCAATACTTGACACGTACGTCTAACACTACTACCATTGGGCTCAGACCGTCAAGAACCGAGGTCATGACATGCCACGAGATGAACAGCCTGAGCCGGGTGATGCAGACGACCTCACCAAGGTCGAGACGAGCCCGAGCGTCATCGCGAAGTGGCGTCGTCTGACGCCCCACGCGCGCAACTTTCTCGCGCAGGCCTCAGGTCGAGAGCCGCTCGCCACGAATCTGCGCAAGGCCCGTGAAAACCGGGGCCTGAGCCAGGCGGCCGTGGCCAAGAAGCTTCGCCTATCGCGGAGCCTCGTCGCGCAGATCGAACTCGCGAATCGACTGGTGACGGCTGACGAACTGGCGAAGTTCGCGGACCTCTATGGCACGCCAGCGGTCGATCTCACGGGTACACGTGTCGCCACTGATGATCCCGTCATCGCCACGCTGCTGAATCTCGCGCCGGCGTTGATCAAGGAATCCGGCATGCAGTCGGGCATTTACGCCGTGCTCGGGGAACTAATGGCGGCGTCGCACCTGGAGCGTCTGGTGGAGCGTCCAGGTCGTACGGGACCGCCGACGTACCCGCTGCCGTCACCGAGAACGTTGGCCGACGCGATCCGGCAGGGCGAGGAGATCGCCGAGCACGAGCGGACGCGGCTCGGCTTTCAGGACGCGCCGCTCCCAGCGTTGGCGGATCTCTGCGCCGCCCAGGGCGTTCCGGTCTTTGCCCTGAAGCTGCCCGACACACTGTCGAGCCTGTTCATCGCGCATGCGTCCGTCGGTCGCGCCATTGTCGTCAACCTCGCACACCACCCGGTCGATCAGCGGCTGGCGATCGCGCATAGCTATGCGCATGCTGTGTGCGAGCCGATGGGCACGATCCGCGTGTGTACGAAGGTGAACGCCAACGAGCTGATCGAACGCTGCGCGGCTGCGTTTGCGGCCGCCTTCCTCCTGCCCGCCTCAGGCGTCGTCGACACGGTGCGCGGTCTCGGCAAGGGCCAGCCGAGTCGGCAGGTGCAATGGATCTTCGATGCGGCGACGGAACGGTCAGTACGGGCGGAGGAGCGCTCGACGCCTGGGTCGCAGGTGATCACGTACCTCGACGTCGCCTCGATCACGCGCCGGTTTGGGACCGCGTACCGACTGACCGTGTCACGGCTGCTCGGTCAGGGACTGCTTTCAGAGGCGGAGAGCACGCGTCTGTTGAAGCCCAAGCTGGTCGATCTCGCAGGAGAGTGGTTGACCCTCTTTAGTTCCAGGGCCGCGAAGCCTCACCCGGCGTACCACGTCGTGGTGCTCTCGGACCTGAACGCCGAGCGCGCATATATGGCCGTCGAAGCGTATCGGCGCGGGCTCATTACGAAGGGCGACCTTGCCAGCGACGCGGTGACGTTGTCGTTGCAGGTGCCAGGCCTGTCTGAGACGAAACTGCTGGAATTCGCCGAAGCGGCTCGGTAGCGGCGACCTAGTCTAGATGTGGCGGTGCTGCGCACCGGCGGTAACAGGTGACACGTCACCCCGTTTCGGGTGCTGCACGGGAACGCCGGTTCCTCGATAGGAACCATTCGAATTGTTCGAGATTCGCGGCGCTTGCCGGATTCGGTTCCCCTATGGGAACCGCTGATAACCACGTTCGACGGTGCGCAGCCGTCTCGCGCGCCACGCTGCAAGGAGTCGTCGCATGGCATCGCGACGGACCAAGTCCATCGGCACAAAGGTCACGCCCGAGGAGTACGCGCGCATTCAAACGCTCGCTGGCGAACAGCCGGTCAGCGAATGGGTGCGCGGCGCCCTCCTGAGGGCGGCAGACCCACCGGCCGGTGATGCGACGCTGCTCGCCGAAGTGCTCGCCCTGCGCACCATCCTGCTCAACCTGCACTTCCATCTCTGCAGCGGCACGACCGTCACCGCCGAGACGATGCAGCGCCTGATCGAGCGCGCGGACCAGGACAAGCGACAGCAGGCCGAAGCGCGGCTGGCTGCACCAGGACAGAGGGACCCGTGAGTTACGAATGGGGCCGCGCGCCCGAGGCGGGCCGGTGGCAACGGGCCGTGCCGGTCTGGCTGATGAGCGTGATGCTCGTCGCCGTCGCCAGCGGTGGCGGCATGTGGTGGGTCCGTCAGACGTTCTTCTGGACGCCGCTGCAACAGTTCTATCTGTCCGCGTACGTGCGGAGTGCGCTGGCGAGTTCGCTCGCGCTTCGGACCGGCCGATATCGCCTGCTCCTCATGGAGAACCGCCGGGGAACCCGACTGGCGATCGACGACGAGGTTGTCCCGACCTCGACATCGACGGGCGAGGCAACGTTCGCGCTCTCCGAGCTCGCGCGACAGGCCCGCACGGGCCGGCTGGTATGGCGCGATTCCGTCGTGGATCACGCGCGTCTCCACACCGATTTGGCAGTTTGGATCTATGGCAACCAGACCCTGACGGATCTGGCGCGGCCGTCGCTGTTCACGGCGCTCGTCGTCTTGATCCTCGGCCTCCTGGTCGCGATCCCGAAGGACGTCCAGTGGTCACGCTCGCGTCGCCACGGTCGCCGCCTGAAGGGACCCGAGCTGGTGACCGCGCGCCGATTCAATCGACGGACGCGCGCGAATGGCATCCGGTTCGTGCAGAGACCGCACCTGCCGGCCAGGCTGCTCGGCATCCGGCCGGTCCTCAAGATCCCACGCGCGATCGAGTCGAGCCATCTGCTCGTCATGGGCGACTCCGGAACCGGCAAGTCCGCCCTGATTCGACAGATCCTTCAACAGCTCGAAGACCGCGGCGACACGGCCATCGTGTACGACCCAGCGCTGGAATACACGCCGCAGTTCTACACACCCGAACGCGGCGACGTGATCCTGAATCCGATCGATGCCCGGTCGCCGTACTGGAGTCCCGGCGACGAGCTCCGTCATGAAGCCGAGGCGCTCACGCTGGCGACGTCGCTGTTCCCCGATCGCGCCAACGAGAATCCGTTCTTCACCGAAGGGCCGCGGCGCATCTTCGCGCACCTGCTGACATTCCGCCCGACCGCCGAAGAACTGGCGTCCTGGCTGTGCCACGACGAGGAGCTCGATCGTCGTGTGCAGGCGACGTCGCACGCCTCGATCATCGATCGGCAGGCACCTGCGCAGCGGAGCGGCGTCCTGGCGGCGCTCAACATGGTGGCCGACACGCTGAAGCTGTTGCCGCGCGAGTCGGAGACGACCAGGCGCTGGAGTGCGGAGTCGTGGGCTCGCAGCCGGCGTGGATGGCTGTTCTTGACGAGCACGCCAGAAACGCGCACGCGTCTCGTCCCGCTCACGAGCTTGTGGCTCGACATGCTCGTCTTGCGGCTGATGAACCGCGGCCAACCCGGTCATCGGCCGGTCTGGTTCGTCCTCGACGAGCTCGCCAGCTTGCAGCGGCTCCCGCAGCTCCACACGGCCGTGACCGAGAATCGGAAATCAAACAATCCGGTGGTACTCGGCTTCCAGGGACGGAGCCAGCTCGAAACGCGCTACGGCCACGACGCCGAGGCCATGCTGTCGCAGCCCGCGACGAAGATCCTTCTTCGCACCAGCGAGCCTCACGCGGCGAAATGGATCTCCGACACGATCGGCGAAATCGAGATCGAGCGCATGCGCGAGAGCCGGTCGAACGGGAAGCACGGCCAACGGAGCTTCGGCCTGGAGCGGCAGGTCGAGCCGCTGGTGATGCCGAGCGAAATCAGCGGTCTTCCGTCCCTGCGGGGCTACCTGAAGCTGGAGAACCTGGTCGTCCGACTGCACTTTCCATTTATCGATTTGCCGGCACGGCATCCGGCGTTCGTCGAACGGTCCATCGTCGAGACGACGCGACGGCCGACCGTCGCCACCACACCCGCGAGTCCGCCCACACCCGTCATTCAGTCGCCAGTCCCCGAGACGGTCATCGCTCACGAACGGCCGTTGTCGCCCTCTACCGAGCAACAACCGTTCTTCCAGTAGCGCACGGCCATGCTCACGATCTCGAAGCCGTTGAGCGCCGGGCAGGCTCGCCGTTATCACGAAGAAGAATTCCAGAACGGGCGTGAGAACTACTACAGCGAAGGGGAGCTGATTCGTGGCCAGTGGCACGGACAGCTCGCCGACCGGTGGGGTCTAACCGGCGAGGTTCGTGAGGAGCACTTCGAGCGGCTCGCCGAGGGGCAGCATCCGGTCACGGGCGAACCACTCGTCCGCCACCAGACCGCCCGTGAAACGAAGACCGCCCGTGGAGAGACCGTCACGACGATGGAGCATCGTGCCGGGTGGGACGCGACGTTCTCCGCGCCGAAGACCGTGTCAATTACCGCCCTGGTGGGCGGCGACGATCGCGTGCGCGAAGCCCATCGCCAGAGCGTGAACGTGGCGCTCAACGAGCTGGAGCCGTACGTCCAGGCGCGGCTGGGTGGCAATCGGCGACCGGAGACGACCGGCAACTTCGTGGCGGCGCTGTTCGAACACGACAGCGCGCGGCCGGTGAACGGCTACGCCGCGCCGCAACTCCACACGCACGCCGTGGTCTTCAACCTGACCGAGACTGCCGATGGTGACGTGCGTCCGCTTCAGCCACTGGAGCTCTACCGCACGCAGCAGTACGCGACCGCGGTGTACCGTTCCGAACTGGCGGCGCGATTGACGGCGCTGGGGTACGAGATCGAACGCGGGCGCAGCGGTCAACCTGAGATCGCCGGCTACTCCCGGGAATACCTCGACGCCTCCAGCCCTCGTCGTCAGCAGATCGAAGCCTACCTGGCCGAAGCGGATCGATCCGGTGCGGCCGCGGCGCAGATCGCGGCGCACCAGACGCGCGACGCCAAGCTGGATGTCTCGCACGCGGAGATGCAGCAGCGACACCGGGCACTCGCCGAGCAGTTTGGGAACCAGCCGTCAAGGGTCGTCGACGCCGTTGAACATGGGCGCGCGCATCACGTGGACCACGAACGTGAGCGGGCGGATGTCGCGCGGCAGGCCGTTACGTTCGCGCGCGATCGCAACCTGGAGCGTGACGCCGTCGTGGAAGAGCGCGCCATCCTGCGCGACGCGCTCCAGCGTTCCCTCGGCGAGGGGCGCGTCGATGACATCAAGGCGGAGGTCAATCGCCGGATCGAACAAGGCGAATTCCTCGACGTGCCGCACGAATCGGGCACGCTGGGACGGTCGTTCACGACGCCTGGAATGGTGCAACTCGAGCAAGAAACGATTGACCGCATGCGGGCCGGCCAGGGCCACCACTCGGAACTCGTGACTGAGCGAACGCGAGAAGCCGTTGCCCACGACTACGCCCACCTCAGCCCAAGCCAGCGCATCGCGGTCGATGAGATTCTCGCCAGCCGCGACCAGGTGACGGCGCTCGAAGGCGCCGCTGGCACAGGAAAGACGACGGCGCTCGCGGCGGTCCGCGACGGCGCCGAACGCGAAGGCTACCAGGTCGAAGGGTTCGCGCCGACGTCGCGCGCGGCGCACAAGCTGGCCGAGGCCGGCATCGAATCGAGCACGCTGCAGTGGCATCTGGCGCGCGGCCACTCGGATGCATCAGCCGTCGATCAGAGGCATCTGTACGTCCTGGATGAATCCAGTCTCGCGAGCACGAAGCAGATGCACACGTTTTTGGAGCGCCTGGGACCGGAGGATCGGGTCCTGCTCGTTGGCGACGTTCGCCAGCACGAGGCTGTCGATGCGGGTCGCCCCTATCACCAGCTTCAGGAGGCGGGAGTCCGCACCGCGCATCTGGACGAAATCGTGCGGCAGCGCGATCCAGAGTTGAAGGCGATCGTCGAACAGCTGTCGCGTGGCGAGGTTTCGAGAGCCGTCGAAGGTCTCGATCGCCAAGGGCGCGTGCACGAAATCGCCCCACGGGCAGAACGCCTCAGCGCGATCGCCAATGAATACGTCAAAGATCCGCACTCGACTCTCGTCGTGTCGCCGGACAACCAGTCGCGCCAGGATCTCAACGACGTCATCCACCGCGCAATGCAGCGGGAAGGGCAGGTTAGTCGCGAGGAGCATCAGACGACCGTGCTCTCGCCGCGCCAGGAGATCACCGGTGCGGATCGGCAGTGGGTGGAGCGCTATGAGGAAGGCGACGTCATTCGGTACAGCCGCGGCAGCAAGGTACTGGGCATCGAGGCCGGCGACTACGCGCGCGTCGCGCAGGTGGACGCGAAGGCCAATCACATCACCGTCAGAACCGATGACGACCGCACGTTGAACTACGACCCGCGACGGCTACAGGGCGTGACGTTGTATCGCGAAACGGAGCGTGCCATTGCCGCGGGCGATCGGGTGCAGATGACCGCGCCAGATCGCGAGCGCGGCGTGCCGAACCGAGAGCTCGGCACCGTCGAGCGTGTCCACACGAATGGGCGGATGGACGTCCGTTGGGACTCCGGCCGAGCGTCATCATTCGAACCGCACGAACGACGTCATCTGGATTACGGATACGCGGTGACAAGTCACAGCAGCCAGGGGCAGACCGCGGGCCGAGTCTTGGTGCACGTCGACACGGAGCGTGCGAGCGAGAAGCTGGTCAACCAGCGGTTGGCGTACGTCGCCGTGTCGCGAGGGCAGCACGACGCCCGAATCTACACCGACGACAAGGTCAAGCTCACGCGTGCACTTGGTCGCGACGTGTCCCATCGATCGGCGCTCGAGCAATCGTCCACACCGGCATCGGAGGCAGGCACGCACACCCAGATCTCTCGAAGCGAATCGATCGGTCACACGATGGCCGTCGGGTCTTAATCAGGCCACGGTGCTCAGCGGTGTCAAGGGTGCCCTTCGGCGGCTGCGCCGCCCTTGACACCGCTTCCGCGCCGTGCGTGATTTTGCTCTTACCGACGGCCAGCCCTTGCGCTTCCTTCGACTTGCAGCAGCATGAACGCAGCTTCGCCCTGACACGCAACGTGTCGTGGTGGCCGACGCAGAGTCACAACGCGGGCACATACCGTCGTGGCGATGCGTTTAACCGCGGTTGCGCGGCGCTCGGTTCGGTGGATCGCGGAGTGACACCGCAAACGCCGGCCGGAGATGATGAT
>JAHFUJ010000011.1:0-6686 GCA_023265105.1 Acidobacteriota bacterium
TCAGCATCCAGGTGGCGACCGTCAACGGTTCGGGCAGCCAGACCGCCAATCTCGTGCTGCTGCGGTCGATTCTCCTCATGGGCGTGCCCGTGTCGGGCAAGAACATGTTTCCGTCGAATATCGCCGGGTTGCCCACGTGGTACACCATTCGTGCGAGCAAGCGCGGGTACAACGCCAGGAAGAAGGAAGTCGATTTCCTCGTCGCGATGAACCACGAAACGGCGAAGGAAGACGTGCTCACGCTCGAGCCGGGGGCGGCCGTCGTGTACGACGAGCCGCTCAAGCTCAACGCGCTCAGAAGCGATCTCGTCTTCTATCCGGTCCCGTTCGACAAGCTCGTTGCGCCCGTCTGTCCGGACGCGAAGCTGCGCCGCCTCGTCCGCAACATGATCTACGACGGCGTGCTCGCCAAGCTGCTCGGCATCGACATGGCGCTGATGGAGCAGGCGCTCACCAGACAGCTCGGCCGAAAGGCGAAGGCCGTCACGCTGAACGCGGGGGCGCTGAAGGCCGGCTGGGACTATGCCGACGCGAACCTGGCGAAGCAGGACCCGTTCAGCCTCGAGCCGATGAACGAGACGGCCGGCAAAATCCTCATCGAAGGCAACGCTGCCGCCGCCATCGGGTGCATGATGGCCGGCGTCACGGTGGTCGCCTGGTATCCCATCACGCCGTCTTCGTCGCTCTGCGAGTCGCTCATCTCGTACATGAAGAAGTACCGGATCGACAAAGAGACCGGCAAGGCGACATTCGCGATCATCCAGGCCGAGGACGAGATTGCGGCGCTCGGCATGGTGATCGGGGCGAGCTGGGCGGGCGCTCGGTCGATGACGTCGACGGCGGGTCCGGGCATCTCGCTCATGTCGGAGTTCACAGGCCTGGCGTACTACGCCGAGGTGCCGGCGGTCATCTTCGACGTGCAACGCGTCGGGCCGTCCACCGGCCTGCCGACGCGGACGGCGCAGGGCGACATCCTCAAGGCGGCGTTTCTCTCCCACGGCGACACCAAGCACATCATGATCATCCCCTCGTCGGTCGAGGAGTGCTACACGATGGCGCAGGAGGCGTTCGACCTCGCCGAACAATTCCAAACGCCGGTCTTCGTCATGATGGACCTGGACCTCGGGATGAACAACTGGATGTCAAACGGCTTCAAGTATCCCGACAAGCCGATGAACCGCGGGAAGCTGCTCACCCCCGAGATGCTCAAGAAAATCGGCGAGTGGGGCCGCTATAAGGATGTTGACGGCGACGGCATTCCGTATCGCACCATCCCGGGCGACGGCATGCCGGCGTCGTTCACGCGCGGATCGGGCCACAACGCGAAGGGGCAGTACAGCGAGCGGCCGGACGACTACGTGGACAACTTGGATCGGCTCGCGCGCAAGTTCGAGACGGCGCGCAAGTTTGTCCCCACGCCCGAGGTCGAGAACGTGGCCGGCGCGAAAGTCGGCTTCATCGGCTACGGCTCGTCGCATTGGGCCATCACCGAGAGCCGCGACCAGCTCCGCGAGGAGACCGACTTCAAGACGTCGTACTTCCGTCTCCGCGCGTATCCGTTTACCGAGGCGCTCGCCAAGTTCATCGATGCGCACGATCGCCTCTATGTGATCGAGCAGAACCGCGACGCGCAGCTCCTGCAACTGATGAAGCTCGATCTCACGCCGGAGCGCGTAAAGAAGCTTCGGAGCATCCTCCATTACAGCGGTTTGCCGATTGACGCCCGCAGCATCACCGACGATGTGCTGGCGCAGGAAGGCTTCGAGGTGGCAAAAAAGACGGCCCGCGTCGTCCAGGCGGGGTCGTCGGGCATGACGGGGGGCGAGTAGCTATGGCCACGAAAACAAACCGAATCGGATTGGAAGTCGCGCCGTATCGCGGCGGCAAGACCACGCTGTGCGCCGGGTGCGGGCATAACGCGATTTCCGAGCGCATTGTCGAAGCCTTTTTCGAGATGGGCGTCGAACCCAGCCAGGTCATCAAGTTGTCGGGGATCGGGTGCTCGAGCAAAAGTCCGGCGTATTTCCTTGGCGGCTCGCACGGCTTTAACGCCGTCCACGGCCGCATGCCGTCGGTCGGGACCGGCGCGATGCTGGCCAACAAGAAGCTCATTGCCATCGGCATCAGTGGCGACGGCGACACGGGCGCGATCGGCATCGGTCAGTTCGTGCACCTGATGCGCCGCAACCTGCCCATCATCTACATCATCGAGGACAATGGCTGCTATGGTCTGACCAAGGGCCAGTTCTCGCCGACGGCGGACCTCGGGTCGAAGCTCAAGAACGGCGTGGTGAACGACCTGCAGCCGATCGACACCTGCGCGTTGGCGATCGAGCTCGGGGCGACGTTCGTGGCGCGGTCGTTCTCGGGCGACAAGAAGCAGCTGCTGGCGCTCCTCAAGGCGGCGCTCAGCCACCGCGGCACGGTCATGCTGGACGTCATCTCGCCGTGCGTGACGTTCAACGATCATGAAGGGTCGACCAAGAGCTACGCGTACGTGAAAGACCACGACGACCCGCTCGAGGAGGTCAGCTTCGTGCCGTACTTCGAGGACATCGATGTCGACTACGAGCCGGGCTCGACCCAGGAAGTGACGATGCACGACGGGTCGAAGCTGTATTTGAAGAAGCTCGAAGAGGGGTATGACGCAACCGACAAGATCGGCGCGCTTCGGCGGCTGCACGAAACCGCGCGGCGCGGCGAGTTTGCGACCGGCCTCGTCTACATCGAGCCCGATCGCGACGATTTTCTGACGCAGTTGAATGTTGTCGACGAGCCGTTGGCCACGCTTCCGCTCGATCGAGTGCGCCCGCCGAAAGCCGTGCTCGACGAAATCATGGAGGAGCTGCGCTGATTTTCGATTGTCGATCTGGTAAAGGTCGATTTATTGGGCCATTGACCGAGACGGAACGCTGACGGTTTTCTTTGGCGGTCTTTTGAGATTTCGAGAAAATCGCCAACAGTTCCTGAGATTCGCCTAGCAGCCACGTCAGCTCGTCTCCGCTTGAAAGCCGCAGGGCTTCAACGAGTTCGAGCCACCCAAGAGATTCGTCGGCTTCCTCTGCAACCACTCCGAGTTTTGCGATGAATTCAGCCCGAGAGCGTGCTCTGCACGTCGCGCGGTAATTGGCGTAGACCGACGTGGCTGCGTCGATGAGCTGACCTCCAATTCGACGCGCTTCCCAACTATTCGGCAATGTGCGACAGAAGTGCACGACCCGCACGGCGAACCGCTTAGTGCGGTTCTGCAATGTCCTGGCGTCCATGGCCCAGTGCGGTGCACAGAATGTGCCGCAGTCCGACCTTCAAAAATCATCCAATAAATCGACAATTACCAGATCGACAATCGAAAATTCTTCAACCCAGGCCGTCATCGTCGTACGCACTTACTGTATCTTCGGTAAAGTGTCCTAAGTTCGCCTGTTATAATCCCCCCGTGACCGAACGAACATTGGCAATTATCAAGCCCGATGCGGTGCAGCGGCATCTTGCCGGCCGGATCTTGCAGCGCGTCGAGGACGCGGGGTTCCAGATCCGTGCCATGCGGCGCCTGCATCTGTCGAAACCGCAGGCGGAGGGCTTTTATGCGGTGCATCGCGAGCGGCCGTTTTTCGGCAGCCTGACCGGGTTCATGTCGTCGGGACCGGCCATCGTGATGGTGCTCGAAGCGCCCGACGCGATCAAGAAGTGGCGGACGCTGATGGGCGCGACCGACCCCGCGAAGGCCGACGCCGGCACGCTGCGTCAGGAGTTCGCGGAATCGATCGAACGGAATGTCACGCACGGATCCGACGCGCCGGAGACCGCGGCGTTCGAAATCGGGTACTTCTTTGCGTGGATCGATCTGATCCAATAAAACGCTACCACGGCGATCACCCAGCCGAAACGGAGGTCACGGATAACGTAACCCAGGCTTACTCACGGATGAATTCGAATACTGGATTATCCTTAGGTGAGTGGCCGAGTACACAGGCGGTTCAAGCCATGAAGGTCAACTACCATCCTGAGACCGATTCGTTGTACATCGATCTGTCGGAGCAACCGAGTGTCGAGAGCCGGGAAATTTCGGAGGGAGTGATCCTGGACTACGATGCGTCCGGCAAGTTGGTCGGCATCGACATCGACAACGCGAGTACCAAGGTCGAGCTGCATCGGTTTGTCGTCAGCAAGATCCCGGTGTCGGTTGAGACGATCGCCGGCTGACACGGCATGCAGCCGGCGGCGCCGATGTGATCGAGGGCGCCGCGGCTGAATCCGAAGCCGTGAGGCAGCCAACAAATGGATCAGCCTGACAGGCAATCACCGATAAAGGCATTAGGCGAAGTGGCGCTTCGCGTCAACAATCTGTCTGGGATGAAGCACTTCTATCAAGATGTACTCGGCCTTGAAGTACTGGGCGAATTCCCCACGGCGGTACTCCTGAAGATCGCCGAGGATTACGGCGGCCACACTCAAGTGCTTGGTTTGTTCGATCGCTCAGTTGCAGTCGGTCCCGAACGAACCACCGTTGACCACATTGCGTTTACGATCGCTCTCAACGATTACGAATCAGAAAAAAAGCGTTTGGAAGGTTTGGGGCTGGCGGTTGAGGTCAACGATCACAAGTGGGTCAAGTGGCGCTCGCTGTACTTCCACGATCCCGAAGGAAACGAGGTCGAGTTCGTCTGTTTTGATCCGAGCCTTGGTCAGTAGCCGTACAGGGCGCTGAAATATGGGAAGGGTACTCGTTCTGATCGGGTTGGGCATCGCTGGCATCGGTCTGTTGATCATGCTTGGCATTCCTTTCGGCCGTTTGCCGGGCGACATCGTCGTCCGCCGCGGCAACTTCAGCTTCTATTTTCCGTTGGCGACGTCGATCGTCCTGAGTATCCTGCTGACGCTCATTTTCGCGTGGTTCAGGCGATAGCTCACCATCGTAGCGTCGCAGTACGTAGTGTCCGGCTTTCAGCCGGACCGTCGCAGCGCATACTCGCAGGACGTGGCGTCCGGCTTCAGCCGGACCGTCGCCGTGCGGGCTCGCAGTACGTAGTGTCCGGCTTTAGCCGGACCGTCGCAATGCGCACTCGCAGTACGTGGCGTCCGGCTTTTAGCCGGACCGTGGCGAAGAAGTGTCGCACTCCGGTGTCCTGCCTGTCTGCTCGCACGTATCCAAGGCGGCCACCAACGCGCTTGGGCCGTCCTAACATCCTGCCTTCTTTGCACATCGCAGCGTGCGTTCAGAAAGCAGTGCACGGCTGCACGACTTCTTGCGAGGCGAACGGACACGAGCCGGCCGTCAGTATTGACGTCGACTGTCGATCCGTACGGTGACTCTTCGGGCGCGTCTTTTGGGGTGTAAAATACGTGTGTGGGGAGGCTGGTATGGGACCCGTTCAAGTCGAACTCGATCAGGATCTCGTCGCCGTGCTTGAGGAATTGCACCGGCCTGTCAAAGAAGCGGCCCGTGAGTTGATCGTGCTCGAACTGTATCGTCAGGGCGAGCTGTCCAGTGGGAAGGCGGCGCAGTTGCTCGGCTTGGAGCGCGAAGATTTCATTCGACACGCCTCGGCACAGGGCATTCCGTATTTTCAACTCCAGGGTGAGGAGTTGCGCCGGGAGCTCGACGCGAGCAAGAAGTTCTGAGTGCTCGCCGTTTCCAATTCCAGTCCGCTCATTGCCCTCTCGTCAATCGAACGGCTGAACCTCCTCCAGGCTCTTTTTGAATCCGTTCTCAAGCGATCCGCGACGTGATCGTCTACGATAAGCAGTGATCGGGCCGGGTGGGCAAGCTGCGACCCCCGAGGTCAAGACTCTACGCGCAAGCAAAGAATGTCGATCAAATCTGATAACTGGATCAAGAAGATGGCGCTGGAGCACCGGATGATCGACCCGTTCGTCGAGAATCAGGTGCGCAGCGGCGTCATCTCGTTCGGTCTCTCCTCGTACGGCTACGATATCCGCGTCGCCGACGACTTCAAGGTCTTCACCAATATCAACAGCACGGTCATCGATCCGAAGGCGTTCGACCCACGCTCGTTCGTCGACTTGAAGACCGATGTCTGCATCGTGCCGCCCAATTCGTTCGCGCTGGCGCGAACGGTCGAGTACTTCCGCATCCCGCGGGACGTGCTCACCGTGTGCCTCGGCAAATCCACCTACGCGCGCTGCGGGATTATCGTCAACGTCACCCCGTTCGAGCCGGAGTGGGAAGGGACGGCGACGCTCGAGATCTCGAACACGACGCCGCTGCCGGCGAAGATTTACGCGAACGAAGGCATCGCGCAGGTGCTCTTCTTCCAGAGCGACGAGCCCTGCCGGACGTCGTATCGCGACAAAAAGGGGAAGTATCAGGCGCAAATCGACGTGACGCTGCCGAAGATCTGAAGGGCCAGGGTATTGACCGCGTTTATATTGATTGCCGTAGTATTAACATTTGTTATAAGTTGGTAAGAAGAATCGATTTGACTCCGACCGGCCGAGGCGGCTGTAATCTGTAGACATGCTGCAGGCTCCGACGTCCACGGCGCTGCCGGACCGCTCCGCCATCGCGCGGCTCGCGGGTGGGGGTGCGCGTGTTGGCGTCGGTGTTCGGGTCGTCGTGTTTAGCCCCATCGTCGTCGCGCACCGACGAGTCGGCGGATGATGTAAGCACCGAATAAGGAAGAAAGACACGGGCCATCATCCGCAAACGGGTGATGGCCCTTTTG
>JAHFUJ010000011.1:6786-24405 GCA_023265105.1 Acidobacteriota bacterium
GCATTCAGCGAAGCGGCGGCGCTGTGCATCGACGCCGGCGCTCAGCTCGTCCCGTGCCGGAGCTTCGAAGAAGTGTTCGCGTCGGTCGAAGGTGGACCGGCCGGGTACGGCGTGTTGCCGATCGAGAACTCGATCGGCGGCAGTATCCACCGCAACTACGATCTCCTGCTCGAGCATCATCTGCCCATCGTGGGTGAGGTGGAGCTGCCCGTCGTGCATTACCTGCTGGCGTTGCCCGGCAGCTCGATCGCGGGCCTGCGGCGCGTCTACTCGCATCCGCAGGGGCTGGCCCAATGCGAGCGGTTTCTGCGCACGCTGACCGGCGTGGAGATCATCGCGACTTACGACACAGCAGGAAGCGCGAAGCTTGTGGCGGACGAGCACCTCACGGATGCCGCCGCGATCGCGTCGGCGCGGGCCGGCGAAGTGTTCGGACTGACGCCGCTCGCCTCGTCGATTCAGGACTACGACGACAACCTGACCCGCTTTCTCGTGATCGGCCGGCGTCCGCTGCCGAATACCGTGCCGGACAAGACGACGATCGTGTTTTCGCTGCCGAACGAGCCGGGCTCGCTCTTCAAAGCGTTGAGCGCGTTTGCGCTGCGAGGCGTCGACTTGACGAAGCTCGAATCGCGGCCGATTCCAGGTCGGCCTTGGGAATATTTGTTCTACGCCGATCTGGCCGCCGCGCGCGACGAGCTACCGTGCGCTCGCGCGCTCGCGCACCTGGCGGAGTTCGCGCCCACGCTGCGCACGCTTGGGTCCTACACCAGATGGAAGACGAGCGAAGGGCGGCAGACGGATTCCTCCGAGGTCGCTTCATGAGTCACCGACCCAACCCGCTGACGTCCGGACCGAGCCGCGCACCGGCGCGAGCGATGCTCAAGGCCGTCGGCTTTTCGGATGCCGATCTGAAGAAACCGCTCATCGGCGTCGCCAACACGTGGATCGAGATCGGGCCGTGCAATTTTCATCTCCGCGATCTGGCCGTGGACGTCAAAGAGGGCATTCGCGCGAGCGGCGGCACGCCGATGGAGTTCAACACGGTGTCGATCTCCGACGGCATCACGATGGGGACCGAGGGCATGCGCGCTTCGCTGGTGAGCCGCGAGGTGATTGCGGATTCCATCGAGCTGGTCGCGCGCGGCAACGGCTTCGACGGTCTCGTCGTCCTGGTAGGCTGCGACAAAACGATTCCGGGGGCGGCGATGGCGCTGGCGCGGTTGAACGTGCCGGGCCTCGTGCTCTACGGCGGATCGATCGCGCCCGGCCGCTGGCACGACCACGACGTGACTATCCAGGACGTGTTCGAGGCGGTCGGCGCGAACGCCGCAGGCCGGATGAGCGACAGCGATCTCTGCACGCTCGAGTCGGCCGCGTGCCCGGGCGCCGGCGCCTGCGGCGGTCAGTTCACCGCGAACACGATGGCGATTGCCACCGAGTTCCTCGGCATCGCGGCGCTCGGCAGCGGCAGCGTGCCGGCGAAGAGTCCGGCCAAGGCCGAGGTCGCGCGGGCGACCGGCGCGCGCGTCATGGAACTGGTCGCCAAGGGCGTGCGCCCGCGCACGATCATCACGCGAGCGGGGCTCGAAAATGCGATCGCGGCGGTGGCCGCCACGGGTGGATCGACCAACGCCGTCCTGCATCTGCTCGCCATCGCGCGGGAAGCAGGCGTTGAATTGACGCTTGCCGATTTCGATCGCGTCAGCGCGCGGACGCCGCTTTTGGCGGACCTGAAGC
Source organism: Acidobacteriota bacterium (assembly GCA_023265105.1). GTDB lineage: Bacteria > Acidobacteriota > Vicinamibacteria > Vicinamibacterales > CAVVIG01 > JAHFUJ01. Next base: position 8,527 of record JAHFUJ010000011.1, read on the forward strand.
CCTCGGGCCGCTTTGTCGCCACCGACCTGCACGCGGCCGGCGGCAGCCCGCTCGTCGCACGCCGCCTGCTCGACGGTGGGCTGCTGAACGCGTCGGCGTCGACTGTCAGCGGACGTTCGCTTGGCGAGGAGGCCGCGGCCCTGGCCGTCGAGACGCCGGGTCAGGAAGTGGTTCGACCCTTCGATCGGCCGATAAAGAAGAGTGGAGGCTTCGTGATCCTCCACGGCAACCTCGCGCCCGAAGGGGGCGTCGTCAAACTCTCCGGAACCGAACGCGCGCGCCATCGCGGACCCGCGCGTGTGTTCGACAGCGAAGAGGCGGCGTTCGATGCCGTCCAGCGCCAGTCGATCCGACCAGACGATGTCGTGGTGATTCGGTACGAAGGACCGAGCGGCGGCCCGGGCATGCGCGAGATGCTGGCGGTGACAGCGGCACTTGTCGGCGCCGGGCTCGGCGACTCCGTCGCGCTCATCACGGACGGCCGTTTCTCCGGAGCGACGCACGGCTTGATGGTCGGTCACGTGTCGCCGGAAGCCTCGCGCGGCGGACCGCTCGCCGCCGTGCACGACGGCGACACGGTCGTCCTGGACATCGCGGGTCGTCGCCTCGACGTGGAACTGAGCGAGGCCGAACTGCGCGGACGGCTCGCGACGTGGGTGCCGCCCGCTCCGCGGTACACGAGCGGTGTGCTCGCGAAATATGCGCGGCTGGTTTCCTCCGCGTCAATCGGCGCGGTGACGGGGTAAGCAAGGAACGGTGAGATTGCAGAATGCAGATTGCAAAATGCAGATTGATGGGAACGTTTATTCCAATCTGAAATCAGCAATCTGAAATCTGAAATCTCGGGAGTCGATGATGACACTGACCGGTGCGCAAATCCTTTGGGAATCACTTCTTCGCGAAGGGGTGACCGACGTCTTCGGTTACCCTGGCGGCGCTATTCTGCCGGCGTACGACGCGATGCTGGGCTATCCCATCCGCCATATCCTCGTGCGCCACGAGCAGGGCGCGACGCACATGGCCGACGGCTACGCGCGGGCGAGCGGCCGCGTCGGCGTTGCGATCGCCACCTCGGGCCCGGGCTCGACCAACATGGTCACCGGCATCGCCACGGCGATGATGGACTCGTCGCCGATCGTCTGCATCACCGGCCAGGTCGGCAGCCGGCTGATCGGATCGGATGCGTTCCAGGAAACCGACATTACCGGCATCACGCTGCCGATCACGAAGCACAACTACCTGGTGACGAGCGCCGCCGACGTGGCGCCGAGCGTCCGCGAAGCCTTTGCGATCGCGCGGTCGGGCCGGCCGGGGCCGGTGCTCCTGGACATCACCAAAGACGCCCAGCAAGCGAGCTGCGAGGTCGATTGGGACGCCGCCGAGCCCCACCTCACCGAAGCGCAGGACGACGCGCTGCCCGGAGACGGGGACCATCGCGACGCGATCGCGCTCATCAACGGGGCCGAGCGGCCGCTGATCCTCGCCGGTCATGGCGTGATGCTCTCGGGTGCCGAACAGGAAGTGATCGCGCTGGCCGAGCGGGCGCGCATTCCGATGGCCGTGACGCTGCTCGGCATCGGCGGCGTGCCGGCCAACCATCCGCTGAATCTCGGGATGATGGGCATGCACGGCGAGGCGTGGGTGAACACGGCGATTCAAGAGGCCGACCTGCTCATCGCGCTTGGAATGCGATTCGACGATCGCGTGACCGGCAACCTCAAGACGTACGCGTTGGGCGCGCGGAAGATTCACGTCGACATCGACCGCGCGGAGCTGAACAAGAACGTCCGCGTCGATGTGGCGATCGCGAGCGATCTGCGCTCCGCTCTCACTGAGTGGCTGCGACACGTGACGCCGACCGACCGCTCGGCGTGGCTGACCCACATCGACAGCCTGAAGGGCGACTCGGCCGTGCGCGACATCCAGAACCTTCCAGATGATGGACATCTCTACGCGGCGCACGTCATCAACGATCTCTGGCGGCTCACCGCTGGGAACGCGCTGGTGGTCACCGACGTCGGCCAGCACCAGATGTGGGAGGCGCAGTACTACAAGCACCAGCGCCCGCGGTCGCTCATCACGTCGGGTGGCCTGGGCACGATGGGATTCGCCTTGCCGGCGGCGATCGGCGCCAAGGTTGCGTGCCCCGATGCCGAGGTGTGGGTGGTTGCCGGTGACGGCGGCTTCCAGATGACGATGCCCGAACTAGCAACGATCGTCCAGGAAGGCCTCGACGTCAACATTGCGATCATCAACAATGGCTATCTCGGCATGGTGCGGCAGTGGCAGGAGTTCTTCTACGAGCGCCGCTACGCCGCGACGCCGATCAGCGGACCCGATTTCGTGAAGCTGGCCGAGGCGTTCGGTCTGTGGGGGAGGGCCGTGGACCGCCGAGCGGACGTCGCCGACGCCGTGAACACCGCGCGCCGGCAGGCGCGTGCGGCGCTCATCGATTTCCGTGTGGAGCAGGAGGACACCGTTTATCCGATGGTGCCGGCGGGCGCCGATTTGCACAAAATGATCCGGCGGCCATCGCCGATCGTGGAAACCGCGGCAGACTGAGTTTCAAGAGCGCTACCACGGAGGTCACGGAACCAAAGAACAGAGGTCACTGCTAACGATAATGACCCTTCCGTGCCCCTCGGTCTGTCTTCCGTGTTCTCCGTGGTAGAGCCTCTTTGGGGGATATCGCTTTACGATCATGCTTCAGACGTTCGCCATTTACGTCGAGAACAAGCCGGGCGTGCTGAACCGCGTCGCGTCGCTGTTCCGGCGCCGCGCGTTCAACATCGAGTCGCTGACGGTCGGCCATACCGAGCATCCGGGCGTGTCGCGCATGACCGTGGTCGTCGATACCGATGAGTACGGCGCGCGACGGCTCGAGGCAAACCTGTATAAACTAGTGCCGGTCCAACGCGTCGACAACATCACGGCCGTTCCGTCGATCGCGCGCGATCTCGCCCTGATCAAGGTGGCGGCGATCGGCGACGCGCGGACCCACGTCATGCAACTGGTGGACGTGTATCGGGCGCGGATCGTCGACGTCAGCCCGGAATCGCTGGTGATCGAAACCACCGGAACGGAAGACAAGATTGACAGTTTGGTCGAAGTGCTGAGACCCTACGGGGTGATCGAGATGGTCCGAACGGGACGCGTGGCGATGGCCCGAGGCGCGGTTCCAGCACGGCGGGGGGCCGATGGGTCTCGGTTGGCCGCGGCCGCCGAAGGACCGGACAGAGGCGATGTGAGCGGCGACGCGGTGTGAGCGCGTGCACCTACGACTTGCGACAAAAGCGCTACCACTGAGGTCACGGAACCAAAGAACAGAGGTCACTGCTCACGACAATGACGCTTCCGTATCCCTCGGTCTGTTTTCCGTGTTCTCTGTGGTAGAGCCTCTTTGGGGGATATCGCTTTGTCCTGCTGTCGTAGCGCGGGACTTTAGTCGTGCCGAAAACTGAAGGAGCGAACGAATGGCGACGATGTATTACGACGATGCGGCCGATCTCGCGGTGATTCGCGGCAAGAAGGTCGCGGTGATGGGGTACGGATCGCAAGGGCACGCGCATGCGTTGAATCTTCGCGACAGCGGCGTGACGGTGCGTGTCGGACTTCCAGCGACGAGCCGATCGCGCCAGAAGGCGCAGGACGCCGGTCTGACGGTCGGCGAGGTCGGCGACGCGGCGCGATGGGCGGACGTCATCATGATGCTTATGCCCGATACGGCGCAGCCGCAGGTCTACAACCAGGAGATTGCGCCGAATCTCGCCCCGGGCAATCTCCTGCTCTTTGCTCACGGCTTCAACATCCGGTTCGGCACCATCACCGTGAGGCCTGACGTCGATGTCGCGATGGTCGCGCCGAAAGCGCCCGGGCACCGCGTGCGCGAGTTGTTTGTGGAAGGGGCCGGCACGCCGGCGCTCTTCGCCGTGCACCAGGACGCGACCGGCGCGGCGCGGCGTGTCACCCTTTCGTACGCGAAAGGGATCGGCGTCACCCGCGCGGGGGTGATCGAGACGACGTTCTCGGAAGAAACCGAGACCGATCTGTTCGGGGAGCAGGCCGTGCTGTGCGGCGGCGTCAGCGCGCTCATCAAGGCCGGATTCGAGACGCTGGTCGAGGCCGGATATCAGCCGGAGATCGCCTACTTCGAATGTCTTCACGAGCTGAAGCTGATCGTCGATCTCATTTATCAGGGCGGCCTCGGCTACATGCGCTACTCGGTCAGCGATACCGCCGAGCACGGCGACTACACCGGCGGCCCGCGCATCGTCACCGATGCGACCAGGCGCGAGATGAAGCGGATGCTCGAGGAAATCAGAAGCGGCGAATACGCGCGCGCGTGGATCGCCGAGCACGCGGCCGGCCGGCCGCACTTCAACGCCACGCGGCAGGCCGAGCACGCGCATCCGATCGAAGCGGTGGGCGCGCGGCTCCGCGCGCTCATGCCGTTCCTCAAACCAGTCACGGTCACGACCGAGGTTCCGGTGCCCGTGCCGGTTGCGCCGGCCCGGTAGACGCGCTCGTACGGAGTGTCCGCCCTTAGAGAGTGTGAAGAAATCACGCTAAACGCAGAGGCCGCAGAGACCGCCGAGAAGAATCCTGAGAAGAACCCGCGAAACGCGGCTGCCGGAAACCCGGCGGCCGAGAGCGTCGCTTGACCGTTAAAGCCCACCCGTAGTAAAACTTACCTCGAAACTTACGTCGCCGCGGGTATCCCAAGGCGTTTCGTTACTGCCGGTTACATGGACAAACTCATCGAGCGCGAAGCCGCGACTCGAAACCTACTGGTCGCCACGCCCGCCCTCGCCGTTCAGTTCTTTTTGATTCCGTTGGCCGTTGTCGCAGTCACGGTGCTGGGGTACGTAGGGTTCCGGTCGATGCTCGCCGACGACCGCACGGCCGAAGACTACCTCTCCGAGATCCGCAACGGTGGGACGGATCGACGCTGGCCGGCCGCCTACGAGATGTCGCGCCTGATGGCGGACCCAAAGGTCCGGGCCGATCGCACGCTCGGCCCGGCGCTTGTCCGGGCGTTCGAGGCATCGAAAGACGACGACCCGCGGGTGCGCCGCTACCTCGCCTTGGCGCTCGGCCGGCTCGATCCGCCGTTGCCGGCCGACGCGGTCGCCGACCTGACCAAGGCGCTCGACGACCCGGACAGCGAAGCCCGAATCAGTGCCATCTGGGCCCTCGGTTCGTCGGGCGACACCTCCGTCGCGCCGCGCCTGCAGCCGTTGTATGCCTCGTCGGATGCCGGAATCAGAAAGATGGTGGTCTACGCGCTCGGCGCGCTGCCGGGCGAGGCGCAGATTCTCACGCTGCGGACGGCGCTCCAGGATTCGGCCGCCGACGTGCGTTGGAACGCCGCCATTGCGCTCGCGCGGCACGGCAGCCACGAGGGGGTGCCCGTGCTGCGTCAGATGTTGGATCGCTCGTACGTGGAGCAGGTCGTCAAACGCGACGTTCGACAGGACGAAGATCTCGATCCGATTGCCGACGTGATGATCAGCGGCTTGCGGGCGGCGGCGGCGCTTCGAGACGAGGCGCTCAGGCCGTCGATTGCCAGCCTGAGTCAGCAGGACCGAAGCATGAAGGTTCGACAGGCGGCAATGGAAGCCTTGAAAGTGATGGGGTAGCGGATCTGGTGATCGGGTGATCTGGTAATTGGATAATTGGGAGAGCGCCCGAGCGAAAGAGGGAAGATGGCTGACGAGACGAAACCCGAGATCCCGAGTGCATCGGCGGCGCCGGCGGCGCGGCCCGCGGCCCCCAAGCCGCCAGCGGCGGCGATTCCGGATCTCGCGGGTAAAACGACCTCGGTCGCTTCGGCCGGCGGCGCGGCGGCGAAGGCGACCGTGCCGGCCGCCAAGCCGGCCGCGGGACGCGACCCGGACGACACGTCGCCACTGCTCACGCGCCGCGCGTGGATTGGCCTCTCGTGGGGCGCGTTCTCGGCAGCGTCGGCCGCGGCGCTGGCGGCGAGCGGGCGCTTCATGTTCCCCAACGTGCTCAACGAGCCGCCGCAGCAGTTCAAGGCCGGCTTTCCGAACGAGTACGGCATGGGGGTCGACGAGCGCTGGAAAGAGAAGTTCGGCATCTGGATCGTGCGGACGCCCGACGACCTCGAGCAGCGTGCGAGCGGTTTCTACGCGCTCATCACCGTCTGCACGCATCTCGGCTGCACGCCCAACTATCTCCCGGCGGAAAACAAATTCAAATGTCCGTGCCACGGCAGCGGCTATCGCCTGACCGGCATCAACTTTGAAGGGCCGACGCCGCGTCCGCTCGAGCGCGCGCGGGTCGTGCTCGCCGACGACGGCCAGATCCTGGTCGACAAGAGCCGTCACTTCCAGTGGGAGCTGGGGCAGTGGAAGGATCCGGAGTCGTTTCTGAAAGCGTAAATTTTAGGATCTAAGGATTTGAGGATGTAAGGATTTGAGGATGTGAGGACTTGAAAATAAATCCTTAGATCCTTAGGTCCTTAAATCCTTAAATCCTTAAATTCAGGCTCCGATGTTATGGCTGACACCAAGACCGTTGCACCAAAGGAAAGCGCGCTCGAGCGGTTATGGAACTGGCTGACCGAGACGCAGGCGTGGACGTCGATCTTCCGCCACGGGCGGCCGACGACCGATCGCAACCGCGTCCTCGTGATGCTGTCGAACGTGTTCCTGCATCTGCACCCGGTGCGGATTCGCAAATCGGGCGTCAAGCTGCGCTACACGTGGTGCATGGGCGGCATGAGCTTCTTCCTGTTTCTTTCGCTGACGCTCACCGGGCTGCTGCTGATGTTCTATTACCGGCCGACGCTCGAATACGCCTACACCGACATCGTCGGCCTGCGCGAGCATGTGCCGCTCGGCATCATGCGCGAGATGCACCGATGGGGCGCGCACGCGATGGTCATCACCGTGTGGCTGCACATGTTCCGCGTCTTCATGACCGGGTCGTACAAGCCGCCGCGCGAGTTCAATTGGTCGGTCGGCGTCATCATGCTCGTGCTGACGCTGCTCCTGTCGTTCACGGGCTACCTGCTGCCATGGGATCAGCTCGCTATCTGGGCCATCACGGTCGGCTCCAACATGGCCCGCGCAACGCCGTTCCTGGGCTCCGAAGGGCCTGGCGCGTCGCTGCTGCGGCTCGGTGACGTGCCGCTCATCCACGCGCAGGACGATGCGCGGTTCGCGCTGCTCGGCGGGACGTTCGTGGGCGAAGCCGCGCTGCTGCGGTTCTACGTGCTGCACTGCGTGGGCCTGCCGCTCGGGATTGCGGTGCTGATGGCGGTACACTTCTGGCGCGTGCGGAAGGACGGCGGGATTTCAGGACCGCTGTAGAAATTAGGAATTCGAGGCTCTCGATCATGGGTGTTCTGAAAGGCATCATCAATGCGATCGCCGATCCGCGGCTGTTCTTTCTGCTCGCGGTGGCGTCGCTCGCCGTCGTCGTCTGGAAGCGCGAGCGGATCGTGTCGAACAGGGTCGGCTACGGCCTGGTCGGGACTCTCACGGTATTTTTTGGCTTCGGGACGTTCGATCCGAATTTCCAGCTCATTGTCACCAAGCCCGACAACGTGCCGATCGTCGGGTTGGTCTTTCTGCTCGTCTTCTTCGTGTGGTACTCAATCCGCGAAGGCGTCTTGAACGACCGTCGGATCGCCGCGGGGCAGGGGCCGATCGAGAAGGCGGAGTCCGATCGCGTCTGGGTGTGGCCCGATCTCGTCTACACCGAGCTCATCTCGCTGATTGTCTGCTCGGTGATTCTGATCGTCTGGTCGATCCTCCTGAAAGCGCCGCTCGAGCAGCCGGCCAACCCGGCCAACACGCCGAACCCGTCGAAGGCGCCGTGGTACTTCCTCGGGTTGCAGGAGATGCTCGTCTATTTCGATCCCTGGCTGGCGGGGGTGGTGCTGCCGAGCCTGATCATCGTCGGGCTGATCTGCATTCCGTACATCGACAAGAACCCGAAGGGCAACGGGTACTACACGTTCACGGAGCGCAAAGCCGAGATTACGATCTTCATGTTCGGGTTCGCCGTCCTGTGGGCGTCGCTCATCGTGCTCGGGACGTTCCTGCGCGGGCCCAACTGGAACTTCTTCGGCCCGTTCGAGTTCTGGGACATTCACAAGCTCGCCGCGCTGAACAACGTCAACCTGTCCGAATACGTCTGGGTGCGAGCGCTGCGGACCGGCCTGCCGTCGCAGTGGTTCGTCCGCGAGATCTTCGGGATCCTCCTCGTGCTGTTCTACGTCTTTGCGCTCCCGGTGATTCTGGCGAAGGCGTGGTTCAAGGGCTACTACGAGAAACTGGGCGGACCACGGTACTACGTCGGCGCGTTTCTGTTTCTGATGATGATGGCGTTGCCCATCAAGATGCTGTTGCGATGGCTCTTCAATCTGAAGTACATCGTGGCGATCGGGGAATTCTTCTTCAACATCTAAATCATGGCTGAAAAGAAGGGTATCGGGCACGCCTACAACGTCGACTTTCTGAACGTCGTGTTCGCGGCGTCCAGCTTGTTCCTGTTCCTGGCGGTGGTCTGGATGGTCTGGGACGACTACGACCGGGACTGGAAGAACACGCAGCGGCGTTTCGAGCAGCTCGAGGTGCAAGTGACGCAAGCGCAGCTCCAGCAGGCCGGCCGCGCGGTCGACCGCAACAAGCTGCAGCAGCTCGAGGCGCAGCAGAAGGCGGCCGCGCAGAACGTCTCCGCGAACCAGACGAAGGTCGACGAGCTGCAGGCCACGCAGATCGACGTCGAGAACCGGCTGTATCGCGCGACGCAGGACTATCAAGCGGCGAAGGCCATTTACGACCAGGATCGGTACGACTTCGAGGCGTCGCGCGTGGCCGGGTCGTCGAGCGCCGCAAGAAAGGGGCCGGCGGTCGACGAGAAGGCCCGTCGGCTGAACGAGCTGAATCTCGCGAAGGAAAAAGCCGAGGCGGACAAAGCCGCGATTCAAAAGGAGCTCGGTCAGTACACCGGCCAGGTAGCCGCGATCGCCAAGCAGCTCGAGGAGATGACGACCGAGCAGACGCGGCTCAGGAAGCAGCTCGACGTCATCGCGCCAAGCGTGGTGAAGGACTACTTCAGGAACGCCCCGCTGCTCGATTTCATGGCGCCGACCATCAAGATTCAACAGGTCATCCTGCCCAACGTCGTCGACGACGTAAACTTCATCCGAGTGCCGAAGCTGGACCGGTGTCAGACGTGCCACCTGGCGATCGACAAGAAGGGATACGAAAAGTACCCGCAGCCGTTCACCACGCACCCGGACCTGGCGACCTATCTCGGCGGCAGCTCACCGCACCCGATTGACAAGATCGGCTGCACGGTGTGCCACGAAGGGATGGGGCAGTCGGTGAGCTTCCGCGATGCGGCCCACATGCCGACCGGCGACAAGCAGAAAGAGGAATGGGAGAAGCAGTACACGTGGGAAGAGCCGCATTTGTGGGACTACCCGATGCTTCCAACGAGGATGACCGAAGCCTCGTGCGCGAAGTGCCACCAGCAGCAGATCTATATCCCGAAGGCTGACACGCTGAACCTGGCGTACGCGACGTTCGAGCGCGCCGGCTGCTACGCGTGTCACAAAACCAAGGGCTTCGAGAACGTGAAGAAGCCCGGCCCGATCCTGACGAAAATCGACTCGAAGCTGTCGGCGCAGTGGGTGAAGAACTGGATCAGGAATCCGCGCGCGGTGAAGCCGACGACGTGGATGCCGCGGTTCTTTTACAACTCGAACAACAGCTCGCCGGAGGACGCGGTCAGGAACGAAGTCGAGATCGACGCCATCGCCGCGTATCTGTTCGCGAACGCGGAGAAGCACGAGTTTGCCGTGAAAAATCCGCTGCGCGGCGACGCGAAGAGCGGCGAGCAAATCGTGAAGTCGATCGGCTGCCAGGGCTGCCACGTCGTCGGAGAAGGCTCGCGCGCCGAGGTGGGGCCGCGGCGCACCTTTGGCCAGCCGCTCGAGAACATCGGCAACAAGACCACCTACGAGTGGATCTACAACTGGGTCCGCGATCCAAAGCATTACAGCCCGGCGACTTACATGCCCAATCTGCGGCTCACGGATCAGCAAGTCGCCGACGTGGCGACGTTCCTTTCAGGCCTGAAGGAATCGACTGGAGACACGCCGAAGGCGACCCCGGATCAGCAGGCGGTCGATCAGGTCATCCTCGAGTACTACAAGTCGGTGATGCCGTTCGAGGACGCGAAGGCGGCGATCGCAAAGCTCGATCCCACGCAGAAGCAGATTGCGCTCGGACAGCGCGTGATCGGCCGCTACGGCTGCTTCAGTTGCCACGAGATCAAAGGCTTCGAGAACGCGCAGGCGATTGGCACGGATTTGTCGGAAGAAGGCAGCAAGCTGGTGACGCGGCTCGACTTCGCCTTCATCAGCGACATCCCGCACACCTCGAAGCTCGCCTGGTTCAGCACCAAGCTGCACGATCCGCGGATCTTCGATCGCGGCCGCGTGCTGTTGCCCGACGAAAAGCTGCGGATGCCGAACTACGACTTCAGCGACCCGGAAGTCGACCGGCTCGAGACGGCGATCATGAGCTTCCAGCGCGAGACGCAGCCGCCGGCGGCCATGCCGGCGCGCTCGGCGCGCGGCGATTTCCTGATCGGGGGGCGGACGCTCGTGCGTCGCCGCAACTGTGTCGGGTGCCACATCATCGAAGGCGACGGCGGCGACTTCGTGAAGCTCGTGTCCGAGCCATCGCTCGGGCCGCCGATGCTGACGCCGGAAGGCGCGCGCGTGCAGCCCGATTGGCTGTATGCGTTCCTTCGGGCGCCGATCACGCTTCGTCCGTGGATCAGCGTGCGAATGCCGACCTTCGGCCTGGACGATCCGAACTTGAACGGTGTCATCCGGTACTTCGGCGCCATCTCGAATGTCGTCGGACCGTTCCAGACGCACGAGGTGGTCAGGACGGCGGCAGGCGATGGTGCCGGCAAACAAATGTTCGAGCAGTTTCAGTGCCAGAAGTGTCACGTGCTCGGCAGCGTACCCAAGGACCAGGTGCCGACAACGCTGGCCCCTGATCTGCGCATGTCGTTTGAGCGGCTGCAACCCGACTGGATCCTGGATTGGCTGAAGAGCCCGTTGACGATTCTGCCGGGCACGCGCATGCCGGTGTTCTGGGCCGACTATCCAAAGTCGCCCTATCCACATCTTGGCGGCAATGCGGACGCTCAGATTCGCGCGATCCGTGACTACCTGCTGACGTTTAGAGGTGGTCCGAGTCCGAAGAAGAACGGCGGCGGCACGGTGGTGGCGAGCAATTAACGCTGCTTTCACGACGGCGCATCACGAAGGCACGAAGACTCGCGAAGATCACGAAGCCTTTACATTTGAGGAACTTCGGGTTCTTTCGTTCACTTCGTGTTTTCGTGATGAAGCGCCTGGGGACGGGCCCCGCTATAATCACCGAATGCTCCGGGCACACCGGGGCGCGCTTCCGCGTCTGCATCCGACTGCCTTCATTCTCAGACGTGGCGCAGGTCTTTAGACCTGTGTTCATCAACGAATGTCCACCAAGCCACCGGGAGGGACGCGCGATTTTCTGCCCGACGAGATCCGTCGTCGAGAGTACGTCGTGGGCATCGTCCGCGACGTGTACGAGCGATACGGCTTCGAGCCGCTCGAGACACCGGCGTTCGAGAACATCGAGACGCTGCTTGGGAAGTACGGCGAGGAAAGCAACAAGCTCATCTTCAAGATTTTGCGCCGTGGGGAGCACGAAGCAAGCGGAGAAGCGGATCTTGCGCTGCGATACGATCTGACAGTGCCGCTCGCCCGCGTCGTGGCCCAGTATCAGAACGAGCTGCCGAAGTTCTTCAAGCGATATCAGATCCAGCCGGTGTGGCGCGCCGATCGCCCCGCGCGCGGCCGGTTCCGTGAGTTCTACCAGTGCGACATCGACGCGATCGGATCAACGTCGCCGACCGTCGAGGTCGAACAGATGGCAGCGGTTGGTGAAGCTCTGAGTCGCCTCGGGTTTAGGGATTTCAAGATTCTCGTGAACCACCGACGCATCCTGAGCGGATTGCTCAACGTCGTGGAGATTCCGGTGGCGCAGCAGGAGTCAGCGCTCATTGCTCTCGACAAGTGGACCAAGGTCGGTGACAAGGGTGTTGAGGCTGACTTCGCGGCGCGAGGAATTGATTCGCTCAAGGCAACTCAGCTGCTGGCCATGCTTCGGAACATTTTCGCAGCGCCGGACGAGGTTCCCACACTCGCTGGTGTGATGATCAGTCGCGCCCGTCTCGACGAACTGCGAAACCTTCTAGGGTCACGTGAAAGCGGCGCCGTTGATTGCGTAGCTGAGATTTTGAAATTGGTCAGAGCGACGCCGGTGGCCGAACACGTCTACGTCGATCCTCGCTTGGCGCGCGGCCTGTCATACTACACGGGCGCAATCATGGAGATCGCAGTCGAAGGCATTGGAAGCCTCGGCGGTGGCGGCCGATACGACAACCTGATTGGGACGTTTCTCGGCAAGGACGTGCCGGCTTGCGGCTTCTCGCTCGGCCTCGAGCGGATCATCGTCGTGATGACCGAGCGGAACATGTTTCCACCGACCGTCGCGCGCGGCGCCGTCGACGTGATGGTGACGATCTGGAACGACGAGGGACGCGGCGACGGGTTGGCGCTTGCTGCGGAGCTTCGCCACGCGGGGCTGCGCGTTGACGTGTATCCGGAGTCGGACAAGCTCGGGAAGCAGGTCAAGTACGCATCGAGCCGAAACGTGCCGTTCGTCGCCATTCTCGGAGACGACGAGCGCGCGCGTGGTGAGGTGGCCGTGAAGGATTTGCGGAGTGGTGAGCAGCAAGCCATCCGACGCGCCGACGTCGGGCAGTTCGTCCGGGCTCGACTGAACCCAGAACACCGTCGAGAACCTCGAGAACCTCGGGAACCGCGAGAACCGCGAGAACCTCGAGAACCTTGAGAACCTCGAGAACCCCTTCGCTATGGCCGATCAGTTAGGCGATCTCACGCGCACGCACACGTGCGGAGCACTCCGCGCCGAACACGTCGGCACTCCAGCGGTGCTGCTCGGCTGGGTGCACCGCGTCCGCGACCTCGGTGGGGTCACCTTCATCGACGTCCGCGACCGCGACGGCATCTCTCAGGTCGTCGTGCGCGACAACGACGAGCTGATGCCGATCGCCAAACGGCTGCGGTCCGAGTACGTGATCGGTGTCAGCGGCGTCGTGCAGCGCCGCTCCGACGACACCGTCAACGCGAAGCTTGCGACCGGCGAGGTCGAAGTGCTGGCCCGCGAGATCCGCGTGCTCAACGAAGCGAAAACGCCGCCGTTTCAGATCTCCGAGGACGCACCGGTGTCGGAGGAGGTCCGCCTCCGCTATCGGTATCTGGACTTGCGCCGGACTCGGCTGCAGCAGAACATCGGCCTCCGGCATCGCGTGGCGATGGCGACCCGACGCTACTTCGACGCCAAGGGCTTCTGGGAAATCGAGACGCCGATCCTGACCAAGTCGACGCCCGAGGGCGCGCGCGATTTCCTCGTGCCGAGCCGCGCGCACCCCGGAGAGTTCTACGCGCTCCCCCAGTCGCCGCAGATCTTCAAGCAAATCCTGATGATCGCCGGCACCGACCGCTACTTCCAGATCGCCCGCTGCTTCCGCGACGAGGACCAGCGCGCGGATCGTCAGCTCGAGTTCACTCAGGTGGACGTCGAGATGTCCTTCGCGCGGCCGGAGAGCATCTACGAGCTCATCGAGCCGCTGATGCAACAGCTTTTCAAAGAGATCGGCCGCGACATCTCCATCCCATTCCGCCGGATGGCCTACGCCGAGGCGATCGCCAGATACGGCTCCGACAAGCCGGATCTGCGCTGCGGCCTGGAGATCGTGGAGCTGTCGGACCTCTTCGCCGACTCCGAGTTCCGCGTGTTCAAGCAGATTGTCGCCGGGGGCGGCGTCGTCCGGGGGTTCGCCGTGCCGCGTGGCAACAGCTACACGCGGAGCCAGCTCGATGTCCTGGTCGATCAGGCAAAGCAGATGGGGTTCACCGGCTTGATTTGGGTTCGCCCGGGCGAGCCGCCGCTGAGCTCGGTGAAGGCGATTGGCGCGCCGTCGCTAGGCGCGGCCCTCACGCGTGCCGGTGCCTCGAGCGACGACCTGCTGCTGATGGCCGCCGGCGCGGGCGAGGCCACCTCGAAGCTGCTCGGCCAATTGCGGCTGCACATCGCGAAGAAGGAGAACCTGCTCGACCCGGAGACGTTCACCTTCCTGTGGGTCAACGACTTTCCGCTCCTCGAATACCACGAGGACGATGGGCGGTGGTACTCGATGCATCATCCGTTCACGTCACCTCGCGAAGAGGACGTGGAGAGGCTCGAGAGCGATCCCGGATCGGTTCGCGCGAAAGCGTACGACCTCGTGCTGAACGGCAGCGAGATCGGCGGCGGCAGCATCAGAATCCACGACTCGGCGCTCCAGGCAAGGATGTTCAAGCGGCTCGGCATCAGCGACGAAGATGCCAAGGCGCGTTTCGGCTTTTTCCTGGAAGCGCTCGAGTACGGGACGCCGCCGCATGGCGGCATCGCGCTCGGCGTCGATCGGATCGTGGCGCTGCTGGCCGGTGAGTCGTCCATTCGGGAGGTGATCGCCTTTCCGAAGACCGCCAACGCGATCGATCTGATGGCCGGCGCCCCCTCCCCGGTCGACGAGAAACAGTGGCGCGAGCTGCATCTGCGGCAACAGAAGTAGGGCGGGTCCTTATTGGGCCCGCCGCAGCGAGGCCGCCGTTTGACCCGGCCGCTGGGGTTCGGTATAATAGTCGACCTAAGTCGTTGCAATACAACTAGATAGAAGGAGTCACCGGCCACCGCCCCTCAATGAAGCGCATCACGGTCCCCGAAGAAGGGATTGAAACGCTGTTCGGCTCCTACGACGAGAACCTCAAGCATCTCGAATCGCTCTTCAACGTTCGCATCCGCACCGACGGCCACCAGCTCCTCGTGGAAGGCGACGTTCCGAACCTCGACAAAGTCGATCGCATCGTCGGTCAGCTTTCGTCGCTGATGCGCGACGGCTACAAGCTGTCGAACGCCGACGTGAAGACCGCGTCCGACCTGGTGGCACAGGACGGCTCGGTCGATTTGCGCGATCATTTCCTGAAGGGAAGCCTGACGTCGGTCGGCAAGCGGCGCGTCTCGCCGAAGTCGGTCAATCAGCGCAGATATCTCGACGCGATCGAGCGCGACGACATCGTCTTTGGCATCGGTCCGGCCGGCACCGGCAAGACGTATCTGGCGATGGCGCAGGCGGTCGCGTTTCTCGTCGCGAAGAAGGTGACCCGCATCATCCTCGCGCGGCCGGCGGTCGAGGCGGGCGAGAAGCTCGGATTCCTTCCGGGCGATCTGCAGGAGAAGGTCAATCCGTACCTGCGGCCGCTCTACGACGCGCTGTACGACATGCTCGACGTGGACCGTGTGGCGCGCTATCTGGAGCGCGGGACGATCGAGATCGCGCCGATCGCGTTCATGCGCGGCCGCACGTTGAACGACTCGTTCGTCATTCTCGACGAAGCGCAGAACACGACATCCGAGCAGATGAAAATGTTCCTGACGCGTCTGGGGTTCGGCGCCAAGGCGGTCATCACCGGCGACATCACGCAGATCGATCTGCCTCCTGGTCGCACGTCCGGTCTGGTCGAAGCGATGAAAGTCGTGGGCCACATCGAGGGCATCTCCTTCGTCCACTTCGACGAGCGCGACGTCGTGCGCCACAAGCTCGTTCAGCACATCGTCAAGGCGTACGAAGTATTTTCGAACGGCAACGGTGCGGGGCGCCGGTCGTCGTAAGCGCCATGGCTCCTGGTGGGCAACGTCGCGCATCGAT
>JAHFUJ010000011.1:24505-37876 GCA_023265105.1 Acidobacteriota bacterium
TTCGCGAGCGCGAAGGCGCGAGCGAAGCGCGCGGCAGCCCTGAGCCAGGAGCGCCGGGGGTGGGGCCCCGGCGCCGTGAAGAAAGTGGGGCCCCGCGCCGGTAAATGATGATCCCGCTTCTCATTTTCCTGCTCGCGTGCGCGGCCGTCTACCTCGGCTCGATCGAGACGGCCTTCAGCGCGTTGATGCGTCTGTCGCTGCGGCTCATCGCCGAGCGGAGCGGTCGTCCAGGCGCGCTCGGCGCCTATCTTGACGATCCGCCGCTGCTGTTTGTCCCCGTACGCCTCCTGCTTGGCCTCGTGACGGCCACGGCGACGGCGCTGCTCGCGCGCGCGATTGGTGTCGACGGCCCCCACACGCTTACGTCTGTGATCGTGGGCGTCGCGGCATTTGTCGTCTTGTGCGGGCTTCTGCTGCCGCTGGTCATCGTCAGGCGCGATCCGGAAGCCGTCCTCGAGGTCCTGCTGCCGAGCTTCGCGCCGATTGCCAAGGCACTCGGGCCCATGACGCGCTGGATCGCGCGGACGATGGCCGACACGAAGCGCGAGCGGGGCGGCGCGGCGCCCGCGGCCGACGAAGGGGCCGACGAGGCCGGCGAGGCGGCGAACGCCCACATCGACGCCCCGGCGCAGGAAGGGCTGATCGAAGGCGAGGAGCGCAGGCTTCTCCAGAGCATTGTGGACTTCGGCGACACGCTGGTGCGCGAAGTCATGACGCCGCGGCCCGACATCGTCGCGATTCGCGAGGACGCGACGATTGGCGAGCTGCGCGCACTGTTCCGCGAGCAGGAGTACTCCCGATTCCCGGTGTACAAGGGGAGCCTCGACAACATTGCCGGGGTCGTCTTCATCAAAGACCTCGTCGCGCTCGACGCGGCGGACGATAACCGTCTGATTACGCCGCTCATTCGAACGGCCGTGGTCGTCCCCGAGACCAAGCGAGTGCCCGAGCTCTTGAAGCAGTTTCAGCGACAGCAGGCGCAATGTGCGGTCGTCGTCGATGAATACGGCGGAACCGCCGGCCTGGTGACGATTGAAGACCTGCTCGAAGAGATCGTCGGCGAGATTCGCGACGAGTACGACGTCGAGTCGGAGCCGGTCGTCGACGAGGGTCACGGACGGTTTGTGTTTAGCGGCAAAGTGGACGTTGACGAAGTCGCCGAGCGGCTGAACGTCCACATCGAACGCGAAGGCTTCGAGACCGTCGGCGGCTACCTGCTGTCGCACATCGGCCGAGTGCCGGCCGTCGGCGAGCGCTTCGACATCCAGCGCCTCAACGTCGAAATCCTCGACGCCGAACGTCGGCGCATCAAGAAGGTGCGCATCTCCCGCCAGCCTGTCCCGGAGCCGGCCAGTGAGGCGTGAACGCATGAGAAGCGCCTGCGGACCGGGTGGGCCTTCACTGAGCGGAAAGTCGACGCAACTAATGCCGAGCGGCGCGAGCCGCGAAGGCACAGGCGGCGGGGGTGGGGCCCCGCCGCAAAGTAAATAATGAAGTTCGGTTTTGTGTCCTTTATCGGCCGCCCGAACGCCGGGAAGTCGACGCTGCTCAATCGGCTGGTCGGCACCAAGCTCGCCATCGTGTCCGACAAGCCCCAGACGACGAGGACGAGGATTCTGGGCGTGCGAAACTATCCCGACGCGCAGGTGGTGTTTCTCGACACGCCAGGCATTCACCGGCCCCTGCACCGCATGAACGTTCGCATGGTGGACACGGCCGTCGACACCATCCGCGAGGTCGACGTGCTCGGTCTCGTCGTCGACGTCACCGAGCCGCCAGGGAAGGGCGATCGATTCGTCCTGGATCTCGTCAAGAACGCGAAGGCGGCGGTGTTTCTCATCTTGAACAAGATCGACCTGGTCAAGAAGTCGAAGCTCCTGCCGATCATCGATCGCTACAGCCAAGAGGGGAGCTTCGCCGAAATCGTCCCGATTTCAGCCGCGACCGGCGACAACGTCGATCGCCTCGAGCGGGCGATTGTCGATCGGTTGCCCGAGGGCCAAGCGCTCTATCCGGAAGACTATCTCACCGACCAGCCGGAGCGGTTCTTTGCAGGCGAAATCGTCCGCGAGAAGCTCTTGCAGTTCACGCACGCGGAGATTCCCTTTTCGAGCGCGGTCGTCATCGATCGGTTCGAGGAGCCGGCGGCAGACAAGGGCGATGCAGGCCTCCTGCGGCTTTACGCCACGATCGTCGTCGATCGCGAATCGCACAAGCCGATTGTGATTGGCAAGGGCGGCGACATGATCAAACGCATCGGCATCGCGGCGCGCGAGGAGCTCGAGCGGTTCTTCGGGACGCATGTGTATCTGGACCTGCACGTGCGCGTCAACGCGGACTGGCGCGAGGACGAGCGGGTGCTGAACGACATCGGCCTGGGGCCGCGTGGAGGCAGGTAGGCAACATATAGTACAGTTGACGCCCGCCTTGGAATGCCGCTTTATACTACCGACGCGCTGATCTTACGGACCTACACGCTTGGTGAGTCGGACCGGCTCGTCGTGTTCCTGACACGCGATCGGGGCAAGAAGCGTGGTGTCGCGAAGAACGCTCGGCAGAGCCGCAGGCGGTTCGGAGGGGCGCTCGAACCGCTGACGTGCGGGCGCGTGGGCTACTTCGAGCGCGAGCGGCGTGAGCTGGTGAG
Organism: Acidobacteriota bacterium; assembly: GCA_023265105.1. Taxonomy (GTDB): domain Bacteria; phylum Acidobacteriota; class Vicinamibacteria; order Vicinamibacterales; family CAVVIG01; genus JAHFUJ01. The sequence continues at coordinate 27,150 of JAHFUJ010000011.1, forward strand.
GGTCAATTACGTCGAGCCGACACGGTCGCCCTTGTCGGCCATCGACGGCGACGCGCTCGGCTATGCCGGGTACTTTGCCGGGCTCATCGACGAATGGGCGCAGGAGGCCGACCCCAGCGAAACACTGTTCCGGCTCGGCGCCTCGATGGTCGAGGCGATGGCCTTGGGCGTGCCGATCGAGCCGCTGGCGCGCTACTTCGAGTACTGGCTGCTCCGGCTGGAGGGCGTCTACGAGCCCGATGCGCGCATCTCACGGGGGGCCGCGGCGTTTCTCGCGTCGGCGCGTGTGTGCAGCCCGTTCGCGCTGGCGGAGGTCGCCGTGTCTCGCGACGTGCTGCAGGAGCTCGAAGCGGCGCATCAGACGCTGATCGCGATGCATCTGGGGAAGGAGTTGAAATCGGTGCGGGTGTTAAAGGAGATGAGGCGATAGCGCTGATTATCGAGTGTCGATTTTCGATCGCTGATTTATTTGCCCAATAAATCGACAATCACCAGATCGACAATCGACAATTGATCACAATGACATTCCAAGGCCTGATCCTGAAGTTGTCCGAATTCTGGGTGTCGCGCGGATGCGTGTTGCAGCAGCCGCTCGACCTCGAGGTCGGCGCCGGCACGATGCATCCGGAGACATTTCTGCGGGTGCTCGGACCAGGCCACTGGAACGTCGCGTACGTGCAGCCCGCGCGCCGCCCCGCCGACGGGCGGTTCGGCGAAAATCCGCAGCGTCTCTTCAAGCACCACCAGTTTCAGGTGATCCTGAAGCCGGCGCCGGACGAAGTGCAGCAACTGTATCTCGAGAGCCTCGAGGCCTGCGGCATCAATCCGCGGCAACACGACGTTCGCTTCGAGGAAGACAACTGGGAATCTCCCACGCTTGGTGCCTGGGGCATCGGCTGGCAGGTCATGTTCGACGGCATGGAGATCTCGCAGTTCACCTACTTCCAGCAGGCCGGCGGCGTCGAGCTGGCGCCGGTGTCGGCCGAGCTCACCTACGGGCTCGAGCGGATCGCGATGGCCATCCAACGCGTCGACAGCGTCTATGACATCGAATGGGCGCCGGGGGTAACGTACGGCGACGTCCGGCTGCGCGACGAGATCGAGCAGTCGCGCTATGTGTTCAATAGCGGCGTCGACGTGCCGGCGGGCGAGTTCGCGGCCTTTCACCGCGATCTCTTCGATCGGCACTACCGCTTCGCCGAAGCGCTGCAGCGGTCCGGTCTCCTCTGGCCCGCGCTCGAGTACTGCCTCAAGTGCTCGCATCTGTTCAACATCCTCGATGCCAGCAACAGCATCGGCGTCACCGAGCGGACGGCCTACATCCTTCGCGTGCGCCAGCTCGCGGTCGGCATCGCGAAGGCCTACGTCGAAGAGACGATGCCGAAGGCGGCGGTCTGATCGTGGATCGCGAGCTGCTGCTCGAGATCGGATGCGAGGAGCTGCCGGCCGGCTGGTTACCGGCGCTCACGCAACAGATCGGTGAAGTCGTCGCCGGCCAGCTGCGCGAGCATCGATTGGCGCCTGACGCGCCCGCCGAAACCTTCAGCACGCCGCGGCGCCTGGCCGTGCGCATCGCGCGCGTGCCCGAGCGTCAGACCGATGTCGACGAGCTCGTCAACGGTCCCCCCGTCTCGGCAGGATTCAAGCCCGACGGCACGCCGACGCCCGCGGCGACCGGCTTTGCGGCCAAGCAGGGCGTCGAGGTGTCCGCGCTCGAGCGGATCGAGACGCCAAAGGGTGTGTACCTCGCCTATCGCAAGCATCTGCGCGGCAAGGCGACGGTCGACGTGTTGCCCGACGTGCTCGGCGGCGCGCTTCGGTCGCTGACGTTTCCGAAGCTGATGCACTGGGACGCGACGCTCGAAGACGGGCGCGGTGAGCTGCTGTTCGGCCGTCCCATTCGCTGGATCCTGTTCCTTTATGGCGGTCGTGTCGTGCCATTCAGGATTACGCGCTCGGCCGTCGCACAAACCGGACAGGTGCAGGACGTCACCTCCGGGGCGGTCACGTACGGACATCGCTTTCTCACCACCAGCGGCCGGGCGGGGCATGCGATCAAGGTGCGCACGTTCGATGAGTACCGGGCGCGGCTGCTCGAGAATTTCGTCATCCTGGAGCGCAGCGAGCGTCACGACAAGATCGCGCGCGAGCTCGACGCAAAGGCGCAGCGCCTGGCCGGCCGCGTGAGCCACGTCGTTCACAGCGAGTCGGGGCTGCTGCACGAGGTGCCGGATCTGGTCGAATACCCGTCGGTCATTGCCGGAACGTTCGCGCCCGAGTTCCTCGATCTTCCCGAGGAGGTGCTGACGACGACGCTCATCCACCATCAGCACTACTTCCCGGTCGAGACCGAAGATGGGAAATTGAAAAACGCGTTCCTCGCCGTCATCAATACGGAACCGGACAACGAGCGCACGATTGCGCGCAACGCCGAGCGCGTCGTCACGGCACGGCTGCGCGACGCGCGGTTCTTCTGGGAAGCGGACCGCAAGATCGCGCTCGAGTCGCGGATCGAACGCCTGGCCACGTTGTTGTTTCACAAGAAGCTCGGGACGTACAAGGAAAAGGCCGAGCGCATCGAGCCGCTCGCGCGCTGGATTGCGCAGGAGGCGTTTGGCGCCTCGGAGGAGATCGGGCGGCAGGCCGCCAAGGCTGCACGTCTGGCGAAGGCCGACCTCACCGCCGACATGGTTCGGGAGTTCACCGAGCTCCAGGGGACCATGGGCGGCATTTACGCGCGCGTCGAAGGGCTGCCTGAAGAGGTCTGGAAAGCGATCTACTTCCACTACCTGCCGGTCGGTGTTGAATCGGACGCGCCGCCCACGCGGGCGCAGCTGGGGAAGGCGGCCGTGACATGGGCCGCCGTGTCGCTGGCCGACAAGTTGGACACGATCGTCGGGCTGTTCGCGGCCGGGGAGAAGCCGACGGGGTCACGCGATCCGTACGGACTGAGGCGCGCCGCCCAGGGGGTTGTCAAGATCCTGGCAGATCTTCCGCACTCGTGCGGAATTGAGCGCCGCATCGCTTTAGGACCTCTACTGGACGAAGCGCTGAGAGCTCTCGGGCGCCAAAGGCCGCCAGAACCCGTCGACGAATCATCAACGGAATGGGGATGGTGGATTCGTTTGAGTCTGTTTCTGGCGGAGCGGATGCGCCACTTGCTGCAAGAACGCGGGGCGGCATACGACGAAGTTAACGCGACGGTTGACTATTTCGTGGGCCCGGATGACTTGGTGCCGTCGACTGCATGGCCCCGGGTTGCTGCCGTGGCGGAGGCAAGAAAGTCGCCCGATTTTGAGGCCTTGGCTGAGCTCTTCAAACGAGTGAAGAACATTTCCAAAGGGGTCACGTTTGCCTCGGACGGCTGGCCCGCGCTGATCGACTACGCGACCAAGGAATCGCAGGAGTCTGCAGAGAAAGCCTTGATTCACGAAGTAGCGGTGAGTGCTGATTTTGTCCACAATGCTAAAGCGCGGGGCGACTATCTTGGCGCGTTAAAGCGCATCGCGGGTTGGAGGCCAACCGTGGCGCGCTACTTTGACGAAGTCATGGTAATGGCGGAGGACGTCACGACTCGTGAGAAGCGACTGCAGCTGATGGGCGGGCTCCGAGACTTGGTGATGGAGATTGCCGATGTTTCCGAGGTCGTCCCCAAGGACGTAACCGTGCCATTTCCAAAGCCCAGGCGCGAGCAGGCCTGAAGGCCTGCACTACGATCGCAGTGTGACAGCCAATTACCCAATTACGAGATTACCCACTTACCAGATTCGATTGATTCGACCCGACGGAGTCTGAACTCGATGGCCAAGCGACCGACAGCGAAGAAACGCGGGAAGACCAAATCCCCAATCCCCAATCCCAAATCCCGGAAGTACGTGTATTTCTTCGGCGGCGGCAAGGCCGACGGCAACCGCAACATGAAGGATCTCCTCGGCGGCAAAGGCTCCGGCCTCGCCGAGATGACCAACGCGGGCCTCCCCGTGCCGCCCGGGTTCACCATTTCCACCGAGGTGTGCAACATCTATTACGAGAAGAACGCGAAGATCCCGCCCCCCATCGACCGCGAGATCGAGGGGCACCTGAAGAACCTCGAAAAGGTCGCCGGCGCGACGCTCGGGTCGGCCGAGCATCCGCTGCTCGTTTCGGTCCGTTCGGGCGCGAAGTTCTCGATGCCTGGGATGATGGACACCATCCTCAATCTCGGCTTGAACGACGAGGCCGTCGAAGGGCTGAAGCGCCGGACCAAGAACGGCCGGTTCGCCTTCGACAGCTACCGCCGCTTCATCCAGATGTTCGGCAACGTCGTCCTCGAGATTCCGAAAGGGGCGTTCGAGCACGAATTCAACGAGGTCAAAGTGGCGCGGCGCGCGAAGGAAGACACCGGCCTCGATGAACCGGCGCTCCGCGAAGTCGTCGAGCGCTACAAGGCCGTCGTGCGGCGCCGCAGTAGCACGTCGTTCCCGCAGGATCCCCACGTGCAGCTGAAGATGGCTCGCGACGCCGTCTTTCGCTCGTGGATGAACCCGCGCGCGATCGAGTACCGCCGAATCTACGACATTCCCGACGACATCGGCACGGCGGTCAACGTGCAACTGATGGTCTTCGGCAACACCGGGGTTCACTCGGCAACCGGCGTCGGCTTCACGCGCAACCCGGCGACCGGCAAGAAGGAGTTCTACGGCGAGTTCCTCATCAACGCGCAGGGCGAGGACGTCGTCGCGGGCACCCGTACGCCGCGGCCCATCGGCGACCTCGAGCGGGTGATGCCGAAGACCTACGCGCAGTTGCGCGACATCACGACGCGGCTCGAGAAGCATTACAAGGACGTGCAGGATTTCGAGTTCACGATCCAGAACGAGCGGCTGTTCATGCTGCAGACGCGCAGCGGCAAACGCACGGGCCACGCCGCGGTCGTCATCGCCACGGATCTGGTGGCCGAGAAGCTCGTCACGCCGAAAGAGGCGATCCTGCTCGTCGATCCCGAGTCGCTCAATCAGCTGCTGGCGCCCGGCTTCGATCAGGACGAGTGGGAGAAGATCCCGACCGCGACCCAAGGACTGCCGGCGTCACCTGGTGCGGCGAGCGGCCAGGTCGTGTTTTCCGCGGACATCGCCGTCGAGTGGACGCGGCTCGGGCGCCAGGTCGTGCTCGTCCGGCGCGAGACCGTGCCCGACGACATCCATGGCATGTTCGTGTCGCAGGGCATCCTGACGGCGACCGGCGGCATGACCTCGCATGCGGCCGTCGTCGGACGGCAGATGGGCAAGCCCTCGGTGGTGGGCGCCGGCGCGCTCGAGATCGACGAGAGTGCGCACCTGTTCCGCGTCAACGGTCGGACCGTCAAGGAAGGCGACTACATCTCTTTTAACGGGCTGACGGGCGAAGTGAAGATCGCGCGCGTGGCGTCGCAGCCGAGCGAGATCCTTCAGGTCATTAACGGCACGCTGAAGCGGGAGCAGTCGGACCTCTACCAGCGGTTCGACACGTTGTTGGCGTGGGCGGACAAGTTCCGGCGCCTGGGCGTGTACGCCAACGCCGACCTGCCGGACCAGGCGGCGATCGCCTACGCGTTTGGCGCCCGCGGCATCGGCCTCTGCCGCACCGAGCACATGTTCTTCGGCGAGGGACGCCTTCCGATTGTGGAGCAGATGATCCTCGCCGACAATGAGGCCGATCGGCGAAAAGCGCTCGACAAGCTGCTGCCGCTTCAGCGCGACGACTTCTACGGCGTGTTCAGGGCGATGCACGGCTGTCCGGTCACCATTCGCACCATCGATCCACCGCTCCACGAATTTCTACCCAAGCGCGAAGAGCTGATGGTCGACGTCGCCAGACTTGAAGCGACCGGCAAGACGGGACGCGAGCTCGACGAGAAGCGGGCGCTTCTGCAGCGCGTCGAACAGCTCCACGAGTTCAACCCGATGCTCGGTCACCGAGGCGTCCGCCTGGGCATCACGTACCCGGAGATCACCGAGATGCAGACGCGGGCGATCATCGAGGCCGCGTGTCGCCTGAAGAGGGAGGGTCTCGCGGTCGTGCCCGAGATCATGATTCCGCTGGTCGGACTCGTGAAGGAGCTGCGCCATCAAAAGGCGATTGTCGATCGCGTCGCGGCCGAGACGATGAAGCAGCAGGGAATCAGGATCAAATATCTGGTCGGCACGATGATCGAGGTGCCGCGCGGCGCGATGACGGCCGATCAGATAGCCACCGAGGCGGAGTTCTTCTCGTTCGGCACCAACGACCTGACGCAGCTCACCTTCGGCTTCTCGCGAGACGACGTCGGCAAATTCTTAAAGAGTTATCAGGACAAGAAGATCCTCGATCGGGATCCGTTCGCCTCGATCGACATCGAAGGCGTCGGCGCGATCGTGCGGATCGGCGTCGAGCTCGGGCGCAAGGGGCGCCCCAACCTGAAGCTCGGCATCTGCGGCGAGCACGGAGGCGATCCCGCGTCGATCCACTTCTTCGAAGAGGTGGGTCTCGACTATGTCAGCGCGTCGCCGTACCGGGTGCCGGTCGCGCGCCTCGCGGCGGCGCAGGCGGCGCTGGCCGTCAGGGTCGGCGACTGAAGGGCAGTCGTCCTAGCGACGTCGATCGCATGGAGAACATGCTCGGTTTCTCTGGGTCCTGTGTGCGCGTTGTCGCTGGATTCCCGTGATCACGATCTTCATTCACCGCGACGGCCAGACTGAGCAGGCGGCGAGCATTGATCGCGCCTGGATCAATCCAGCCGCCGGCGTCACCTTCTGGGTGGACCTGGCGGCACCATCTATTCCCGAGTCGCTGATCCTCAGCGAGACGCTGGCGCTCCACCCGCTATCGGTCGAGGACGCGATGAGCGCCGTCCAGTACCCGAAGGTCGAGGCGTACGAGGGGTACTTGTACGTCGTCCTTCACGGGATCGACTTCACGGCCGGCGAGCACGGGTTCGCGACCCACGACGTCGACTTCTTTCTCGGTTCGAATTATCTGGTCACTGTTCACGACGGCCATTCGCGGGCTATCACCGAGTTGCGCGATGATTGCGCGCGCAACCCGAAGATCCTGGCCCACGGCCCGGTGCCGCTGTTCCACCGGATCGTCGACACGATGGTCGACCATTACCGCCCGGAGATCGAGAAGCTGGAAGATCGCCTCGACGAGCTCGAGAAGGCGGTCTTCGACCGCCCGACGCAGACCCTGGTCCGCGAGATCCTCGACGAGAAGCGCGACGTGTCCTCGCTTCGGCGCGTCACGACGCCGCAGCGCGACGTCATCGCCCGCCTTGCACGGCGGGAGTTCGTCGATATCAGCACGGAGATGTCGTTCCGGTTCCGCGACGTCTACGACCATCTCGTGCGCATCGCGGATGACGCGCTCATTTTTCACGATCGCATTACGGGAATCCTCGACGCACACTTGTCGAGCGTCAGCAACCGCCTGAACGCGGTGATGAAGGTGCTCACCGTCGTCGCGACCATTTTCATGCCGCTGACGCTGCTGTCCGGGATTTACGGCATGAACATGCTGCTGCCACATTTTCCTGGAGGCGACGCCGTGCAGTTCTGGTGGATCGTCGGCATCATGGTGGTGGTCGTGATCGTCATGCTCGGCGTGTTCCGCCGGAAGGGCTGGATCTGACCTGCTGTTGGCCGCCGGGGCCCGCAGCCCGGCCAGCGCCTCGCGCCGGGCCTGGTGCTGATCCCACAGGTGATCGTTGATGGGCAGAGTCTTTCGCTTCATCAGTCCGGGATCTGACGACGTTCAACTGGTGGGTAGGCAATCCTCATTCTGACGGAACCGTGCTCGCAGCTGAAGGGGGGCGATCGCTATGACTCGCTATAATGGTGTCGTGCGGACGTCAACGCTGCTTCGGGCGGAAGAGTTTGCTCGCGTCGCCGAGGTGATCGGTCCGTGCGAGCTCGTGAATGGAGAGATTATTCCGATGTCGCCGGGTGGGTCTCGGCACAGCGAGATCACCGGAAGGGCGTGCTTTCTGCTTGAATCGCACAACCGCGTGCGTCGTCTGGGTCGGGTGCTGACGGGCGCGGCAGGCTTCATCGTTCGTCGTGGACCTGACACGGTGCGAGGGGCGGACGTGGCGTTCATCTCGTACCGGCGCCTTCCGAAAGACACGCAGATCACCGGATTTCTTGAAGTTCCCGCGGAACTCATCATCGAAGTGCTTAGCGACGACACCTCCTGGTCTGAGATGGAAACGAAGATCGGCGAGTACCACACCGCGGGCGTCGATCTGGTGTGGGTGCTTGACCCGCGAACGCTCACACTGCACGTCTGCTCGCCTGGCGCCTCGCCGGTACTCCTTCGTGAGGCCGACATCGCGAACGCGGATCCTTACATGCCCGGATTTTCCTGCCGCGTCGCCGACTTCTTCGCCGACTGAGCGGCCGGCGTGACGAGCCCACGCGTCGAGTCACAAAGAAGAATTTTCTCCGTGTCCCTGTGACTCTGTGGCAAACTTCCTCAGTCGCTCAACGGCCACAGCAACGCGGAGAAAAACGGCCACGGAGTCACAAAGTCACCGAGGAAAAGGGCCACGGAGTCACCGAGTCACAGAGAAGAATTGATCTTCTCCGTGTCTCTGTGACTCTGTGGCTGATTACTCTCGGTCCTCCGTGACTTTGTGGCCGATCCTCTCGGTGTCCTCTGTGCCTCCGTGGCAACGTGATCACACGTGGGCAAAATCAACCGGCTGCCGCCGGACCTCGCCAACCAGATAGCCGCCGGCGAAGTCGTCGAGCGGCCCGCCTCCGTCGTCAAGGAGCTCGTCGAGAACGCCATCGACGCGGGCGCGCGGCGTCTGACCGTGCACGTCGAGCTCGGCGGCAAAAAACAGGTGCGCGTCGAAGACGATGGGGAAGGGATGGCGCCGGAGGATGCGCGCCTCGCGATCGAGCGGCACGCGACGAGCAAGATACGGCGAACGGAGGATCTGGCCGCCATCCTGACGCTGGGATTCCGCGGAGAAGCGCTACCGGCCATCGCGTCGGTGTCGCACCTGGTGCTGCGGACGCGTGCGCGAGGGCAGGAGAGCGGCACCGAGATTCGCGTGAACGGCGGCGCGGTTGCGGCGGTGACGGAGGCCGGTGCGGCCGAGGGCACGATGGTCGAGGTCAACGACCTGTTCTACAACCTGCCGGCGCGCCGCAAATTCCTCAAGTCAGACGGCGCCGAATCGGCCCAGGTGTCGCGCATCGTGACGCAGCTTGCCCTGGCCTACCCCGAAATCGGTTTCACGTTGACGAGCGCCGGCCGCACTCTCGTACGGTGTCCGCCCGCGCTGTCGCTGCGCGATCGGCTCTATCAGTTGTACGGCGAACGAGACGATTTGATCGAGGTTCGGAAGGAAGTGGGCGGCGTGCGGCTCGCGGGCTACGTCGCGGCGCTGGCGGAGCAGGGACCGACGCGCGGACCGCAGAACGTCTTCATCAACCGGCGCATCGTCAAAGACCGGACCATCGCGCATGCGATCATCGATGCGTACAGTTCCGCGTCGATCAAGGAGCGCAGTCCCGAAGTGCATCTCTTCCTCGAGATGCCGCCCGAGGCGCTCGACGTGAACGTTCATCCGACCAAAGCCGAAGTGCGGTTCCGCGATCAATCGCTCGTGCACGAAGTAGTGCGGCGCGGGCTGATGGACGCGCTCGGGCAGGGAGGCGTCCCGCAGTTGCAGTTGCGGCCGGAACACGCCGCGCAGGCACCGATCGCGGCGACGATTCCCGGCGTGCTCGCGGGAGGCGCCTACCCGAACCGCTGGGTTCCCTCGACCGCCGATCCGCGCGTGACCGCCGATCCGTCCGTGGATCCGTACGTAGTGTCCGGCTTTAGCCGGACCGTGACTGGCGATCCGCACGTGGATCCTCACGTGGCGTCCGGCTTTAGCCGGACCGTGACGGCGCCGCCGAGCGACATCCGTCCGATGATCCCGCTCGGCCAGTTCCGCGATACCTTCATCATCGCGGTGGACGATGAGGGCGTGGCGATCATCGATCAGCACGTCGCGCACGAGCGCGTCTTGTTCGAGCGCGTGATGGAACGACTCACGGCCGGACGCCTCGAATCGCAGCGGCTGCTGGTGCCGGTGTTGCTCGAGCTATCGGCGTCGGCCCACCAGGCGCTCGTCGCTCGCGCGGCGGAGCTCGATCGGCTTGGATTCGAGATCGAGGGCTTCGGCGCCGCCACGATCAAGGTCGCCGCGGTTCCGGCCCTGCTCAAAATCGAAGACAGCTCCAGGGCGCTCTCGGCGCTCGCCGAGGATCTCGAGGGATTGGATCGCGGCGCCGACATTCAGGAGGCGCTGCGGCGCATCGCGGCGACCACGGCCTGCCACGCGGCCGTGAAGGCGAACTACCCGCTGACGTACGAGAAGATGACGCACATTCTGGACGAGCTGCGCGCGACGGCATACTCGACCGTTTGCCCGCACGGCCGCCCGGTGATGCTGCGCCTGACGCGTCGCGAGATCGAAAAGAACTTCGACCGGATATAGCGCCTGCGGCCAGCGCGAGGCGCCGGAGGGGAGCGCGGCGAAGGCACGCCGCCGAGCGCGAGCGAGCGAGAGCCCTCAGCCAAGAGCGTCGGGGGTGGGGCCCCGGCGCAAGAGAAGAAGTGGGGCCCCGCGAGCATTTGACTAACGATGACAACCGCCCTGTATTACATCGGCCGATTCGGTCAGATCATCGGGATGTGGATGCTGCTGGTCGACATCTTCACCGCCGGCCCGC
>JAHFUJ010000185.1:0-3249 GCA_023265105.1 Acidobacteriota bacterium
ATACACAGAGGGCTGGTTGTTGCGATCGAGCAGGTACAGCATTCCGCGCGAGTCGTTGGCGAACCGGCGGCCGTCCGGAAGGTCGCGGACGTAACTGACGCGCGCCCAGCCGGCCGGCACCACGTCCTGATCGGCGGGCCGCAGCCCGCGCGTGTCCGGCAGGCGGACGAGATCGCGGATTTCGACCGTCAGCCCGCGTTTCGTGACTGGCGCCGGAATCGGATTGCTGGTGATCGGATTGCCGGTCTGCGCGTCAAGCGCACCGGCGGCGCAGAGCGCCAGGAGCAGAGGCGTGACGAACGGCAGTGGTGTGCGCATGAATCCTCCTATCACGTTTGCCCACGTCTCACGCGGCCGTTTGAGCCGCGGCTGCGAAACGCAGGACGCCGGCCGACGATCCTCAACGGAAGCGCAAGTAACGCGCACCGAGCCGCTCGAAGGCGACACGATCCGCGCCCAACACGTCCGCGTCGAGTGATTGGGCGGTGGCCACCAGCCACGCGTCATTCTCGCCCATCCGCCGCGGCGCGCGACGTTGTAGCAGCGCGCACCGACGCGCCTGCGCAAGATGCAGCCCTTGAATTGCGAACCGTTGCAGTGATGCCAGCGCGGCAACCTCATCAGCGGCCCCCTCCAAGACCTCTTCCACGCTGACAATGGAGACCACTAGTTGACGCCCGCGCAGCGAGGGTAAGCGCCGTCGCGCCGGACCCTCTTCGCGCTTGGCAGTTTCCCGCTCGAGCGCAACGAGAAAGGAAGTATCCAGTAAGACAGGGCGGCTCACCGTCTTCTCTGTGCGAGGCCCAAGCTCCTGCCCTCCGAAGCCTTAACCCATTCGATCAGATCATCTCCGGTCTCGATCGGTCCCGCCCAGTCGATCAACGTCCGGATGACTTCCGACTTCGGGACTCTCCTGCGTCGCGCCCACCGGGTCAGACGCGCGGCGCGTTTCCTGTCGAGCTTCACGGTGATCGTCGGCATGGTAATACCCAGATATTACCACCGACCGGGCGCGCACACGCCATGGACGCTGAAGGCGTGTACCGGCCCGCATGGGCGGGCTCAGAATCCATGCTATTGCCCGTTGGACCTGTCGGTCACCATCGGTAGGGTTCTCGGCCACGCCCGCTATGCGCGCTGGACCCGCTTGCCGCCGAGCACGGTTGCGCTCGGGAAAAGCCTCTGGCTACCGGTGATCGTGCCCTTATAGTTGTCGAGGAATTCGAACGTTCCTTTTCGCAGCTCGAGCAGCGCAACGTCGGCCGGCGCGCCCACCTTCAGCGTGCCGCGGTCGTTGAACAACGGGAAGATGCGCGAGGCATTGACGGTCGCGCACGCGATCGCCTGGGCGAGCGTCATGCCGTAGCCGAGCAGCTTCGACATGCAGTTGGGCAGGTCGATGACCCCCGTCGTCGGGCTGTTCGTGTTCCAGTCGGTGGAGAAGGTATCCGGCCAGAAGCCGGCCCTCACGATGGCGGCGATCGTGTCCCACCTCATATGTCCGGTTTGCCCGTTGCCGACGTCGAACCAGACACCGCGGCGCCTGGCCGCGCGCACTTCGGGCAGGATGCGGCCGCTGTCGTCGATGATGCTGTTGGGCGGCGGCGCAAACATGTGAGTGACGACATCGCCGCGCTTCAAGAGAGCGACAAGCTTGGCGAGCGGCGAGATCGTCTGCCCCATGTGGATCATGACGGGCAGGTTGAAGGAGGTGGCCACTTCCTGCGCGCGCCGAAGCACCTCGTAATCGTTCGCGCCCGCGACCTCTCGCGACAGCCGCGCCTTGACGCCGACGATGAAGTCGCGGTTCTTCGCGATCGCGTCGCGCGCCGCACCCACATCGGCGCGGGTGAGGTCCATCGTGTCGCCGTCGGGCAGGATGCCGGCGCGCCCGATGTTGATCAGCACGCGGCCCTGCTGCGGCGCCGATCGCGCGACGGCAATCATGTCGCCGATGCGATCGGCCCCTTGCGATCCTGCATCGATCCACCCCGTCACGCCGTCTCGCAACACGAGGCCCGGCCCCTCGGCGGAGCGCGCGGTATGGGTATGGATGTCGAGTAACCCTGGGACGACGAGCTTGCCGCGCGCGTCAATAGTGTCGGCGGTGTCGGCTGCGTCGCCCGCGATGTGGGCCGCGACGGCGGCGATGCGGCCTTCCGAGATCGCCACGTCGCGGATCGCATCGAGCCGGACCGAGGGGTCGATGACGCGGCCGGCCCTGATGATCAGGTCGTATCTCGCCGCTGCCGACGCGAATGCTCTCGGAGCGCGGGTGAACATCGCCGCACTTGCGGCGACTGCCGAAACAAACTGGCGCCGGTTCAACATGCTAGGTTACTTGCTGCTTTTCAGCTCCGAATAGATCATCCCGACGAACCGATCAGCGCTCGTTCCCGCACCTGCCGGCAAGAGTCCACCTGGAACTTTCGCATCGTAGGGGGCCGTCAGCTTGGCCGCCAGCACTTCCTGCTGGGTCTTACCCTGCGCAATCATCTGCCGCACTTTTGCCTGCACCGCGAGGATCATGTCGCGGTACGGGATGATGTCCGTCTTGGTGATGATTGTGCCGTGACCCGGGATGAGCCTCGTGTTCGGACCGGCCAGCTTCATCGTGTTGTCGAGCGCTTCCAGCGCACCCTTCAACGAGCCGCCATTGTTGGTGTCGATGAAGGGATACCCGTAGTTCCGGTAGAAATCGCCGATCATGATCACGTCGGCATTCTCAAATCTGATCGCCGTATCGCCACCGGTATGGGCCGCCCTGATCGGAATGAGATCGACGACTTCGCCGTTCATGCGTATCTTCACCGGGTCGCCCAGCCCATAGGTCATCATGGGGATTCCGGCCGCGTCCCTCACGGGAGGCGTCGTGCCATTTGCCGCAGGCCGCGGATGCACCATTCCTTCGCGCAGTTCTTCACGCGACATGAGCACGGCTCCCATTCTTCCGAAGGTCAAATTGCCGGCCGTGTGGTCGCCATGAATGTGTGTGTTGACCAGAAAACGAATCGGCTCGGTGCTGATCTTTCTGACCGCCGCCACGACCTTGTCGGCCAGCTGCACGTATTGGGCATCCACCATGAAGATGCCGTCGGGGCCGGCGAGCACGCCGATCCTGCCACCAGCAGCGTCTTGGTGGCCCGGATCGACACCGGCCGAACCGGACAACATATAGAGGTTCGGTGCGATCTTCTCTGTAATGATTTCGATCTTGCTGTACTCCGTCTGCGCCCAGAGGCTCACGGA
>JAHFUJ010000185.1:3349-9283 GCA_023265105.1 Acidobacteriota bacterium
CCGTACGTAATGCAGCGCAGCGCATTGCTGAGGTCCTCCGGGCCCGAGAGGAGGCGCTGCCTGGCGGCGGCCGCGGCCTGCCTCCGCTGGGCCTCCGGCGTCAACGCAGGAATTCTCCCATCAGGCGGATCCACAACCAGCGACGTGCGATTATCGAACGCTCTCTCGACCATCCCGACGGAACTGCTGGTCGAATTTGGGTTTTTGTACCGTTCGAGATTGGCGAAAGCGGCCAGGAAAATGTTGTCTCCAGCGGCAAAGTCACTAGCCCCGTCCTTGAAGAGCCGATCGGCTCGCTTTTGCAAGTCAGCAACTTCGGCGTCCGTCAGAAACGGTCTGCCTTCCAGTACCTGCGGTCGCTCCACGGGGGTCGCACGGGTGTTCGCCCAGAATCCCTGGAGGTCCGGTTGGCCGTCCGGTGTCCGGGGAGAAGTCCACGTCTTTGCCGCGGTCGTTTTCCTCGCCGTCGCTCCGGCCTGGCCTGCGACCGCCACGGGGGCCAGGGCCACGATCGTAACCACGATGGCCAGGGCGCCCAATGACTCGAGAAATCGATTGCTCATGCAGGGTGACCCACCAAGATGTTGTTCGTCAGATTATCGTGCCACCGACGAGATTTGTCATTATCGTGCTGATGATAGGCCGGATGAAGGGGGTCTTGCGTCGGAACGCTGGGTCGCGCAGCATCGCGCGCCGGGTCGGTGGTCCCACGGGCCTGTGTAGTGGTGCTAGGCTGGCGTCCAGCGGAGTTGGCCGCCGCCAGCCCATTTCCATCCGTCAGTCACACGTACGATCCCCTTCAGATGCATTTTGTACTCGGAGGGATCCCGCGTCGGGCTGCCGGTGACGATCACCCATACCAGGCGACGCATTTCGAGCGATCAATAGCCAGCGAACGGCTCTCCGCGTCGATCAGCCTGAGTCGGACCAGAATCTGCTACGATAAAGGTCATGAAACAGATCTCGATTCAGGACCTGAAAGCCAGCCTCTCGGCCGCAGTGGCGCAAGCCGAATCTGGTCACACCATTATCATCACCCGCCACAACGAGGCAGTGGCTCAACTGGGCCCGGCTCGTCCGGCATACGTCCATCGCGGCGACGTCGTGGGGAAGGGTCGCCTGAAACCGGCGCTCAAGCGTGGAACCAAAGGCCATTACCTGGCCGTGCTGCTGGAAGACAGGGGAGATCGTTGAGCCGCGATCCGAACGAGCGGCCGCAGCGTTCGCGTCTGTATCTCGACACGTCGGCGTACCTCTGCATATTGCTGGGGGAAGAAGGGTCGGAGCGGCTCTCCAGGGAAACCGACGCGGCTGACTTGTTGTCAAGCGTCCTTCTCGTGCTGGAGGCCAGACGAACCCTGATCCGGCTGGCGAGGGAAGGAACGTTGACTCCGGACCGATACAAGACTTCCCTCGACCGTTTGGAGCAGGATACGAATCATTTCGTGTTGCGCGATCTGACGCTCGACCTCTGTCAATCGATGACCCTGCCGGCGGTGATCACTCCACGATCTCTCGATCTGGCGCACCTGCGAACAGCCCTGTGGTTTCATGCAACCGAGAGGATCGATCGGTTCATGACGATGGATGCGTCGCAGGAACAGGCCGCAAAGGAACTTGGCCTACCCGTTTGACCGGCGGCGCTGCCACGTCCCGGCTCGGGCGCTCTTCCTCTTTCGACCCACTCCTGCGGTCTGCTGCCGCTAGAGGAGGACGCCATCCGCAACGAGATGGTGGCCTGCTACTTCGAGTACGTGCAGCGACTGCCTCCAACGTACCACGAGGTGTACGTTCTCAGCGAGTTCGAGCATCTCCCGAACGACGACATCGCCCGTCGCCTGTCCCTCTCCTTGGGCACGGTCAAGATCAGGCTCCATCGGGCTCGGGCCCAGATCAATGCCGAGCTGCGACGCAACTGCCGCTGCTATCACAACGAGCGCGGCGAGCTCATGGCTGAGCCGAAGAAACGATAGGTCCCGCCCTCAGAACCCGATCTTCACCGCGAGCTGCACCTGGCGCGGCGCCCCCGCCTGTTGGAACTGCCCGAACGTCGGCAGCGGACTCCCCGGATACGCGCCCGTGCCGAAGATGTTGTTGACGTCGGTGAAGTTCGTGCGATTGAAGAGATTGAACACTTCAAAAATGGCGTCGATGTTGGCCTTCCCGCCAAGGGGAATCCGTCTGCTCACGCGCATGTCGACGGTCGCCTGAGACGGCAGCGTCGCGCGGTTCCTGCCGACGCTGGACGCAGGATCGGCCGGAGTGGCGCGCGCGCGATCCGGACCAGGGATGGTCCCGCCGTCGCCGTCGCCGTTGAGATCCGCCCCGGCGAGGATGTTGTACGGCCGGCCCGACCCGACCGTCACGATCGACGAAATGTTGACGTCGTACGGCGCGACGTACAGCCCGCTGAGCACGAATCTGTGACGCTGGTCCTGGAGCGACGGTCCGCGCTCGCTCGTCGCGTCGAAGCCAATCGGCACGCCGTTCGGGTTGTTCGGATCGCGTCCCATTCCGTTGCTCTGCGGGATAAATGCGCTCTGGAAGTCAGTCGAATTGTCCTCCGCCTTCGACAACGTGTAGGAGGCAAGAAATTGATAGCGATTGCTGAACCGCTTTGTGCCGGACACCGTCAGGCCGTTGTACCAGGTTTCGCCGAACGAGGTGTACTGCAGCACCGAGGCCGACGTCCCCGCGCGACCGCCGGCATCGAGCGGCCGGCGACCGGCCCCGAGCGACCCAACGACCGGGTTGTAATCGATCGTGCCGAGCTGCTTGAACCCTCGCGCATACACGTAGCTCGCCGAGAGCCCCACCTGTCCGGGCAGCTCGCGATCGAATCCAGCCGACACGTGATGCGCGTACGGCGTTCTCACGCCGGGATCGATCGAGATGACCAGGCTGGGAAACGCCCCCGCGGCGGCTTCCGGCAGCTTGTGGCCCGGCGCGCTCCACGCACCAATCGGGGCCGTCGACGGCAGACGCGCCACGAGCGTTCGCACGCCGCCGGCCGATCCGTTGACGATGTCGGCGATGCCGGCCGCTCCGGTGATGAGGTTGTCGTAGTAGATCCCGTACGCGCCGTGAATCGACGTCTTCTTGTCGCCAATCGGATCCCACGTCACGCCGAGGCGGGGCGCGACGTTGTTGTTGTCGCTCGGAAACATGTACGACCCGTTGACGCCGGGCGTGTTGTACATGAGGTTCGGCCAGAACTGGTTCTGGTACCGCACGCCGATCTTGACGGTCAGATTGTTCGTGGCTCGCCAATCGTCCTGCGCGAAGAGCGAGAGATCCTTGTAGCCGTAGCTGACCGCCGAGTTTCCGTAGCCCTGGATGTACGCGGCGGGCAGGCCGAGCGCGAGCGCCTGGATGCCGGTGATCGGCGCGGGCAGCAGACCGGGAATGGCGGGCAGCGCCTGGAACAGATAGCGGCCCCCAAAGTGCAGCGGCAGCGCCTGCACCTTGTGATCGACGTAGTTGAAGTCGACTCCCGCTTTCAACTCGTGACTGCCGCGAAGAACGCTGATCGTGTCCAGCACTTCGTACCGATGGTTGAGGCGCGGCTGCGGCGTGAAGCGCTGCCGGCCCACGCTGGCCACGCCGAGAATCTCGAGCGTCGGCCCGCCTTGGCTCTCCGCCGTGCACGGTCCCCCGCAATTGGGATCGAGCGAGTTGACGTGCTGGTCGCGCCGCGCGAATTGGAAGCGCAGCTCGTTGACCATCGCCGCCAGCGCCGTCATGTGCGAGGCGGCCACCATGTGATCCTTGTTGTCGAGTGAGGCGCCGCGGCTCCTGGCGACCAGGCCGCCCCACGGTTCGACGTTTTCGTTCAATCCGTCGGCGTAGTTGTAGCGGATTCCAAGCTCCTGGGTCGAATTGATCTGATGGTCGACTTTCACCAGCAATTGATTGGACGTGATCGTGTACGGGACGTCACCGGTCTCGACCGGGAAGCCGGCCCGCCTCAGAATGTCGACCGTCGTGCCGAGCGGTTGGCCGAACAGCGACACGGGCGTCGTCCGGTCGATGCTCACGAAGTTGCTGGTCTTGATGTCCAGCCGCTCGAACGATCCGAAGAAGAAGGTCCGATCTTTCTGAATCGGGCCGCCGACCGTGCCGCCGTACTGCTTCTGGTTGTACGGCGCCTTGGGCAAATCGACTGCCGTGCCGCCCGGCGTGAACTGCTCGAAGTAGCTCTTCGCGTTCAGCGCGTCGTTGCGAAAAAATATAAACGCGTTTCCGCTCGGCGTGTTCGCGCCGCTCTTCGTCACGATGTTGACCACGCCGCCCGACGCCTTGCCGAACTCGGCCGAATACGAGTTGGCGATCACCTGGAATTCGCGGACCGCTTCCTGGCTGAACGTCGCCCGCACGCTCCCAACGACGATGTCGTTGTTGTCGAGGCCGTCGACGGTGATGTTGTTCGACCGCGCACGCTGCCCGGCGAACGTCAAACCCGAGGTCGCCGACGCCCCCTGCTGCGGCGTGTTGTCACGCGTCACACCTGGCGTGATCACCGAAAACGAGATGAAGTCGCGGCCGTTAATCGGCAGGTCGTTAATCTGTTCCTGGGTGACGACGGTCGCGACGGCGGTCTGCTGGGTGTCGATCACCGGGAGCGTGGCGACGACGCCGACCGTCTCGGTCACCGACGCAACCTGCAGCGTGATGCCGAGCGACACTTGCGTGCCGATCCGAATCACCGCTTCGTACCGCACGCCGGCCTGATGCTGGAATCCCGCCAGCTCGGCCTTCACCGTATAGGTGGCCGGCGGCAGCGCCGGGATCGTGAAACGGCCCACGCCGTCGGTCACCGTCGACCGCGACTGATTCGTCTCGGTGCTTGTTGCGGTCACCGTCACGCCGGGAAGCACCGCGTGCGACTGGTCGTACAGGACGCCCACGAGGTCGCCGGTAGTGGCTCGCGTTTGCGCATCGAGGTGGGTGATCGAAAACACGCCGAGGCACAGCAGCCAGGCCGCCGTTCGCAATGACTGTTTCATCGCTGACTCCTTCGAACGAGAAACGCGCATCGACGCGCGCGTTCGGGATGGGGAAACGGCGCATTGTAACATGCCGGCAATGTTGTCACGGTGGTGATGATGATACCTTTACGCAAGTGCCCCGATGACCAATCCACACGCGATCCGCTCGGTCGCCGTGCTCGGCGCCGGTACGATGGGCGCGCAAATCGCCGCGCACGTCGCCAACGCCGGCATCCCCGCGCTGCTGCTCGATCTGACGCCGGAGATCGCGCGCGAGGGGTTGAAGCGTGCGCGAGGCCTCAAGCCCGATCCCTTCTTCACGCCTGATGCGGCGACGCTCGTCACCACGGGCGGGTTCGATGCCGATCTCGGTCGGCTCGCCGAGCTCGATTGGATTGTCGAGGCGGTCGTCGAGCAGATCGAGATCAAGCGCGTGTTGCTCGAACGCGTCGACGCCGTCCGGCGTCCGGGCACCATCGTCTCGTCGAATACCTCGGGCATTCCGATCGCCGCGCTGGCCGAGGGGCGCGGCGACGACTTCCGGCGTCATTGGCTCGGCACCCACTTCTTCAATCCGCCGCGGTATCTGCGGCTGGTCGAGATCATCCCGACGCCGGACACCGACCCGGCGGTCGTCGCGCGCGTCTCCCGGTTCGTCGACCTGCGGCTCGGCAAGGGAGTGGTCGTCGCGAAAGACACGCCCAACTTCATCGCCAACCACATCGGCCTGTTCGGGATCGTTCAGACGCTCGACGCGCTCGAGTCGGGCGAGTACACGATCGAAGAGATCGACGCCATCACCGGTCCCGCGCTCGGGCGGCCGAAAAGCGCGACGTTTCGCACGATGGACATCGCCGGCCTCGACGTGCTGGGCCACGTCGCGCGCAATCTGGCGACGCGGCTGACGAGCGAGCTGGCGCGCCGGCGGTTCGCGCTGCCGCCGCTC
>JAHFUJ010000186.1 GCA_023265105.1 Acidobacteriota bacterium
CCGCGCCGCCGGTCAACGTCCACGAAGCCTTCTGGCTGCCCCATCATGCGCCGGTCGTCGGCAACGTCGCCGCCCTCGTGCCGCACAAAGGCCAGCGGCACCTCATCGAAGCGGCGCACCTGGTGGTGCGCGAGGTGCCCGACGCACGGTTTCTCATTCTGGGTGAAGGCGAGCTGCGCGAGCACCTCGAGCGTCAGGTGCGCGAGTACCACCTCGAGAAACACGTCCTGCTTCCCGGATTCCGGACCGACGTGCTCGGCTGCATCAAGGGGTTCGACCTCTTCGTGATGAGCTCGGTGACCGAGGGGTTGGGCACCTCGCTCCTCGACGCGATGGCGTGCTCGCGCGCGATCGTCGCGACGCGCGCCGGCGGCATTCCGGAAGTGGTCGAAGACGGCGAGAACGGCCTGCTCGTGCCCCCACGCGATCACGCGGCGATGGCCCAGGCGATCGTGCGGCTGCTCAAGGACGAGGCGTTGCGGCGACAGATGGGCGACGCGGGCTTCTCGCGGGTCCGCTCGCGTTTTACCGTCGAGCGGATGGTCGCCGAGACGGCCGCCGTCTACGCGCGCGTGGCCGGCACAGCCCACCGAGCGGACACTGCGAGTCAGCCTGTGCGCGATTGAAGCCGCAGGCGTTCATCATCCCGAGATGACAGAGCGCGTAGTCGTACTTCACGGGATCGTCCGGATCCAGGCGCCGCAGCGACGCCGTGATGTCGCGCGCCATCGCCCATCCGGGGCTCGTGTAGCGCGTGAGCTGCAGGCAGCGCCCGACGCGAATCACGTGCGTGTCGAGCGGCACGACGAGCTTGGCCGGCGACACCCGCGACCAGACGCCGAGGTCGAGCGCGTCGTGCCGCACCATCCAGCGAAGGAACAGGTTCAGGCGCTTGCACGCGCTGCCCGCCGACGGGCGCGGAAAAAAGTAACTGACGCCCGGCCGCCGAGGCGCGCGGCCGTACGCGGCCTTCGTATCAAGCGCGAGGGCGCGCCGCGAGAAACTGTCGAGCGCCTCCTCGATGTCGGGCGCCTCCGGGTTGTAACCTTCGAGGAAGAACCCTTCTACCGATCCCGAGCGATCGACCATCTGCGCGATCAGCCACAACAGGGCGACCAGATCCGGTCCGCGCGTCCAGCGATGGCCCAGATCGGCGAAGGCGCGGCCCTCGCGGCGCGGGTCGAAGCGGCGCACGTAGGCGGCCGGCTCGCCGCCCATAATCGACAGCAGCCGCTCGATCGATTGCAGCACGCTCGCCACGCGGCCGAAGGCGAGCGCCGCGGCACAGAATCCCACGACCTCGCGATCGTCGGGCCGCTGGTAGCGGCGGACGATCTGAATGGGATCGGCGGCGGAGTCGGGATAGTTGAAATCGGCGTAGAGCTGGTCCAGGACGCTCTTGAGTGAAGACCCGTCGCGCGAAGGTGCGATCATCAATGTCCGGTACGTAATGGCCGGTACGTAGTGTCCGGCTTTAGTAATGTTCGGTACGTAGTGTCCGGCTTTAGCCGGACCGTACAAGCTGCAAGCTGACAGCTGAAAGCTGTCAGCTGAAATAAGTATCATTCTCACATGCGCCGCCGGTTCGTGAAAGCGCTCGCCCTCGTCTTCGTGCTCGCGGTTGTCGTGCTGGCCGGCGCGTACGTCTACGCGCGACGATCGCTGCCGCTGGTCGACGGCTCGGTGACCGTCGCCGGCGTGTCCGCGCCTGTTGAGATTGTGCGCGACGCCGACGCCATCCCACACATCTTCGCCACGACGAAGCTCGACGCGCTCTTCGGCCTCGGCTACGCGCACGCGCAGGATCGGCTGTGGCAAATGGAATTCCAGCGGCGCGTGGGCCACGGCCGGTTGTCCGAGATCTTCGGCGCACCCACGCTGCCGCAGGATCGCTTTCTTCGCACCGTCGGCTTCGCGCGCGCGGCGCGCGCCGCCTGGGACACGATGCCCCAGGCGACCAGGCAGCAGGTCGACGCATACCTCGCCGGGATCAACGCGTTCATCGCGACTCACGGCGGCAGCCGGCTGCCCCCCGAGTTCACGCTGCTGCGGTTCGCGCCGGAACCGTGGACCGGCGTCGACGTCGTCGTCTGGGTGAAGATGATGGCGTGGGACCTGAGCGCGAATTACTCGCTCGAGCTCCTCCGGCGCGACCTTGTGGCGCGCGTCGGCGCGGATCGGATGGCCGAGCTCGTGCCGCCCTACGCCAGCGACGGACTAAGCATCCTCAGCGCGCGTGACATGCCCTGGACTGCCGTGGCGCAGGATTTTAGCCCTGCGCACAACGGCAGGTCGAAAGACCTGCGCTACGACGCCGCATACAACAGAGGACACGGCTCTCAACGAACTGAAGCTTCCGTGTCCTCCGTTGATCGAGATCACGCCTCCGTGTCCTCCGTGGTAGAGCATTCGTGGACACACGCGCTGGCCTTGAGCTTGTCGACGGGCAACCCCGCCGTCCGCGATTTCCTGCTCGGCGGCGCGACGACCGAATCGCTCGGCTCCAACAACTGGGTGGCCGACGGCACGCTGACGGCGACCGGCAAGCCGCTCCTCGCCAACGATCCACATCTCGCCACGCACGTGCCCTCGGTGTGGTATCTCGCGCACCTGTCGGCCGGCGATTTCGACGTCATCGGCGCGACGCTGCCCGGCACGCCCGCCGTCGCGCTCGGACGGAACCGGTTCATCGCGTGGGGCGGGACCAATGTGGCCGCCGACGTCGAAGATCTCTATCGCGAGCGCCTCGACTCCACCGGCAAGTTCGTCGAATTCCTCGGCACGCAGGAGCCGGTGCGGTTCGTCACCGAAACAATCGACGTCAAGGGCGCCCGGCCGGTCCGCTGGGACGTGCGCATCACGCGCCACGGACCGCTCGTCTCCGACGCCATCAACGCGAACAACGCCGAGCTGAAACGCGGGCCGCGCCCCGCTCCGCTCGAGCCGCTGGCGTTGCGGTGGACAGCGCTCGACGCGCCCGATCCGACACTGGACGCCTTCATGCGGCTGAACGAGGCGCGCAACTGGAGCGATTTCACCGCGACGCTCGGCGACTACATCGTGCCGTCGCAGAATTTCGTGTACGGCGATGTCGCCGGCCACATCGGCTATTACGCGCCGGGGCGCATCCCGATTCGCGCGCGCGGTGATGGCTCGCTGCCGGCCGACGGCTGGACCGGCGACGCCGAGTGGACCGGCTGGATTCCTTTCGCGGAGCTGCCGCACGTCTACGATCCGCCCGAGCACTTCATCGTCACTGCCAACAATCGGCCGGCGCCGGCGAGCTATCCGCATCTGCTCACGATCGATTTTCCAGAGCCGTATCGCGCCCAGCGCATCACCGATTTGCTCCGGCACACACCGACGCTGACGCCGGACGACTTCGCGCGCATTCAGGCGGATACCGTCTCGCTGCACGCGCGGGCGCTGCTGCCGACACTGTTGGCGCACGCGCGTCCGAAGAGCGCTGTGGACCAGCAAGCGGTCGATCTGCTTCGCCGGTGGAACGACGATGCGCGCGGCGACAGCGCGGCAGCCGCTGTTTTCGAAGCATGGTTTCTGCGCCTGGCCCCCACGCTCGTTGGCGACGAGCTCGGTCCGCTCGTGACCGAGAGCTACCAAGGCCGCTTCACCTACATCACGAGGTTCATCCTCCACACGCTCGCCACCAACGACAACGCGTGGTGTGATGATGTGCGGACGCCGGCGCACGAAACGTGCGACGAAGCGGTCACCATCGCGCTGCACGACGGCGTCGGCGATCTGAGGAAGAACCTCGGCGGCGACCTGTCGCGCTGGCGGTGGGACGCGGTGCACCGGGCCGTCTTCCCGCATCAGGGGCTCGATGCGGTCGCAGCGCTGCGACCGCTGCTCAGCCGCTCGGTACCGAACGCGGGCGATTGGAGCACGGTCGATGTCGGCCCGGTCGCCGCCGACCAGCCGTTCGAGCAGCACTCGGTGCCGGGCTACCGCCAGATCGTCGATCTCTCGCCCGGCAACGACAGCCGTTTCATCGACGCGGTCGGCGAGTCGGGGCACCCGCTGTCACAACACTACGATGACTTTCTGAGCGACTGGCGAGCCGTCAAACACCGCCCGATGCGCATGGACAGGAAGGACGTCGAGGCAGGCGCGATTGGTCGCCTGCGCCTGCTGCCGGAAAAACGCTGACGCGGAGGGCGCGGGATGAGAACGTCCAGGAATTTGTCCGGGCAGTGTAGTACCGTAGTGCGCGAGACAGCACACGTGTTCGTCGCGTCGGTGGCCGTGAACAACGCGAAGGGGAGGGCGCCATGCCAAGCAGTCGTTCGACGCGGCGATGGGAAGACCTGGAAGTAGTGGCTCGAAACGGGTTGCTCGACCGCCGCGCGTTTTTCAAGGGCGGCGCCGCCTTCGCCGCGGCCATCACGGGTTATACGCTCAGCGATTCCGCGGCCGCCCAGCAGCTCCCCGACGCTCCGTGGAGCGCGGCGGCCGGCAGTCTTCTCACGCCGTACGGCGCGCCGTCGCAGTTTGAGAATGGCGTGGCGCGCACGCTGAGCAATCCCAAAGGCGAGCCGCGCACCCAGCATGCGCGCACGCCGCACCATTTGATCAACGGCACGTTCACGCCGAACGGTCTGCACTTCATCATTTCGCACTCCGGCAACCCGGACATCGACCCGGAGAAGCACCGCCTGGTGATACACGGGCTGGTGAGGCAGCCGCTCGTCTTCACGCTCGACGCGCTCATGCGCTATCCCATGGTGTCGCGCATGGCGTTCGTCGAATGCGGGGGCAACGGTGCGCCGCTCTTCTCCAAGGAGCCGATCGACGCCACGGTACAGGCGCTGCACGGCTTGGTCTCGTGCGCCGAGTGGACGGGCGTCATGCTCTCCACCCTGCTCGAAGAGACCGGCATCGATCCCAAAGCGAAGTGGCTCATCGCCGAAGGCGCGGACTCGCTGGCCCTGAGCCGCAGCGTACCGATGACCAAGGCGTTGGACGACGCCATGATCGCGCTGTACCAGAACGGCGAGCGGCTCATGCCCGGCAACGGCTATCCGATGCGCCTGCTCTTGCCCGGCTGGGAAGGCAACATGAACGTCAAATGGCTGCGGCGGATCAAGCTCGTCGAGACGCCGGCCATGAGTTACTACGAAGCAAGGACCTACGCGCCGATCTTGCCGAGCGGAAAAGCGTACCAGTTCTACTTCCTCCAGGAGGTCAAATCGTTCATCACGCACCCCTCTCCCGGCCTCAAATTAAGCGGGCCGGGGTTCTACGAGATCTCCGGCCTCGCGTATTCGGCCAACGGACGGATCGCGAAGGTCATGGTCTCGGCCGACGGCGGCAAGAGCTGGACGCAGGCGGCGCTGCAGGCGCCCGTACTCCCCAAGGCGTTCGCGCGGTTCCGCGTACCCTGGCGCTGGGATGGTGGGCCCGCCGTCCTGCAAAGCCGCGCGTGGGATGAGGCGGGCAACGTGCAGCCGACCCGCGCCCAGATCGTCGCCGCCCGTGGCGAGACCAAGACGGTGCCGAACGTGATGGGCTTCCCGAACCAGCACTACAACGGCCCGACGAGCTGGGGCATCGAGCGCAGTGGGGAGGTGAAACATGTGTACGCGTAACGAAGCTCCGCCGCACCGAGGCTCCGCTTCGTTACTAGATTGCGCAGCCGCCGAGGCGGCTGCGCCTACGCCGGGCTTGCGCGGCAACCGTA
Organism: Acidobacteriota bacterium; assembly: GCA_023265105.1. GTDB lineage: Bacteria > Acidobacteriota > Vicinamibacteria > Vicinamibacterales > CAVVIG01 > JAHFUJ01. The sequence continues at coordinate 5,702 of JAHFUJ010000186.1, forward strand.
CACATTTTAGCCGTGCAAGCACGGCGGGCGCCGGCGTTCTCATCGCGCTCGTTCTCGGTTCGAGCGCCGCCTTCGCCCAAGGACCGAATCTCGGCAAACCGATCTCCCCGGCCGAGATCGCGGCCTGGGATATCAGCATCATGCCGGACGGCTCCGGCCTCCCACCCGGCAGCGGGACACCGGCGCAGGGCTCAAGCGTGTACGTCGCGAAGTGCGCAATGTGCCACGGCGCGAGCGGCAGGGGCGGGTCAGCCGCCGCGCTCGTCGGCGGCAGCCCGTTGACCACCGGCATCGACACGACGAAGACCATCGCCAACTTCTGGCCGTACGCCACCACGCTCTTCGACTTTACGCGACGGGCGATGCCGTGGCCGAAGCCGCGGACGCTCGCCAACGACGAGGTCTATGCGCTCACCGCTTACATCCTCGCGCTGAACAAGCTCATCGGCGAGAACGACGTGATGAACGCCGACACGCTGCCCAAGGTGCGGATGCCGAACCGGGAGGGGTTCATCGTCCGGTTTCCGGAGAGGATGCCGTAACGACGTGGCGAGATGACGCGCCTGTTTCATAGCGGGGGAGAAGCTCCATGAGTGGCCATCCGATCGGTCGTCGGACCTTCTTGACAGGGGCCGGAGTGGCGGCATTCGCCGCGGCAGGCGCGCTGCACGTGAAAGAGAGCCGCGCGCAACAGCCAGTCCCCAATTCCTCCGGCACGGAGGCGCCAAAGCTCAGGGCGCCCGCCGGCGCTTGCGACTGCCATCACCATATCTATGACGCCCGCTTTCCGTTCTCCCAGCAGGGAGCGCGGATGGTACCCGACGCACACCTGGTGGACTACCGACTTCTCCAGCGCCGGATCGGAACGACCCGTAGCGTGGTCGTGACGCCGGCTCCCTATCCTGCATCTGTCGCCGACAACAAGGTGACCCTCGATGCCATCGCTCAGTCCCGCGCCAATGCGCGTGGTGTTGCCATCATCTCCCCCACCATCACCGATGCCGAACTGAAAACGCTGGCCGACGGAGGAATTCGCGGCATCCGTTTCTCGCTGGCGACCGCCAACACCCCGACCCCGGCCATCGATATGATCGAACCCTTATCCAAACGCGTGAACGCGTTGGGGTGGCATGTGCAAATCAACATGACCGCCGAGCAAATCGTTGCGGCCGGGGACTTGTGGAATCGTCTTCCTTCGGCGATCGTGTTCGATCACATGGGTCACATGCCGCAGCCGATGGGCATCGATCACCCGGCCTTCACGATCGTTCGCCGGCTGGTCGACAAGGGCAGGACGTGGGTCAAGCTTTCGGTGACGTATGACAGCAGCAAGGTCGGCCCGCCCACCTACGCCGATGTCAACAAGGTTGGTCGGGCCTATGTCCAAGCCGCGCCGGAGCGAATGGTATGGGGAAGCAACTGGCCGCACCCGAACGAAACGAACAAGCCGAACGACGCCGTGCTGTTCGACTTGCTCGCCGAGTGGGCGCCCAACGAGGCGACCCGTCATCGCATTCTCGTCGAGAACCCGGAAACTCTATACGGCTTCACAAAGTCAGGTTGATGAACGCGGCGGGAGTTTCGTCCCGCCACGTCCCAACCGTTGACGGCCGAAAGCGCTTTACCGTGCCGAAGAGACCGCTTGTCCCTTGAACACCGCATCGATCGCCGCCTGGGCGCATTTCTCGCCGTCGGCGCCGGAAACGCCCATCGCGCCGACGACCTGGCCGTTGACCACGACGGGAAGGGCGCCCGGTTGCGGGAAGTCGTTCATGAAGGTCGGCGCCAAATTTTCGCCGCTTCGCACCATCTTGTTGGTCTCCGAGGTCGGACGCCGCCAGCGCAAGGCCGACTTCGCCTTCAAGAGCGACGTGTCGATGGCGTTCATCGGCGCGCCTTCCATGGCGTGGGACTCGATGAGATTGCCGCCCCAATCCAGAATCGCCATCGCCACGACTTGCTTGTTCTTCTCGGCCCAAGCGGTGCAGGCGTCCGCCATGGCGCGCGCGCCGGCGCTCGAGATGACCTTGATGTCCCTGGTCGCTTGCCCCGCGGAAGCATCGGCGGCGAAAGACACCGTGACCAATACGGAAAGCAAGAGCAGACAAGACCGAATGCGCATATGATTTCTCCCTGTGTGAGATCGCGGGTTTCCGCAGTCCCGGATGCAGTCTCTTCCAATACCAGCGTTGCGGATGTTAGTCAAGGCGAAAGAGAAGAAACGCTTGCCCCCCGATGAACGATGACGAAACATAGGTAGTTCTCTCTGAAGGAGGTTTTATGCGCCGAGTGAAGACAACGTCGGGCTGTTGGCTCGTTGTGCTGTTGTTCCTGGCCGCAGCGTTTGCAGCGAGGGTTGAAAGCCAGGCGCCCCAGGCGACCGGGGTCACCGTGTACGAAGGGGCGCGGCTCATCGTGGGCGACGGCAGCGCGCCCATCGAAAACGCTGCGTTCGTCGTTCAAAACAATCGCTTCACGCAAGTTGGCAGAAGGGGTCAGCTGAAGGTCCCCGCGGGCCCCGCCCGCATCGACCTGACCGGCAAAACCGTCATGCCGGCGATTGTCGACGCTCATACTCACCAGCCGACCACGACCACGCGAGACGCTCTCGTCGATTCGTTGCAGCGTAAGGCGTACTACGGAGTTGCCGCCTTGATCAGCCTCGGTCAGGACCCAGGCGATCTGGCGTTTCAGGTGCGGGGAGAGATCATCCCCAACGCCGCGCGATTTCGGACCGCGGGTCGCGGGATGACCACTCCGGAGCCGGGACGAACGGATATCCCGTACTGGGTGACGACCGAAGCGGAGGCCCGCAAGGCCGTGCAGGAGCTGGCCGCCAAGAAGGTCGATCTGGTCAAGATCTGGGTCGATGACCGGGACGGGAAATACAAGAAGGTGGGCCCTGAGCTTTATGGCCCCATCATCGACGAGGCCCACAAACACAATCTGCGTGCGACTGCCCATATCGTGACGCTCGAGGATGCGAAGGGTCTCCTGCGGGCTGGGATCGACGGATTCGCTCACACGGTGCGGGACCGGGACATCGACGATGAATTCGTCGCGCTCATCAAGAAGCGGTCGAATTTCTTCCAAGTACCGAACCTCCCCGATCGAGGAGTGAAAACGGATCTGAGCTGGGTAAGCGACACCGTCCCCCCCGAGGAACTGAAGAAATTGCAGGACCCGGTGGCGACAGACCGGCCCGACGCCCAACGGGCGTACGCGATCCAGGCGCGCAATCTGGCGAGGGAGAATAAGGAAGGAATACTGATCGCCCTCGGAACGGACGGCAACGTTCCTTGGAGTCACCACCTCGAGATGGAAGACATGGTCGCCGCGGGGATGACTCCGGCTCAGGTGATTGTGGCCGCCACGCGTAACGCGGCCCAAGTGCTGAAGCTGACCGACCTGGGCACCATCGCGGTGGGGAAGAGCGCGGACTTCATCGTGCTCGACGCGAACCCGGTGGACGACATCACCAATACGCGGCGCATCTCCGCGGTCTATCTTCGCGGCACGGCCGTCGACCGCGCC
>JAHFUJ010000012.1:0-2151 GCA_023265105.1 Acidobacteriota bacterium
GCGGGCGTCGATCCCCAGTCCTCGTGCAGCTTCAAGCCCAGCGCGCCGGCCCGGATCTGTTCGCGCAGTGCCTCAGGACTGGAGCCGTTCCCTTTTCCGAGGAACCCGAAATTCAGCGGAAACGCCTCTGACGCCTCGTACATCCGCCGGATATGCCACGCTCCCGGCGTGCACGTCGTCGCTTTCGTACCGGTTGCCGGCCCCGTTCCACCGCCGATGAGCGTGGTGATGCCGGCATGAAACGCGTCGGGAATCTGCGTGGGCGAGATGAAGTGCACGTGCGAGTCGATGGCGCCGCTGGTGAGGATGTGTCCTTCGCCTGCGATGATCTCGGTTGAGGCGCCGATCTCGAGCCCGGCGGTGACGCCGTCCATGACGCCCGGATTGCCCGCCTTGCCGATGGCCGAAATGCGGCCGTCTCGCACTCCGACGTCCGCCTTGTAGATGCCGGTGCTGTCGACGATCACCACGGAGGTGACGACGAGATCCGGCGATCCTGCGGCGCGCGTGGCCGCAGGCGACTGCCCCATGCCGTCGCGGATCACTTTTCCGCCGCCGAACTTGGCTTCGTCGCCGTAGACCGTCCAATCGCGGTCGATGTGAATGACGAGCTCGGTATCGGCCAGACGCATGCGGTCGCCCGTGGTCGGCCCGTAATGGTCGGCGTACGTCCGTCGATCGATTTTCATTTATTTATGCTCGCGGGGTGAAGAAAGCCCCTTTTGTCCTTTTCGTGTCTTCGTGTTTTCGTGGTTGCATTTTCCCGTGGCGCCTCGTGCGGGCCGCAGGCGCTTGCCTATGCTCGCGGGGCCCGTATAAACGCGCGGCAGCGTTCGAGCGCCTGCCGCCGGACCGCCGCATCGTCCAGCGCACCTTCCACGAGCCGATTGAGGCCGACCACCTCGCGGCGGCCGCCAATCGTCACGAGCTCGACGTCGCGCGTGTCGCCCGGCTCGAACCGGACCGCGGTCCCGGCGGCGATGTTGAGCCGCATGCCGTACGCCGCCTCGCGATCGAAGTCGAGGAAGCGGTTGACCTCGAAGAAGTGACAATGCGAGCCGACCTGCACCGGCCGGTCCCCTCGGTTCGTCACCTCGAGGCGGTGCGTCGGTCGGCCGGCGTTGATCTCGATCGGTTCGGTCGAAAGAAAATACTCGCCAGGAATCATGCGTCACCGAATCGGATTGTGAATGGTTACGAGCTTGGTGCCGTCGGGGAACGTGCCTTCGATCTGGATCTCTCCAATCATTTCCGGCACGCCTTCCATCACGGCGTCGGCGGGCAGAATGGTGGGACCAACGCTCATGATTTCGGCCACCGATTTGCCGTCGCGAATCAATTCGAGAATCTCGGAGGTGATGAGGGCGACGGCTTCGGGGTGATTGAGCTTCAGGCCGCGGTCGCGGCGTTTTCGTGCGAGCTCGCCGGCGGCGAAAATGATCAGCTTGTCGACTTCACGAGGAGTGAGATGCACAGGCCGCGCTCAGCTGCGACGGCATCATACATCCAGTGCGCCCCGGCGACATAGAGCCCGGACGAAGCGGTAGTGATCAGTTTGAAAGCGAGCCGGTCAGACCCATGGCCCGAAGCTGGATGGGGTTCTTTGGCTGAAGCAACGCGGGCATTCGCACGTAGCCCGGCTATCCGTGACGTGAGTTAGGCCGTACTTAATGCCGGAAGCCAAATCGAAGCGAGGCAGGAAGTGTTTGATGAGCGAGGGGTCCTGTCTTTCGTAGAGTCGAAATACGGCGTGGGCAACTAAATCTGCAACCTGGAGGAGTCTCGTTTCGCGCGGCATCGCAAAGTACGGAATGTCCGAAAGGTTGTTAAGCGCCCCGACCTGCGTTCCAAGTTCTCGGAAATCTCTAACCCACAAGCGATTTCGCTTGTGATACTGACCCTCCGAAAAGACGATGAGGCCACGTTGAGCGTCGTCGAATTGCTTGTATTGCCGAACCAGAAACCTATCGAACGACACGCAAATCTCTTCCGTCGCCCGCTTAACCGCAGCCTCGCCGTATAGAGACGAAGTTTTTTCTATCACGCTGGCAAACAAGAACACTCCGGGATGATTGGCAGTTGCGACAGCTCTACAGAGATCCTCCAAAACGGCGCGGCGCTTCGCGGGATCGATGTTCCTCCAGAACCCGT
>JAHFUJ010000012.1:2251-10118 GCA_023265105.1 Acidobacteriota bacterium
CAGGTAGAGCAGGTACATAAAAAAGGCGGCTGACGGCTTTTTACAGCCACGGGCTTCTAAAAGGAGGCCCTATCAGTCGCAGGGATATCGTATCACTCCCCCTTGCCTCCCTGTCAAACCCACCATTCACTTTTCGAGAACGCGTCGCCCAACTGGGTGAACCGATGCAATGGCGAACGCCTTCGACACCCGGGCCACTTCCAGGCCTTCCTTGCGAGCCATCTCTGCCAGCACATCACCGGATTTGTTCCAGGCTCTCACGGAGGGAACGACCACACGATTCGCGCGCTCGAAGACGTTCAGCACGTGCCGCTCAAGAGCCAAGCGCGCACGCGCCCCCTGGACGCCCGAGCGCAATTCCTGAGCCAGGATCGCACTCAGGTACTCGAACGGCGCGAACGCGCGGTGGAACGCTTGAAGCGCTTCATTCGCGTTCGGTTGACGGAACCCTTCGATGAAGAGCTGCGTGTCGAGCACGTACTCGTGGTGCCGACGCGTCACCGCTCAACGTCCGGCGACGCGATCCGAACGCCAAGCATCGCGCGCGTGCCTTCGACGAGCGCTCGCCGAAACACGGCCAGGTCGAGCGCGCGTTCGATGGCTTCGGTCGCGGTGGCAGCCCCAAGTGCCCGCTTGGCCGCAGCCAGTTTCGAGAGTGTCAGGCGATAAGTCCGAGGTGCTCGACGCACTCGAGACGAGGTGCGCTTCCGACGCGTGACTGTTGCCATGCGTCAAGTGTGTTTACATTTCCTGGAAGCGTCAATATGCTGTCGGAATCACGCGAGGTCTGATCTTTTAGCTGTCAGTTCTCAGCTATCAGTGCTGATGGCTGAGAGCTGAGAGCTATTCATCAACGCCGTCGACCGAACAACATCCGGTGTTGGGACGACGGCAGCGGCGATCGTAACCTCCGCGCGGGTGCGCATCAGAAGGACTATACTGCAGGCTGATTTTCCACGAGGAGCACCAGATGAAACGCATCTTCGCCGGCGGCGTCGTTGCGGCGTTTGCGCTGGTTTCGCTGACGATTTCGGCCCAGCAACGGACGCCGGCGGGAGCGCCCGCACAGGCCTCCCAGGCCGCGCGGCCGCAGCCGGCGCCCTACTTCCCGGAGCGCTTCGCGTGGCAGCACAAGCGGCCGGACGAAGTCGGGATGAATGCGGCGCTCGTCGCCGAGGCCGTGAAGGCAGCCGTCGACAGAGAGATCGCCGGCAACCGGGATCTTAATTTGGAGCAGGCCACCACTTTCGGCCGCGACGAGCCGTTCGACGCGGTCATTGGGCCTCTGAAGCCTCGAGGCCCGGCCAGCGGCCTCATTGTCCACAACGGCTACATCGTCGCGGAGTGGGGCGAGCCGATCCGCGTGGACGTGACGAACAGCGTGACGAAGACGTTTCTGACGACCGTCATCGGCCTCGCGTGGCAGCGCGGACTCATTCACGACATCAGCGATTACGCGCGCGACTATATGCCGCCGGGTGTCGACTTGTTCGAGGCGGAGCACAACCAAAAGATCAGGTGGGAGCACCTGCTCCGGCAGACGAGCGACTGGCAGGGCACGCTGTGGGGCAAGCCGGATTGGGCCGACCGGCCCGAGGGGAAGACCGCAGCCGCCTGGCCGAACCGTCCACTGCGCGAGCCCGGGACTTTTTTCAAGTACAACGACGTCCGCGTGAACGTGATGGCGCTCGCCGCGCTGCAGGTCTGGCGGCGCCCGCTGCCGCAGGTGCTGCGCGAGGAGGTGATGGAACCGATTGGCGCCTCATCGACGTGGCGCTGGTACGGCTATGACAATTCGTGGGTGGACATCGACGGACAGAAAATCCAGTCCGTGTCGGGGGGCGGCCACTGGGGCGGCGGCATGTTCATCAACGCCTACGACATGGCGCGCTTCGGCTACCTGTTCCTCAGGAACGGCAAATGGAAGGATCGCCAGATTGTGACCGAGAAGTGGATCCAGATGGCGCGGACGCCGGGGCCGGCGAACAATAACTACGGGTTCGCAAACTGGTATCTGAACACTGACGGGAAGCAGGTGCCGGCCGCGCCTGTGAGCGCGGTGCGCTTCGTCGGCAACGGCAACAACATTATCTATATCGACTGGCAGAACGATCTCGTGATCGTCACGCGCTGGTCGAACGGTCTGAACGAGCTAGTCGGCAAGACGATTGCGTCGCTCAAGCCGCCCTCGACGGCCGCGTCGCGTTAGTCTTTCTTCACGGCGCCGGGGCCCCACCCCCGGCGCTGTTGCTCGGCCCGTGCGCGCCTCGCAACGGCTCAAGGCTGTCTTCACGGCGCCGGGGCCCCACCCCCGGCGCTGTTGCTCGGCCCGTTCGCGCCTCGCAACGGCTCAAGGCTGTCTTCAGGCCGCCGGGCCGGCGCTCCTGGCTATGATGCTGACATGCGAAGAACGACACTTCGTCTCGAAGATGATGCGATGAAGGTCGCGAAGGCGTATGCCACACGCCGCCGGCTGACACTCGGCGGGGCCGTCAGCGAGCTGATCCGGCAGGCAGCCGAGCGTCCTCTCCTCACCGAAGACCGGAACGGACTCCGGGTCGTGCGCCTGCCCCGACGTTCGCCCCGGGTGACGAGCGCACTCGCCGACGGACTCCGGGAAGATCTCCCGTGAAGACGCGCTACGTTCGATCGCGGTCTGCGAGCGGTCGCGGGCCGGACGCTCGACGCGGCCCTCGAAATCATACCGACGCGGTAGCTCAAAATATAGCTTCCAGCTCTCAGCTGTCAGCTGTCAGTGCTGATGGCTGAGGGTGACAGCTGAGAGCTGATGGCTGATAGCCTCCAGATACTCAATCACGAGAAACTGGATCGTGTCGGGACTTGGGATTCCTTCGGCGGGCTCAGGGCGCCCCGAGATTGTCGAGGGGCGGGATTCGGGATTCGGCGCCTCGCCGATGTCGTGGAGCGTGCAGATGTGCGGATGATTCAGCGCAGCGACGGCGCGTGCTTCGCGGTCGAAACGCTCGCGCAGATCTGAATCGGAGGCGGCGTGGTGCCGCTCGCTAACGACATCCGCACTGGCCCTTTTAACTTCTACCTTTTGCCTTTTGCCTTTCAGCCTTCAGGATCGAATCATCCGCTGCGCGCCGCGCTTCAGACGCTTGAATCCAACAAACAAGCCGATGCCACTCGAGACCGCGCCTCCGAAGCAGAGCACGATCACGCCGATGTCCCAGAGCGGCCGATTGTAGTACCAAAAAGAGAAGTCGAGGGTGTGCAAGCCGGTGGAGATCCAGCGTTCCAGCCGAACGCGTCGAGTGAATCGCCCCACGACCCGGCTCATCCCGGGATCGACATACATCCATGTCGCATCTGGATCGTCGAACTTGACCCGCAGCACCGGCAACGGCGTGTCGCGGTTTTGCGAGTAATAGTACGAGTCGTAGTCTCCGATCATTTCGGACTCGACGATCGGCACGCCGGGGTTCCCCTGTTCGATGCGGCTCATCAGCGACTCGGTCGAAAACGGCTCCCGCCGGACCCGCAACGGGTTGGCTTCCACCAAGAGCGGCTTCGGGTCAACGCCACGTACGAGATAGTACGGCTCGCCCTGGATCCGGAGAAACTCCACTTGCTTGAGCGCGCTTCCCGACAGCGACTCGTCCCAGGCTGCACGGTCGATTGGCGGGAAGTGCGACACATCCAGGCCGCCGCCGGTGAGCACCCTTGCAACGCCGGCTCCCGAGCCGCCCCCCGTCGACCAGTCGAACGGCTCGATAGAAAGCACTCCGCTGAAGGCCCACGTGAGCGTGAAGACGCCGAAGATCACACCCGTGATGTAGTGCCATCGCATCAATCCGGCGTACGGAATGTAGCTGCCGATGCGGCTGAACCGGAACGGCGAGGAGGGCGAAAACTGTGTCACGGCCAGGGCGATGCCGAGCAGCGCCAAGAGGGTTCCAAGCCCGGCGGTCCACAGGATCGATTGTCGCCACACCGAGTCATGGCGCCGCAACTCGACCAGGAAGAACCAATGAGGAATGGCGGAGACCCACGCCAACGAACGGCTTCCCCGAGTCGTGCGCATCGACACCTCGGCCAGCGATTCGGAGACATACAACTCGGTGCCGGCGGCGTCGTCCACGGTGATCTTGTGCAACGGCATCTGGTCGGACTGGCCGATGGTCCACTGATCCGGTTCCGTCAGCACGCCGACGTGATGCAGCGCGCCCTCCGGAAGCTGCATGAACCGGCTGGCGATCGCCATGGCGTCGGTCGCACCCACGTTCTCCAGCAGATCGCCCGTGTCGGCAAAGACGATCGACGAAGGCCCGGTGTCAAATCGGTACGCGGGACGGCCCATGATGGTCGTGAGCACCAATCGTCCTGGCGTTCGCGTCATGTTGCCGTGCTCGGCCGCCTCGGCGGGACTCATCCGGATCTGGCTCAGATCCAATGGAGGCAAGTGCTCCAGGCGCGCGCTCTGAGTCAGCTGCGGCATGCCTCCGGCGTAAATCATGGCGATGCCAGTCACAAACCACATCACGACCAGCGCGCTCAGCACGATGCCGAGATAGCGGTGAACGAGAATCAGCCCTTTGCGAAACCACACCATGATTCACCTCTCAGAGGTTGCGCCGAGTGCCTCGCCGCCGCCATCGACCGCTCTACTTGAAGAGCAGCGACGTGGTGACGAGCACCTGTCGCGGGCGCCCGGGGTCCGCCGTCTCGCCGTCACCGTTCCAGTAATACGCCTTATTGAAGAGGTTGTGGGCCGAGAGCGTCAAGCGGAGCGGGCCCCGCCGCCACGACACGGCGGCGTCGATCAGTGTATACGGGTCGAGCGTGAAGGTGTTAGCTCTGTCAGTCTGCACGTTGCCGACGTGTTTGGCGTTCACGGTGGCATCGACCGATGCCATCGGCGTGAAGGTCGCGCCCCAGTTGACGACCCGGTCCGGCGCGATCGGCAGCCGGTTGCCGGTCAACACTTCGTTGCCGTCTTCCGACTGGATGACGAAGGCCCCGAAGCGGTTCCGGTAAAACGACGCGTTGAGGTACACCGAAACCTTCGGCGACACCGCCACGCTGCCACCGGTCTCGACTCCTTTGTACTTCTGGACGCCCGAGTTCGTCGGAAGGAAGAAAGGTCCTTGACGCGTGCTGAGCACGACGCCGTCTTCCGACATGTGAAAGTAGGTTGCTTCAAGTGACACTCGACCGCCCAGGAGGCCCCCTTTGAGGCCGCCCTCGTAGTTGTCGATGTCTTCCGGCTTCAGATTGAGCGGAACGTCGGCCGGCACAAGAGAACTGGGGCGACGCGGCGGCAGGAACGCATGCGAGTACGCGCCGTAGACGTTGAGCGTCGGCCGGTTGTCGCCCTCGACGCCCAGGAGCCTGAACGTGGCGCTCAGTTTCGGACTGAACGCGTCGAACGTCTCCTCGATCTTCAGGCCGGTCCCCCTGGTGTTGTCCAGCGCCAGCCGGTCGTACCGGCCACCCGCCGTCAGAATCACGCGCGGCGCCGGTTCGACCATGTATTGCGCAAAGAGCCCGGCGATGCCCAGGTGGTAGGCTCGAGGCGTACCGGCGTCGTGTTGCCATGCGTTCTGGGGTGGAATGACGGGATTCAGGTAGTTCATCGGCCAGCCTTCCGTCTCCGGATCGGTGAAGATGAAATCGCTGGCAAGCGATCCGCTGTTCCATTCGTACGATCCGCCGATCATCAGCGAGTGCTTGACGCGCCCCCGCTTCGGCGTCAGCTCGACCCGCAGCTCCTGGTAGAAGATGTCCTCCTTGAGGTCCTGGCTGAACGGATACTGGGTAATCGTGTGCGTGGAGAGATCGAACGGCGAGCCGATGAAGTCGCCGTCGTTGATGAACTTCTGCTGGACGGCTCGGTAGCCGAACACTTCAACGGCCCTGGCCCAGGGGGAGAACTCTCGCGTGTAGTTCAGCGTCACCCGTCCTTCGCCCTGGTGGTAGTTCGGCCCCGGAATGTTGAAGGTGGTGAATCGATCGAAGCGCGGATCGATATCGTGCAGCAGGCGCCCGTCGACAATCGGCTCGTTGGTCGGCGTGCTGTTGTCAGAGACCACGCGGTTGACACTGACGCTGCCAAAGGATCGTTTGTCGGGCACGAACGTCAGCTTCGCGAACACGGCCGTGTTGCCGATCGAGAAGTCGGAGCTCGTCTTGTTTGTGAAGTAGCCCGTGTTGCGCTCTTTGCCGACCGAGACGTAATAACCGCCCCACCGCTTCAACGGTCCCGATGCTTTGGCGACGCCTTTCAACATGCCGAACTGTCCACCCGTGAAGTCGAAGCCGAACTCCTGGGCGGGCGCCGGATCCGCGGTGCGCACGTTGACGGAGCCGCCGATGGCGGTGCGCCCATACAGCGCCGAGTTGGGACCGCGTACGATTTCGATGCGGCTCGCATCGTTGATCGGCAACGCCACCACCCGAGAGCCGTTATTCGACGTGGTCTGCGGCACGCTGTCGACCAGCAGCAGCGTGTTGGTGAACTCGGGATCGCCCCGAGGCAGGCCACGCAGCATGACCGACTCGAAGATCCCGAGCTGTGTGCTGACGATGGCGCCGGGCACATGGGCGATCGCCTGGGTCAGTGTCTGATCTCCTCGGCCCTCGATGGCGGCGCGGTCCACGATGTCGGTTTGGGCCGGCACGTCGCCGACGGTCAGCGCAGTCTTCGTCGCCGTCACTTGCACCTGTTCCATGAAGTTCGGCGCGACGGCCATCTCGACGATCAGGTCCAGGGTTGCGCCGCCGCGCACCTGGACGTTGGACACCGTTTGATCCAGAAAGCCGCGCGCCCGGATCACAACGGTCACCGGTCCCGCGGCGACTCCGTCGATGCTGAAGCGGCCGACCGCGTTCGTCGACCTAACGAGGCTCGTACCCTGGACCATGACTGTCGCATCAGCGACGGCTGCACCGCTTCGAGACGCCACGGTGCCCGAAATCGTGCCGGTCTGAGCCTGAGCGAAGGCCGGCGCCGGGGCGACTCCACTTCCCGCGAGACACAGCAAGGTGAGCGCGGTGACCGTCCAACGCGACACCCGTAGAGACAGAATGGCTGGACACATAGTCGCTTCTCTCCTTCCCAAGATTGAAGCGGGGAGCCTAACACCGGAATCACCAAAAGGAGCCGGGACGAAGGTCAACTGGCGGTCAGTGAAGGTCAACGCGCGGTCAGTGAAGGTTAACGTGCGGTCAGTGACCGCACGTTCCGCGGTGAGCTGGCTCGCTTCGAGGGGAGCTGTTCTACCTGAGGGATTGGCGTCGGGGACTAATCAGGCTTCGGCCGCTCGGCGGCCGGTGTCTTCGTCGCTTCTTGGCCTGGTTTGGACGGCTCAGCTGCTGGTTCGTTGAGAAATTTCTGATCCTCTTGTTCCTCTTGCAACTCCGACGGACTCTTGGGGTTCAGCGCTTCCATTTCGGCGATCTCCGCCAGCGTCAACGCCGGCAGATGCCGAATGAAGTGCACCAGCTTCCAACTGTCCTGGTCGGCGTTTTCAGCGTGTTCGCCGGCGCCGCCCCACGCGGGCATGCCGGTGAGCCGGATCCCGTTGTGGATGATGTAAAACAACTCGCCGTCGCTTAAATTCTGTGTGTCCGGGAGGCGCATGTCGGGCGCTTTCGGGTACAGGTTCTGACCGATTTCCGTCTGCCCGCTGCCGTCGTTGGCGTGGCACGTCGCGCAATGGTCCGCGAAATGTGCTCGCGAATCGGCGAGGACCTCGGGCGTCAGCGGTATCGGGTTCCGAGCATTTCTCGCACCGCTCGGCACACCGAGCGACCGGACGCGGCGCGCGACGAACGCTTCCAGCCTCGACGGCCGATCGCGCGCGCTAAACCCGCTGCGGACCACGTACGCCGCGCCGAGCCC
>JAHFUJ010000012.1:10218-18554 GCA_023265105.1 Acidobacteriota bacterium
AGTCGAAAGAACAATTGAAACGAGATCGGATGAGTGCCGTGGGTGATCTTCAGCGCGTCCGGCACGGCATACATCGTCAGGCTGGCTCCGAAACCACCTTCGAACCCGTGCACGCGGACGAGGTCGCGCACACCGCCGACGGTGAACGCCCCAACCGTGTCTTTGCGAGCGGTCGCCTCGTCGGTCAGCGGGATCCGGCCGGCCAGCAGCAAGTTCGTTTCGACCTGGAGCACCTCGGCGCGTCCGAATATTGACTGCTGTCCAACGTGTCTGGTTGCTTCGCCAAATACGCCGTGCCTGTTCACCGCGTCCGTCGCGTTGACGCCGTAGCCAACCGTGACGGCCGTGAAATCTGTTCCGTCGCGCTTGAACCAGGACGCCGATGTTGTGGTGCGCTGGATGTCGCCGGGATCGAGTTCTTCGGGGTGTTTCAGGTGACCGGTCGACACTTGAAGTTCCCATGCGGCGGTCGGCCGAAACCACACACGACCCGACACCGAGTCGAGGCGCCCGAAATCGAAGTCCCAGCGATTGTCGTCCGGTTCACGTCCGTTGAACACAGACCCTTCGACGACCCAGGGACCGTGGTCGACGGCGGCCGAGACGAGGCCGAACGCGATGTGCGTCGAATCAAACGTGTGGTGCGTCAACGGAGCTATCGGGTTGTCCGCGGCCGAGGCTCGATGCATGAACGCGACCGGTCCGAGCGCGGGCTCCCCGACCGGGCCTCCGGCCAACGTCAACCCGCTCGTGCCGCCGACCGGCACGCGCCAAACGGCCGCGAGCTGCATGAAGAGATCGTGCGGGTGCTGCCAATCGATCAGCGGAGCGCCGTCGATCGCTTCGCCGACCTGAAAGATCTCGCGATAACCTCGTTTCCCCACCGTCGCGGGGTCGAGGCTGAGCATCGTGTTGAACGTGAGCTGAGACGCCCCAATCTTCCGCGTCAGCATGCCCATCCACCAGTTCGGCACCGTGAAGCCGTCGCCACCGCGCGGGCCTCCCTGGCGATCGAACATCGCGGACACGATCCCTTCCTGCATGAATTGCCACCCGGGACCCATGTTCATCTGCATGTGCTGATGATCCGGCTGCTGCTCTTGTGTCCGCGAATCGGCGATCGTCGCGACCTGGCCATCAGCGGTCTGGGCGACAGCGGACGCCGACAGGCTCACGGTCAGCGCGGCGCCGCCGACCACTGCGCCTCTGACCATCGCGCGCGAGAACTTCTTGTACATGGCTCACCGATCCCATTCGTCACACGTCGACACAAGTTGCAAAATCAGCCCACGGCGGGTCCTGCCGCCGGACAGTCCCGTCCGGCGCTACCCGCGTGCGCCAATTGCGTGGCGTGCTTTTAGATTCGAAGTGGGAGGGCGAGGGACGAAGCGACGGTCGAACCTGGAGGTTGTTCGGACGGAAGAACTCCGACCACCATTATGGCTAGCGTGAATACGGGACCGGGGGTGATGAGTGCGACCGGGGCGAACGCCGGCTTTAGCGGACTGACTGGGTCCGCTGCCGCCGTGATCGCGGCGCCCACTGGACTGTGATCGTGCCCGCACGCGGCCGGCGCGGTCTGCACGGCACACAGCGGACCCGAGTGGCTCGAGTGGTGACAGCTCTGGTCGTGCGCCTGTGTTCCAGCGACACCGCTGCTCTCTCCGTGGCAGGTCATCAAGCAGTGGTCGAGCAGCACCGGCGCGGCGCCCACCCCAATGGCGAGCGCGGTCACCAGCGCGCGAACGATGGCCTTCACGTCAACATCATAGCGCACGTCCCCGAAAAGAGGCCGTACCCCGTTTTCGCCCGACCCCATGCTCATTCCTTGCCCATCTCACTCATCCCGGACGGCCGCAACGTACCCCGGCGCAAGGCTCTCCGCTTCATGACGAAGAAGATCACCGGCGTGATGATCAGGACATGAATCGTCGACGTCACCATGCCGCCGATAATCGGCGCGGCGATTGGTTTCATCACATCCGATCCGACTCCGGTGCTCCACATGATGGGGATCAGCGCGGCCATGACGACGGAGACGGTCATGAGCTTGGGCCTCAGGCGGAGAACCGATCCTGCCACGGTGGCCTCCCGCACATCGGCTTCGGTCATCGCACCGCCAGACCGAAGTCGTTGGTCCAGGGCTTCGTGCAGGTACACGACCATCACCACGCCTGTCTGGACCGCCACGCCGTAGAGCGCGATGTATCCAACCCAGACCGCAACGGAGAAGTTGTACCCGAGCAGCCACTGCAAGACGACGCCTCCGGTCATTGCGTACACGACCGAGAGCATGACAATCGCGGCTTCCGAGGCCGAGTGGAACGTCATGTACAGCAAGATGAAGATGATGAAGAAGACCAGCGGAATCAACACCTTCAACCGCTCGCGGGCGCGCACTTGGAACTCGTACTGGCCCGTCCACTGGAGCGTGTAGCCCGGCGGCATCTGGACCTTCTCCGCGACCGCGCGTTTGGCCGCGTCCACCCACCCGCCGATGTCGCGCGTCGAGGTATCGACGTAGACGTAGCCGGCAAGTTGCGCGTTCTCGTCGCGAATCATCGCGGGGCCCGGCGCGAGCGCGATCTCGGCGAGCGCGGTGAGCGGGATCTGCGCGCCTCGCGGGGTCTTGACGAGGATGCGTCCAAGATCCGGCAGGTCCTGCCTGAACCCGCGCTCGTACCGGACGTTGACCGGATAGCGCTCGCGCCCTTCGATCGTGCGGGTAATGTTCTGCCCGCCGATGGCCGACTCGATCACGTCCTCCACATCCATGACGGTCAACCCATGACGCGCGATCGCGTCGCGGTCGATGCGGATGTCGGTGAAGTACCCCTGCGCGACGCGCTCCGCATACACACTGCGGGTCCCAGGGATCGGCTGGAGCACGCGCTCGATCTGCTCGCCCAGCCGCTGGATCTCGTTCAGATCCGCGCCGAGGATCTTGATGCCGACCGGCGTCTTGATGCCCGTCAGCAACATGTCGAGCCGATTCCGGATGGGCTGGGTCCACACGTTCGGGAATCCCGGGAACTGCAGCGCGGCGTCCATGTCGGCCTGCAGCGCGTCGAGCGTCATTCCCGGCGGCCACTGCTCGCGCGGTTTCAACGTCACGGTCGTGTTCACCATGCCCATGGGCGTGTTGTCGGTTGACGTTGTCCCTCGTCCGACCGTACCAAACACCGTGTCGACTTCCGGGAACGTGCGCAGCAGCTTGTCCTGCACCTGCAGGATGCGCGTCGCCTCCGTGATCGACAATCCCGGTGGCGACGTCGGCATGTAGAGCTGCGATCCCTCATAGAGCGGCGGCATGAACTCGCTGCCGATCGTGAAGAGCAACGGGACGGTAAGTGGCACGACGGCGAAGTTCATGAGGAGCGCCGTCCATTTCCACCGGAGCGCCAGGCGGATGACCGGGTCGTAGATCCATGTGAAGAAACGCGACACCGGGTTCCGTGATTCCGGCCTGAGCCGGCGACCGCGGATGAACATCGTCATCAGGACCGGTACGACCGTGATCGACAAAAGCGAGGCAAACCCCATCGCAAAGGTCTTGGTGAACGCCAGCGGACGGAACATCCGCCCTTCCTGGGCCTCGAGCAGGAACACCGGCACGAACGACACGATGATGATCGCGAGCGAAAAAAAGATGGCCCGCCCGATCTGCTTGGCGGCCCGAATTACTTCGCGAGGCTGCTCTTCGTACCGAACACTCTGCTCGGACAGGCGGCGGTACGCGTTTTCGACCATCACGATCGAGGCGTCGACCAGCACGCCAATCGCCAGCGCCAGACCGCCGAGCGACATGATGTTCGACGTCACGTCGAGGTAGTACATCGGCACGAATGACGCCAAGACCGCAATCGGAAGCGCGAGGATCGGAATGAGCGCCGATCGGAAGTGGAAGAGAAAGATCATGATGACGAGCGAGACGACGATCATTTCCTCGATCAGGGTGCGGCGAAGCGTGTTGATCGACTCTCCGATCAGCCACGAGCGGTCGTAGGTCGGCACGATCTTCACGCCCGCGGGCATCGAGTGCTGCACCTCGCGGAGCTTGGCTTTCACGCGATCGATCACGCGCAGCGCATTCTCGCCGAACCGCATCACGACAATCCCGCCCACGACCTCGCCCTTGCCGTCGAGTTCGGCGACCCCGCGACGGATGTCCGGACCCAGCCGCACCTGGGCGACATCGCGAACACGAATCGGCGTTCCACGCGCATCGGCGCCAAGCGACACGCTTTCGATGTCGGCGGCCGATTTCAAATATCCTCGGCCGCGGACCATGTATTCACGGCCCGAGAACTCCAGCAGCCGCCCTTCCACGTCGTTGTTGCTTCCCTTGATCGCCGAGACCACGTCTTTGATGGCAAGGTTGTAGGCGGCCAGCTTGTTGGGATCGAGGTTCACCTGGTATTGCTTGACGAACCCGCCAATCGCCGCGACTTCGGCAACGCCAGGGACGGACGCGAGCCAGTAGCGCAGGTACCAATCCTGGAAGCTACGCAGCTCCGCGAGGTTGTGCTGGCCGGTTTCATCGACCAAGGCGTACTCGAACACCCATCCCACGCCTGTCGCATCGGGTCCGATGACGGGGTTGACGCCGTCAGGAAGATTTCCGCGAATGCCCTGCAGGTACTCGACGACGCGGCTGCGGGCCCAGTAGATATCGGTGCCGTCCTGAAAGACGACGTAGACGTACGAGATGCCGAAATCGGTGAACCCGCGGACGGCTTTGACGCGGGGCGTCGAGACGAGCGCTGTGACAATCGGGTAGGTAATCTGATCTTCGATCAGATCGGGGCTGCGGCCCGTCCATTCCGTCGACACGATCACTTGCACGTCGGAGATGTCGGGCACCGCATCGAGGGGCGTCGCGGTCATGGCCCACACGCCCCAGAGCGTCAGGGCGAGCGTCCCGGTGAATACGAGAAACCTGTTGCGTGCGCACCAGTCGATAATTCTGTGGATCATTTACTCACTTTGCGGCGGGGCCCCACCCCCGCCGCCTGTGCCTTCGCGGCTTACGCCGCTCGGCCTTGCGTCCATCGCCTTTCCGCTTTCACAACGGTTCTGTCACCGACCCGCGCCGCGACCTGTGCCTTCGCGGCTTACGCCGCTCGGCATTGTTTCGATCAACTTTCCGCTCAGTGAGCGTTTTATCTTGCGACGACCGTTAGCTGCTTGGCGCCGAGTCGCTGTCCGTTCCGCGTCACGGCGACGGTCGCCTCCCACTGGCCGGCCATCAACACCTGACCGGTACCCCGGTACACGCCGCCGCCGCTTGGTGACAGCTTGACGTTATTCCGCATCGCCGGCATGTTCATCGTCGGCATCGCCGGCATGAAGAACTGCACGTCCACCTCGGCGCCGTCGATCGGCTTGCCGCTCGAATCTTTCACGGTCACCTCCATTTGGTTCTCGCCGATCTTGGGCGGGTCGGGCTGACTGCGGAACGCGATGTCGAGCTGCTCGCGGGCGGCGGGTGCACCCTGCGCCACCGGGGCGGCTTCGTATCCCTGGAGCGATCCACGGAGCTGGCTCTCCGAATCGAGGAAGAACGTGGCGCCGGCCGCCACCTGCTCGCCCTCCTTCACGCCTTCGAGAATCTGAACGTTCTCGCCGAGGCGGCGGCCAATCTTGACGTGGCGCGGCTCGAAGTAGCCGTCGCCGTGCGCGACGAACACCAGTTGCTCTTTCCCCGAATCGAGCACGGCGTCGGTCGGGACAATCAGTCCGACGCCTCCACCGACGTCGATCTCGACATTCGCGTACATGCCCGGCTTCAACCGGCCGGCCCGATTCTCGAACTCGTAGCGCACTTTGTTGGTCCGTGTTTTTTCCTCCACGTACGGATAAATGTAAGCCGCGTGCCCGACGAGCCGCTCGTCCGGATAGACGTCGAGTGTGACGACGGCTCGCCCTCCCACGCGGACGAGCGGCAGCTCCTTTTCGTACACGTCCGCCTCGACCCACACGACAGAGAGATCCGCGATCTTGTAAAGGCTCTGGCCGGGCATTACATGCATGCCTTTGAGCGCCTGCTTCTCGATCACGAACCCATCGACGGGTGAGTGGAACGGGACGGCTACTTGCGGCTCCCGTTGCTCGTCGAGCGCTCGAATCTGATCCGGCGGAAGGTCCCACAACTCGAGACGCTGTCGCGCGGCTGTCACGAGCGCCTCCGCGCGCTCGCGGGCATCGGGAACCTGCGATTGCTGTAAACGCTCGCGGGTCTTGAACGCCAGCTGGTACTCGTTCTCGGTCATCAGCAGCTCCGGGCTGTACAGCGTGAAGAGCGGCCGGTCCCTGCTCACGAACCGTCCTGTGTAGTCAACGTAGAGATCGCGAATCCACCCCTCCACTTTGACATTGACATCCGCGAGGCGCGTCTCGTCGTAGCGAACCAGACCGACGGTCCGAATCGTCTGGGCGAGCGTCGCGCGTGTGACCGGGGTCGTGCGAACGCCGATCAGTTGCTGCCGCCTCGGATCGATCGACACCTCGGCCCGTGCCGTCGCGGCTGGCGCCGCCTGGGGAGCCGCGGTCGGCGGCTGAGCCGCTCCAGCCCTGCCTGAATCTGCGCCCCTGGATGGGAGGCCCAATGCCCGCTGTACCCTCTGGACCAACGCGAACACGGGTGTCAGGCGGCTCGAAAACCGCACTCGATCTCCGTACGTCAGGGCGCCCAACGCGACGAGCGCCACGAGCAGAACAATTCCAGCGCGCGATTGAGAAGACATCATGATTCAGTTCACCTCGGTACCGTTGACCGCCGCCAGCATCGCGGGCGCGATGTCGGCGCCGATCGCGCGTTCGAGATCGGCCAGTCCTTGCTCGAAATCGGTAAGCGCTTTGTTGTAATCGTGTTGCACGTTCAGCAGCGTCCGCTCGTTGTCGAGCAACGCGAGAAAATCGCCGCGGTCGGCCTGGTATGCGATGCGCGAGACCTCGAGCGTCTGCTGTGATTGCGGCAGGACGGTCGACCTCAGAAGCGCCGCCCGTCGCTCTGCAGCCTTCACGCGAAGGTAGGCCTCCTGCACGGCAAGGCGGAGGGCGTTTTCAACCGCGCGTTCGCGGGCCTTCGCCGCGTCAACGGCGGCGGTCGTCTCGGCCACGCGCGCATCAATCCGTCCTCGGGACCACGGCGCGCGTGGCCATGTCACGGTAACCTTCCCCAGCCACGAATCCGTCTGATTGGGCATCAACAGGTACCCGCCGGTCACGGAGAAGTCCGGCTTGTACTCTCGCTCCGCCACGGCGAGCTCCGATTGGGCGCGCTCGACCTGGAGGCGGGCCATGTGCACCTCGGGCTGGCGCTCGATCGCCATACGCTGGAGCTCCTCCGCGGCTGGCAGCAGCAGACGCTCGCGCGGCGCCACCAGCGGTGCAATCGGCGCATCGACCGGCCGATCCATCAGCGTGTTCAGTCGCGCTCCGGCCAGATCCGCCTGCTGGCCGAAGACGATCAGGTCGTCACTCAGACGGGTCAGCTCGACGACCGCCTTCAGCACGTCCTGCTGGGAAATCCGTCCCGTCGTGTACTTGGCTTGCGACACATCCGCAAACTGGCGCAGGAGATCGACAGTCGAGACGTGGATGTCGATGGACTTCCGGGCGAGGAACAGGTCGAGGTACGCCTGCTTGACCGCGTCGACAACCTGTCGCGCGCGGGTGTCGATATCGACGCTGGCGAGGGCGACATCATTCTCCGCGACGGCGGCACGCAACTGCCGCTTACCGCGGCCGGGCAGCTCTTGCGTCGCCATGAACATGTACATGTTCGTGTTCCAGGGATTGAGCGTGTTGAGCGGCCATTGCCAGATCTGTGCTTCCATCATCGGCGGCGAAAGAAATCGGTCCTGGTCCGGGCGGTGGCGTGTGGATTCGAACTGCTTCCTGAGCGCGATGAGCTGCGGGTTGGCCGTGAGCGTGGCGTCGATGGCCTGCTGCAGCGTGAGCGGCTCTACCGAATACACCCGCCGCTCGAATGGGGATTCTTGCGGCACGGCGGCGTCACGAGACGGAGGCGCCTGAGCGCATTCGACGCGCCCGCTCAAAAAACCGATGGCGACGATGACGCCGACAATTGCGTTGCGCATAAATGACCTCGGCTAGTACGTAGTGTCCGCCTTCAGGCGGACCGTCGTCGGTACGTGGCGTCCGGCTTCAGCCGGACCGTGCGTGGTACCGGGTAGTACGTAGTGTCCGGCTTTAGCCGGACCGTACGCGGCACGTGGCGTCCGCCTTCAGGCGGACCGTCGTCGGTACGTAGTGTCCGGCTTCAGCCGGACCGTCGTCGGTACGTGGCGTCCGGCTTTAGCCGGACCGTC
>JAHFUJ010000012.1:18654-37220 GCA_023265105.1 Acidobacteriota bacterium
CGGACCGTCGTCGGTACGTAGTGTCCGGCTTCAGCCGGACCGTCGTCGGTACGTGGCGTCCGGCTTTAGCCGGACCGTCAGGACGACAACAGACGAAGATCTAGATCAGGAACGCGGAATCGAGCAGGTAGGTAGGCGCAGATCGAGAAGTGATCGGACGAGGGGAAGATTCGAACCGCCGGATTGGAATAAGCTGGTTTGCAGAAATTTCAATGGCTGCCGGCGCGATATTACACCGTGCCGGCGCCGAAACCACTTCCTGCTTCGCGACGGAAGCGCGTTGCTCGGTCGGCCGCTCGGTCTTGCAACACGACATCGCCTTGCCGGCCGGTCCGCAATCGGGATGGCCCTTCATGCAGCAGGCCATCTCCGCGTCGGACTTGTCCTGCTCAGAGATGCAGCTCGCCAGTGCGGAGGTCGCGAGCGCGACGACAAGCACCAGCGTGAGACAGACGGTGATTCGCCGGTCAGACATTAGCTTTGATTCTGCGCGCGCTTGGAGACGTTGTCAAATTTCACGTCGTCGGCAGCCTCAGCCACCTACCTCGTAATCCAGGGATTGAACTGCTCTTCTTTTTGCAGCTTGGCCGCCATCGTCTCGGCCTCGCGCCGCGTCTTGAACTTGCCGATGCGGACGCGGTACACCGCCGGCGTTCCTCGCGCGGGGGCGAGCACGTAGGCCGCGTAGCCTTTCGACGCCAGGCGCTTGGCGATCGCCTCCGCGTCGTCACGGTCGCGCAGCGCGGCGAGCTGCAGCGCGTATCCCTGTCCGCCCGGTTCGGGCGGCGCTGGTGCCGGCTCTTTGGCGGCAGGGGTCGGAGTTGCGCGCGCGGCCGGTTCCGCTGGCGGACTCGCTGGCACGACGGACGCTGGCGCGGCCGCCGCCGGCGTGTCGGGCGCCGGCTTCAGCTCTTCAGCCGGCGGGTTCTGCTTCTCCAGCCGATTGAAATAGGTGAGATCGTCTACCGCGGGCGGCGGTGCGGCGGTGGTCGGATCCGATCCGGCTGGTGTCGGCGTGGCGGCCTGTGCGATTTGCGGCGGCGTGGTTTCCGCCGCGGTCACGGCGCTGAGCGCCGAGGCGTCGCTGGCCGTGGCGCCGCGTTCGGCGCGGACACCGCGGCCGACGAGCACGCCGCAGAGAAAGATCACGACCGACACGACCGTGGCGGCCATGAACAAGAAGACCAACTGCTTGCCGTTCAGTTGGATCTCGCGAAACCCGTCGTCTTGTATGTCAGGGGCCAAGTACTTGTGATTTTAGCACGCATGCCGAACGTTACACGGCCCGGCCGGCCTTCGTACGCCGACCTCATTTCGGTACGTCGGGCGAGTCCTGTGGACCCGCCAACCTCATCGTGACGCGCGCTCCAGCAGCCCCTTCGCCTCTGCCGATGTGGGCGCGAGCACGAGCGCCCGCTCCGCTTCCGTTCGGGCCGCCCCAGCGTCTTTCATCTGCAAGTAGGCCTCGCCGAGCGTCACGTGCGCCTCCACCGTCTCGGCGCTCCAAAGCGAGATCTTGAGCGCGTCGACCGCCTCACGCGCGCGGCCGTTGCGCAGGTGAATGCGGCCGACCAGCAGATGCGCCTCCGCCAGGTACGGCGACAGATACAGCGCGCGGTCCAGATCGGCGATCGCCTCGCGATCGTTCTCCTGCTGGAACTGCCGCCGCCCGCGATTCAGGTAGAACGTCGCCAGCTCCTGCTGATCGCGCTGTTCGCTCGTCGCCAGCGTCGTCTCGATCCGCTGTGCGTGCGGCAGCTCGACGTCGCTCTTCGCGCGCTCGAGCCCTTTGGGGACGGCGTCGGCGGCCGGACGCTTCTCCCATTGTTCGTAGGTGGACGACAGGCGCCGGGCCAGCTCCTTTTCCCGCGCGGCTTCGGCGGTGCTGCCAGCCGCCCCCAGCGCGGTGCCGAGGACGAAATGCGCTTCGCCGTCGGCCGGATTTCTCCGCACCGCTTCGCGCAGCCAGTAGATGGCCGCCTGTGTGTCGCGCTCTTGCCAATACGCGTACCCAAGATTGAAGAAGTAATCCGGATCGTTCGGATCCGACTGGGCCGCCTTGTCGAAGTAGTAGGTCGCGGAGCCGGTTTGCGGCGTCGCGCCGCGCCCGAGCTGAACGACGCCGAGATTGTTCAGCACCGTCGCGGTCGGCTGCTGGCCGGCCAGCGCGTCGAACGTGGCAAACGCCTCGTCGTACTTCTTCAACCCGAGCTGCGACAGCCCGGCCAAAAAGCGCGCGCGGCGCGCCCAGGGCGAATTGCTCGGCACGGCGTCCACCGCCGCGAGCGCCCGTGGCAGATCGCCCTGGTCCGAATACACGTCCCAGAGCGCCAGGCGTACACGGTCGAAGGTCGGCTGCAACTTGAGCGCCGCGTTCAGATAGGTGATGGCGGTCGCCGGCGTGTCCGCGAGCAGTCCTTTGATGTAGTCCTCGAACGCGCCGATCGATGGATGCTGACGACCGACGTCTTCCGACGACCTGCTCGACGCCGGCACCATCCGCCGCGCGATCCGTTCGAAGATGGCGAAAAGCTCGGGAATGGGTCCGCGCTCGGTCACGTCGGCCTGAATGCGGCCCGTGTCGAGCGCGATGCTGCGGGCGCGGACCACGAGCGTGTCGTTCTCGAGCTGCAGCGATCCGACGACCACCTGTGAAGCGCCGACGAGCTGGCCGATGCGAATGACGGTCGCGTCGGTCAGCGCGGCCGCCGGCGGCACCTGCAGACGCTCGAACGCCTGTCGCCGCTCCTCGCGCGTAATCGCGTGGTCGTCGAGCGCGTTGAGATCGTCGGCCAGCAGCACGGCCGAGGCCTCGCCCAGCCAGAAAATGCGGCTGCTGCGGGTGACATTTTCAAAGGGCATGACGAGGATGCGCGCGGGTGGCCCGTCGGCGGCGCGGGTCTCAACGACAAGGGTCCGGCTAAAGCCGGACGCCACGTACCAACAGCAGACAGCGCCCGCCAGTGCGGTACGCGAGCGGCGGATCATGCGGCCTCCGGCTCCACCCGGCCGTTGAGGAGCGCCACCTGCAGCACGCACGTCTCCTCGCCGGTACCGCGACACGCTACGACCTCGGCGCGCGCCTGCATGTCGAAGAGCGCAAGCAGGCGCGTGAACGCGGAGGCGTAAAAGCCGCACAGCGGCTGCGGCACCGGTTCGCGGACGGTGCAGAAAATCGACTCGCGCACGCTGACGCTCGCCGTGCCGCGCCGGAGCCGGGACACGGCGCGGCTCCCCCGATAGCTGGCGTGCACGAGACGCGACGCGAGCCGCAGCGCCAGCCGGCCCCGCAGCCAGGGGGGCATGAATTGGACGAACGCACGCTGGACCGGTGACATCGACTCGACGGTCCACTCGGCGGCGTATTCGCCCGCACGCGTGGTAATCATCTGATAGGCCTCGCCCTCCTGCCGCAGGAAACTGAGCACCGCATACAGCGGAGCGAGGCCGATGGTGCCTTCGCGCAGCCCTTCGGCGTTCAACCAGTTCTCGTAGAATCCCAGGCGGGTCGGCAGAATGTCGGCGATGCCCTGATGAAGGCTCGCGACGAGGACGCGTCCGATGCCGGCTTCACGCATGGGTCAGCAGCGCCCGTGGCGGCCCCTTAAAGAGCGTGTGAAAAAAATGCGACGTCTTACCGCGGCGCACGCAGAGTTCGCCGAGAATCCTTAGAGGTTTCTCCGCCGCGGTCTCTGCGGTCTCGGCGGTTAGCGGTTTCTTCACTGGCTCTAAAGGCGGACACCACGTGGGGTTTGAAACCAGCTGTCGAGGTAAGATCGATCGGAAATGTACAGCGCCGCCATCCTCACGGGAGGCAGGGCCAGCCGATTCGCCGGTCACGACAAGAGCGCCCTGATCGTCGACGGCCGGCCGATTCTCGAGCGCCAGATCGCGGAGCTTGCGCAAATCACCTCAGACATTCTGCTGGTCGGTGGCCCTCCACCGGCGCGCCCCGTCCACGGCGCGCGGCATGTGGCCGACCGCGTGCCGGGTTGCGGCCCGCTTGGCGGTCTTCATGCGGCGCTCACCGAGGCCCTCGGCGACGCCACCATCGTCGTCGCCTGCGACATGCCGTACATATCGGCCGCATTCGTCCGCTACTTGCTGGCGCTGACCGGCGGCGCGGACGGCGTCGTGCCGCGCACCGAAGACGGGTATCATCCCTTGTGCGCCGCGTACACGCGCGCCTGCATCGAGCCGATCGCGCGGCGGCTGGCCGACGGGCGCTTGAAGATGACCGACCTCTTCGACGATCTGAGGATGCGCATTGTGACGGCTGAAGAAATCGACGCCTTCGGCGATTGCCGCCGGCTGCTCGCCAACGTGAACACGCCGGCCGAGTACTCGTCGATCGAGGCGAACAAAATCTAATCGTATCACGAGCGTATCGCCATTCTGACGTAGTGTCCGGCTTCCCGCCGTCGCCTGGCTTCGGCGGGGCTCGCCGTAGCGCAACGCGCGAAGGCGGCAGCCGGACCGTGACAGGTCCGTCTTCTTCTCCCCGGTCTCGGCGGTTATCGGTCAACACACGACCCGTTCATGATCCTGAATGTCCAACGTCAGATCCACGACCAGATAGCCGGCGCCGTTCGACAGCAGTACGGCATCAGCGACGTGCCGTCGTTTGCCATCGAGGTGCCGCCCAACCGCGCCCTGGGCGATCTCGCGGTCACCGTGGCGTTCCAGCTGGCGCGAGCGCTGCGAAAGCCGCCGCGCGCGATCGCGCAGGAGCTTGCCGCCGCGGTAGGCGCCCTGCCCGGCATCGCCCGCATCGTGGCAGCGCCCAACGGCTATCTCAACTTATACCTCGACCGCCCGGCGTTTCTGCTCGCACGGCTGCGCGGCGACATCCCGCCGCTCCGCACCGACGAGAAAAAGACCATCGTCGAGCACACGGCCATCAATCCGAACAAGGCGGCGCACATCGGCCATCTGCGCAACGCCGCGCTCGGTGACACGCTCGTGCGCGTCCTGCGCTTCGGCGACACGCCGGTGGAAGTCCAGAACTACATCGACGACACCGGCGTCCAGGTCGCGGACGTCATCGTCGGTTTTCGCGAGCTCGAGCGCAAGACGCTCGATGACATCCGCCGGATCGCCGAGACGACGCGGTTCGACTACTACTGCTGGGACCTCTATGCGCGCGTCACCGAATGGTACGAAGGCGATCGCGCGCGACTCGCGATTCGCGCCGCCGCGCTGCACGATCTCGAGCACGGCGGCAGCGAGACAGCCGCGATCGGCGCGTTGATCGTCGATCGGATCGTGCGGGCGCATCTCGCCACGATGGCTCGGCTGAACATCGAGTACGACCTGCTCACGTACGAGGGCGACATCCTCCGGCTCCAGTTCTGGGCCCGCGCGTTCGACATCCTCAAAGCGCAGGGCGCAGTGTTCCAGCAGGATAAGGGACGGCTGGCGGGCTGCTGGGTGATGCGGATCGAGGAACTAGACGGAGGCTCGCCGCCGGCGGCCGACGCGGGGGCCGCGTCGATGGAGGATGCGGGAGCCGAGCTCGCCCGGTCCGACGAGGACGGGGATGCCGATGCGCCGGACGCGCGCGAAAAAGTCATCGTCCGATCCAACGGGGTCGTTACCTATGTCGGGAAGGACATGGCCAATCAGTTCTGGAAATTCGGTCTGCTCGGACACGATTTCCGATACCGCCTTTTCGGGCGACAGGCGAGCCGGCGTCCGCTTTGGGCCACGACGTCTGAGGACAGCGATCCGGCGGCGCCGCCGTTCGGGCGCGCGAGCCGAATCTACAACGTCATCGACTCGCGGCAGATGTATCTGCAGGCGCTGCTCGGCCAGGCGCTCCGCACGTTGGGACACCCCGAGGAGGCCGGGAACTCGATTCATTTCTCGTACGAGATGGTGGCGCTGTCGCATGCGACGGCCAAGGAGCTTGGCTACGAGATCGCGCCCGGGAGCGATCAGGCGAAGAAGCCGTTCGTCGAAGTCTCTGGACGCAAGGGGCTGGGCGTCAAGATCGACGACCTGCTCGACCTGCTGACGGAGAAGGCGTCAGCCGAAGTCGCGAAGCGCAATCCGGAGTTTTCGCCCGAGGAGTGCCGGCGCGTGGCGGCGCAGATTGCCGTCGCGGCGATTCGCTACTTCATGTTGAAATTTTCGCGCGGCAAGCTGATTGTGTTCGACATCGAGGAGGCGCTGAGCTTCGAAGGCGAAACCGGGCCCTATCTGCAGTATGCTGTCGTGCGCGCCAACAACATCTTTCATAAGCTGCGCGAACGCGAGGGGCTGACCGAAGCCGACGTCCTCGGAGCGCTCGAGCCGCGATCGGCCGACGAGCTCGTGGGCGTGGGCGTGGGCGAGTCAATCGAGCCAAAAAAAGACGACTCGGCCCTGTGGGCCCTCGTCTTCGAGGCATCGCGACTCGACGAGATTGTCGAGCAGGTCGTGCGCTCGCTGGAGTTCTCGGCGCTGGCGAAGTACGCCTTCGGGCTCGCGCAGATGTTCAACGCGTTCTATCATCGCTACCCGATCCTCAATGAAGAACGCGCGGATCGGAAGCGCTGGCGGGCTGCGGGCGTGGCGTATTTTCGGGGGCAGCTCGCCCGCGCGCTCGATTTGATGGGGATTGAAGTACCGCAGCGAATGTAGCAGGATGGCTGCGCGGACTTACCACTAAGGACACTAAGGACACCAAGGGCAGGAAGGACGCGAGGGAAGACCAGTTTACCTTCGTGTCCTCCGTGTCCTTTGTGGTGACTAGGCTTCGCTGATTATGCCGGTCATTGGCATTACACACTGTCGCAAGCTCGAGGACTACCGGCAGTCGGTGCTGCACGTGGGCGGCGATGTGCGGATTCTGGAGCCCTCGGCCGGGGTGCAGGCGGCGCTCGCCGGTATCGACGGCCTCTTGCTGACGGGCGGCGACGATGTGGCGCCGGGACGGTACGGCGAGGCACCGCATCCGGCCATCGTCGAGGTAGAGCCCGAGCGCGACGAGTTTGAGCTGAAGCTCGTGGCCGAGGCGCGGGCGCGCGACCTGCCGATTTTCGGCATCTGCCGCGGCGTGCAGGTGCTGAACGTGGCGTACGGCGGCACGCTCGTGCAGGACATTCCCTCGCAGGTGCCCGGCGCGCTGACGCACAGCCTTGACGTCCCGCCGAACGAGCCGTATTCGCTCGCGCACGAAGTGTGGCTCGACAAGGACACGCTGCTGGCGAAGCTGATGGGCGAACGCCTCAGCGACACCGATGCCTGCGAGGTCAACAGCCGGCATCATCAGGCGGTGAAGCAGGTGGCGCCCGGCCTCGTGGTGTCGGCCACGGCGCCCGACGGCGTCGTCGAGGCGATCGAAGATCCGGCCGTCAGGTTCTGCCTCGGCGTGCAGTGGCATCCGGAAAACTTCTGGCGGACCGGCGAGTTCCGGCCGTTGTTCGAGGGGTTCCTGGAAGCCGCCCAGCGCCCACGATGATCGCGGTCCGTACGCGGTCCGTATCGTGTCAGTACGTAGTGTCCGCCTTTAGGCGGACCGTGATCAGTCCCTCGTGATCGGTACGTAGTGTCCGCCTTCAGGCGGACCGTGATCAGTCCGTCGTGATCAGTACGTAGTGTCCGGCTTCAGCCGGACCGTGATCAGTCCGTCGCGATCGGTACGTAGTGTCCGGCTTCAGCCGGACCGTGATCAGTCCGTCGTGATCAGTACGTAGTGTCCGGCTTCAGCCGGACCGTCGTCTGCCCTGTCCGCCTGGCTCGCTTGTTGCTTCTGGGCTTTCATGCTCACCGGCAACCCTGGCCATCTGAAATCATTCGACTACGTCGGTCTCCGTCGATATTTCCTAACGTTTTGCACTGACTCGCGGCGCAAACTGCTCACACACTCCGACGCTGTCGATCTCGTGCTGTTGCAAATTGAGCGCGCCGCTGCCGACGAGCAGTTTGCAATCGTTGCGTACTGCTTCATGCCGGACCACGTTCACCTGCTCGTCGAAGCGCGCGCGGAAGCGTCCGACTGTCGCAGGTTCATTAAACGTGCAAAACAATTCTCCGGATTTTATTACACCAAGACGTTTGGCCAGCGACTGTGGCAACGCTATGGGTTCGAACGCGTGTTGAGAAACGACGAGGCGACTCTTCTCGTCGCGAGGTATGTTCTCGAGAATCCGTTGCGCGCAGGTTTGGCCACACGTGTCGAGGATTACCTTTTCGTGGGGTCTCGATTGTATTCGGTGGCGGAGATCCTCACGGCGGTGGCCGATGTGCCAGCACGGTCCGGCTAAAGCCGGACGCCACGTACTTGTCACGGTCCGGCTAAAGCCGGACGCCACGTACTTGTCACG
Source organism: Acidobacteriota bacterium (assembly GCA_023265105.1). GTDB lineage: Bacteria > Acidobacteriota > Vicinamibacteria > Vicinamibacterales > CAVVIG01 > JAHFUJ01. Next base: position 26,964 of record JAHFUJ010000012.1, read on the forward strand.
GTCCGGCTGAAGCCGGACACTACGTACTGTCACGACGTACTCATCACGCCGAACCGATCACGGTCAGTACGTAGTGTCCGCCTTCAGGCGGACCGTGGATAGTACGTAGTGTCCGCCTTTAGGCGGATCGTGGACAGTACGTAGTGTCCGCCTTGAGGCGGACCCGCGCAAATCCTACAATCCCTACATCCTCAAATCCTCAAATTCACCGCTCCAGGACCACCACTCTCCACGTGCGGCGTGTTCGGGAACAAATCGAACGCGTCGAGCCGCTCGATCGCGTATCCCGCGTCCACCAGCCGTCTCGAGTCGCGCGAGAGCGTGCCCGAACGCATCGGCCATCACCACAATGCGTGCGTGATCCTCTTCATGGCTTGTTGGATGCCTTGCGAAACGACCTGGTATCAGAGATGCTCAGAGGGACGAAAAGAACCGTAAACGATTCCCACCCACCTCGAGAGAGGCTATTTACGTTGACATTTGCTCCGCCGCCGCCTTCCGCCACGACGTACCACGGCGTGTCGTTGGCGCGCAACGTGACCGTGTCTCCGTGCCGGATGAGGCCGCCCTCGCGTTTTTCAATGATGAAAGTTTCCCACGAACCAATGCCCTGGCCGACGGCGCGCAACGACGCACCACCGCCAGCGGCCGCCTGCAGATAATGAAATCCATCGGAGGTCGTGAACGCTACGCGATCGCCGGACACCACCGGCCCTCCTAGCAGGACAGAAACGCCGAACGTTTCCCATCGGCCGGCGCCCGTTCGATTCGCATGCACGTCGCCGCCGCCGCCGCCCTCCGCCACCACGTAGTTGACCCCGTTGTTCGTCCGGAAATTGACGCGAGGAATGAGCGCGGTCACGAACGCCCATTCGGGCTCCGGGTAGGACCGAAGCCGATCCTCGAGGAACGGGGAGCCGTCGCGGAAGTCAGTGCCGACGTGGGTGTGAAAGCACCAGGCCGCGGCTCCCGCCAGTTTGGCGTGGGCGATCGCCTGCAGAAAATACTCTGCCTTGTCGTTCGAGGGGTCGCGGAATCGCGTCCTCATCGGCTCCTGCAGGTACGCCGGCCGGCCGTTCGATCTGAGCGTGCGGACCACGGACTGAATCACGCCGAGCTCGTACCAGTTCGCGGGCCGCGGCTCATGGTAGGCGGTGACGTCGAGGCCGAGTCGCGCGGTGAAATCCGCGGCGTACTGGGCGTCGTCCACCGGGGCGTTGGAGGCCGTCGCGATCCGCGCCGGATCGGTCGCCTTGATGCCGGCGAAGATACTCGCCACATTCGCTTCACTCATGAACCTGCGGTCACCGACGTTGCGTTCGTTCTCGATGTCAAAGAGTAGATTTTCGTACGAGCGCAGGGCGTTGGTTGCAGCGACAATGCCGGCCCGCGCCGTGGCTGGAGTCATTCCGGAGATGTGCTCATACGTAAAGGTGACATCGACGACCAGGCGCTCCAGGCGAGCCTGGTCGAGAATGAACAGGAGTCGCCTCAGCTCATCCGGACCTAGCGTCCCGTCGCCGTTCATGAGTTGTGGACCGGTGTCCAGGTTCGGCCAGATCCGTATCCCGTCGAAGCCGAGGCTTCGAATCAGGTGCAGGTCGCTCATCACGTTAGGGGCGCCCATCGCACCGAAGTACGAGATGAATGTCAGAAACCTGGGCGTGCCGTCGATGGCGAAGCGATCGCCTTGAATCGACAGGCGTTGGGCGCTGACCGGCGCCGCCGAAGAGAAGCTGAGCAGGACAAGCGCAGCCGTTGCCGCCCGCCCGAAGGATGTGGAGCGTGACATGACCCTCGCCAAAAGAGAAGAACACAAACCCGCCGGGCAGGCACGGTCCCGGCTCAAGCCGGACACTACGTACTGATCAATCTGTACGTAGTGTCCGCCTTTAGGCGGACCCACGCAAATCCTACAATCCCTACATTCTCAAATCCTCAAATTCACCGCTCCAGGACCACCACTGTCTCCACGTGGGGCGTGTTCGGGAACAAATCGAACGCGTCGAGCCGCTCGATCGCGTATCCCGCGTCCACCAGCCGTCTCGAGTCGCGCGCGAGCGTCGCGACATCGCACGACACGTAGACGATGCGGCCGGCGCCAAGCCGGACGGCGCCGTCCAGCGCCTCGCGCGACATGCCGGTGCGCGGTGGATCGACAATGAGCGTGGCCGGCGCGGGTCGCGAAGCCGCCACGAACGCCTCGACCGGCTGATGCACGGCCGTCACCTCGCCACCCGCGGCGCGGGCATTCGCCTCGAGATCCGCCGCGGCCACGCGATCCCCTTCCACCGCCGTCACGCGCGCGCCGCGAATCGCCGCCGCGCTCACCGCAAACAGACCGGCGCCCGCATATAAATCGATCGCGTCGCTGCCGCCGGGCACCTGCGCGACCACGTGCGAGACCAGGTCGTTCAGCAGGTAGCGATTGCCCTGGAAAAATGCCAGCACGTGCCGGCGCAGCTCGATCGGCGCACGATCGCCGATCGCGAGCGCATCGGTGACGTGCGCGCTGCCCGCCACCATCGTCATTGGACCGCCACTCTCCGACGGCGGGCAACTGACCACCATGCCGGTCAGACCATCGTTGCCGGCAATCGGCTCGAGCGCACTGACGTCGATCGCCGCGGCCGACTCCAGGTGGACGACACGGTTCGAGGCGTCGACGTTTTCCGAGACGTCGATCTCGCGCACCAGGTCGATCCCCAACGAGCGCAGGCCGGCGACGACCTGGTCCAGCACGTCGCAGGTCGCCGGCAGAAGCTGACGCGTCGCCCGGGCGTCGCAGATGTCATGCGTGCCTTCGCGAAAGAATCCCAGACGCCGCCCGCGCATGTGGAGGCGTGCGCGCATCCGGTACCCCTCTTCCGGCGAGGCGGCGACGCTGACGGCCGACGGCAACTCGAGATGGCCGATGCGCCCAAACGCATCGGCAATCACGAGCGCCTTGAGGTCGAGTTGGCGCGCGTATGCGATGTGCGCGTACACACACCCGCCGCACAGCGGATCGGTGAACGTCGCGCGACGATCGGAAGAGGCGACCTCCACCGAGACAGTGTCGGCGTACGCGACGCCTTTGCCGACACGCTCGATGCGCCCGGTCACGCGCTCGCCGGGAATGGCGCCGCCAACCAGGACCACCTGGCCGTCCACGCGCGCGATCATGCGGCCGCCCGCCGCCGGTTTCTCGATTGTAAGCGAGACGATCTGGCCAGGGGTAAGCATCTGCTCCGAAAAGCTCTTGTGTCGCCTCAGCTTTCAGCTCTCAGCCTTCAGCTCTCAGCAGCACGCATTGGCTGAAAGCTGACAGCTGACGGCTGACAGCTACGCCCAGTCAAGTGACGTCCGGATTAAAGCACTACCTGAAGGCGACGTGGGGAAGGCCGAAGCGTTCGCGCACGAGCCGGTCGACGGCCGCTTCGCGCGCCCGCACGAACGCGTCAGGCGCCATCCGGTCGCGAAAGCCCGACAACTCGCCCTCCGCCTCGCGCGTCAACGCGGCGCGCGCGGCTTCGTCGAGCGCCTTCCGTGCCGTCTGCAGCAACTCCACGTCGAGCGCCAGCAACCGATCGAGCAAGGCGCGACGCGCCTCGCCCCGCAGCCCGCGGACGTCGGCGCGCGCGGCATCGAGCTCGCGCGCCACACGATCGATCACCTCGTCACATTCTGGTCCGACCACGTCGTTGGCGCGTGCAGCCGTGAGCTTGAGGACGACGCGCTCGAGGTGCGCCGGCAGCGACGGGCCGCGGTGGTCGCGCTCGGTCCCGGATCCACCTTCCGGCTCGAACCCGCCATGGGACGCCAATCCGACGGCGCGCCGCCACTCGTCGAACGCGTCGAGCACGTCGGCTTCGCAGAAATCGATCCGCACCGGCCGGCGGCGCGGTCCCTTCCGGTAGTAGCGCTCGAAGTAGCGATCGATGCCGCGACACGCGACCTTGAGCGGAACGCCCTCGGCGGCCCAGCCCGACACGAGCGCGAACGACGGGCCGACGACACGGATCAGGTGCCCGTCATTCTTTTGGCACAGGTAGGTCTCGATCTCTCGGCAGTAATCGGCAACCTGCCATCTGAAATCTTCACTCTCAAGAATCACTGGTTGCGTTCCCACACGATTCTCAGGCCGTGCAGCGTGATGTCAGGCTCGACCGCGACGAAGATCTTCGTCTCGGGCGCAATCAACGAGGCGAGACCTCCCGTGGCAATTGAGATGGTACGCCCGCCGAGCTCCTCCGTCATTCGCGCGACAAGGCCTTCAACCATCGCGAGATATCCGTAGAAGAGTCCCGACTCGATGGCGCCAAACGTCGTTTGGCCGATGACCGTTCGTGGCTTGCGCACGTCCACGCGTGGCAATCGTGCGGCGCGCTGGAACAGCGCTTCGGCCGCAATCTGCGGTCCCGGGCAAATCACGCCGCCGAGGTACTCCCCCCCGGCCGTCACCGCATCGAACGTCGTGGCGGTTCCCAGATCCGCGATGATGAGCGGCAGTCGACTGCTCTTGCCGTAGCGTTCGTACGCCGCAATGCTGTTGGCAATCCGGTCCGCGCCCACTTCCGCTGGATTCTTATAGAGAATCGGCATGCCCGCATTTGAGGTGGGGTCGACCATGAGCGGGTCGCGACCAAAATATCGCCGCGCCATGTCCAGCATGATCGGCGTCAGCGGCGGGACGACCGAGCCCATCACAACGGCCGAGATCGACGTCGGATCGATCCGATCGTGGGCAAACAGGCCCGTGGCCATCAGTCCAACTTCGTCGGCGGTCCGTTCGCGCAGCGTCAGCAATCGCCAGCTTGCGCGCAGCTCGTCACCATCGAATACGCCGAGGACGATGTTGGTGTTGCCGACGTCAATGGCTAACAGCATGAGGTTCTCAGGGTTCTCAGGGTTCTCGGGGTTCTCAGGGTTCTCAGGGTTCTCCGGGTTCTCCGGGTTCTCAGGGTTCTCAGGGTTCTCAGGGTTCTCAGGGTTCTCCGGGTTCTCCGGGTTCTCAGGGTTCTCAGGGTTCTCAGGGTTCTCAGAGTTCTCAGGGTTCTCAGGGTTCTCAGGGTTCTCGGGGTTCTCGGGGTTCTCCGGGTTCTCAGGGTTCTCGGGGTTCTCCGGGTTCTCGGGGTTCTCGGAGTTCTCGGAGTTCTCGGAGTTCTTAAGGTTCAGGTCCCGGAGAACCTTGAGCACCTTGCGAACTTCGAGAACCTCGAGAACCTCGAGAACCTACAACCACGTCACTTCCCCAGCAACAATCCGCTCAGTGCGATCGCCAACCCGAACGAGCAGCGCGCCGCCATCGTCGATGCCATCGGACACGCCGGCTCGCGGTCCCTCCGGCGTGTCCCACGTGACGCGCGCGCCGCGGCTGGCGGGCGCACGGTTCCGCCACGCGTCGAGGATAGCATCGAACCGTCCGTCGAGCAGATCCTCGTAGCGGCGCGATAAGGCGGCCAGCGTCTCCACCCATAACTGCGCGCGATCGACCGGCCGGCCGACCTCCGATTCGAGGGACGTCGCGCGATCGCCGAGCTCCGGCGGATACGCCATCCCTCCGACGTTGATGCCGTAGCCGAGGACCACGCCAGGTGCGACCGCTTCTGCCAGGATCCCCGCCAGCTTGCGGCGCGTCACCTGCAGATCGTTCGGCCATTTGAGGACGACCGGAAGTGCCGTCATGGCCTCGACCGCTTCCGCAAGCGCCACTCCGGCCGTGAGCGGCACCAGCATCGTCGCGCGATTGCGATCGACACGCGCCCGCGCCGGCGCGAGCACGACCGACACGTAGAGCCCGCTTCCCGGCGGCGAAAACCACGTGCGGCCTCGCCGGCCCCTGCCCGCCGATTGCTCGTCGGCGACCACGACCGCGCCTTCGCCGTCGCCGGACGCGGCAAGTGTCGAGGCGACGTCGTTGGTGGATCCGACGGTCGAGAAAAAGAGGACGCGCGATCCGAGACGCCCGAGCCGATCGCGCGAGCGCTCGAGCGCTTCGGCGAACTCGCGTGGCAAAGGGTCAGCCATCAATCGTCGAGAGCGTCATGATACACACTCGTAGCGACGTCTTTTGGACCTGCCGGCTTGCAGGACTAAAGTCCCGCGCTACGACCGAGGTACTCGTGGCGCAGGTCTTTCAGACCTGCTCGATGCTCACACCGGTTCGATCTCAAAGCTGATGTCGACCGCCGGTGCCGAATGCGTGAGCGCGCCCACCGAGACGTAGTCGGCGCCGGTCGCCGCCAGCTCCGGCATCCGCTCCAGCGTGACCCCGCCGGAAATCTCAACCTTGGCGCGGCCGCGCGCGCGCCGGACGGCCTCGCGGATCTCGTCGGAGGAGAGATTGTCGGCCAAGACGATGTCGGCACCGGCAGCCAGCGCGGCGTCCACTTGATCGAGACTCTGCGCTTCGATCTCGACCGGCAGACCAGGATGATGCTGCCGCGCGCCGGCCAGCGCGGCACCGACACCGCCGGCGAGGCGGATGTGATTGTCCTTGATTAGAATCGCGTCGAACAGCCCCGTACGGTGGTTGGTCGCACCGCCGGCGCGGACCGCGTACTTTTCCAGCACACGCAGCGTCGGCGTCGTCTTGCGCGTGTCGAGGACCTTCATCCGTCCGCCGGCCGCATCGACGAACCGCCGAGCGGAGGTCGCGATGCCCGACAGGCGCTGCAGGAAATTGAGCGCCGTGCGCTCGCCGACGAGCAGCGCGCGTGCCGATCCAACCACTTCCGCGATCTCGTCGCCGGGCGCGCAGCGCTCGGCGTCGTGGATGCGGACGGTCGCGCGCACGTCGGGATCGAGCAGCCGAAACACTTCGAGCGCGACATCGATGCCGGCCAGCACGCAATCGGCCTTCGCCAGAAACACGCCGTGGGCCCGTTGACCGGACGCGACAGTCGCGTCGGTGGTGATGTCGCCGGCGCCGACGTCCTCGTCAAGCGCGCGCCGGACGATGTCGCGATACAGTGACGGTTCTAACGCTGACGGCAAGCTCTTCACCACAGAGGACGCGGAGGACGCAGAGGAACGAACATGATCATGATCCTGGAGGCGCAGCCTCGTAGCCGACGACGACGATATCGCGAGGCTCGCCGACGGTCGTTTCGAAGGCCTGCACTCGCAGCGCCGATCGAAGATCGGCCTCAACGGCCGGCATCCGATCGATGTTGGCGCGCTCGGCCTTCACCATCACCTTTGTAATCGGAACCTTCAACGGCTGTTTGGCTTCCGACCGCTGTTTCCGGACGTCGAACAGGACGTCGGTCGCCCACTCGTACACGGCTTGGTCCGACTGTCGGGCCGTTTCCGAGTTGTCGGTCACGAGCGATTCGAGCTCCGCCCCGTCCGGCCACCGCGCGGTGTGAATCGATCCACTCTTCCACCACGACCAGACCTCCTCGGTCACAAACGGGAGAAACGGCGCGAGGAGTCGCAGAAGCACCGACAGCGCGGCCGTCAGCGCGGCATTCGCGGACCCGGCGCCCTCCGGCCCCTGGTCGCCGTACCGGCGGCCTTTCACCAGCTCGAGGTAGTCGTCGCAAAACCGCCAGAAGAAGCTTTCGGTCCGCTGAAGGACGCGGGCGTAGTCGTACGCCTCGAAGGCATCGGTCGCCTCGGTGACGAGCGCCGACAGCGTGCGCAGCATCGCGCGGTCCACGGGAGCGACGATGGCGCCCTGCGGTTGGGCGGCGCCGAGCGCGAACCTCGAGGCGTTCAATACTTTGATCGCCAGCCGGCGGCCCACGCGCATCTGGTTGGTGTCGAACGCGGTGTCGGTGCCCGGCCGGCCGCTGGCCGCCCAATAGCGCACGCCGTCGGACCCGTGCTCCTCGAGCAAGGCGAGCGGCGTCACGACGTTGCCCTTCGACTTCGACATTTTCTTGCGGTCGGGGTCGAGCACCCAGCCGGAGATCGCCAGGTTGGTCCACGGCGGCGAATCGTGTTCGAGATGCGAACGCAGCACCGTGTAGAAGAGCCAGGTACGGATGATGTCGTGCCCCTGCGGCCGCAGATCCATCGGGAACGTGCGCTTGAAGAGGTCCGGATCTTCCTGCCAGCCGCACGCGATCTGCGGCGTCAGCGATGACGTCGCCCACGTGTCCATCACATCCGGATCGCCAAGGAAGCCGCCGGGGACACCGCGCTGCTCCGACAGGTATCCGTCGGGCACGTCGGTCGACGGATCAACCGGCAACCGATCTTCGCGCGCGGCGATCGGCAGGTCGTACTCGATGCGACCGGTCCGATCGAGCGGATACCAGAGCGGAAACGGCACGCCGAAGAAGCGTTGGCGGCTCACACACCAATCGCCGTTCAGGCCGTTGGTCCAGTTCTCGAAGCGCGCCAGCATGTAGGGCGGATGCCACTGCATTTCGTGTCCGCGCTCGAGCAGTGCCCCACGGAGCTCGATCGCCTTGATGAACCACTGGCGGCTCGTGACAATCTCGAGCGGCCGGTCGCCTTTCTCGTAAAACTTCACCGCGTGCGTGATCGGACGCGGCTCCCCCACCAGATCGCCGGACTCGCGCAACTGTTCGACGATTTTCGTCCGCGCCTTGGCGGCCGACAGGCGCGTCAGATCGGCGTAGTAGCGCTGCGCGCGGTCGGGATCGATTGAGTCCCATCCCGACGCGCCCCACGCCACCTCGCCGAGCGTGCCGTCACGCTGAATGACCGTGCGCACCGGCAAGCCCAGCTCGCGCCGCCACGTGACGTCGGCAAGGTCGCCGAAGGTGCAGATCATCGCGATGCCGGTGCCCTTCTCCGGATCGGCGAGCGAATGCGCCCTGACCGGCACACGGACACCGAACAGCGGCGTGAGCACCTCCTGACCGAAAAGCCCTTGGTAGCGCGCATCGTCGGGATGCGCGACGAGCGCCACACAGGCGGGGATGAGTTCCGGGCGCGTCGTGTCGATCTCGACGAACGCGGCGCTGAAGCGCTGCGCGACATCCGGAGGACTGGAGCGCGGCGCCACATCCGCGGCATTGGCGAGCGCGAAGCGAATCCGATGGTACGCTCCGGGCGTCTCGCGATCTTCGAGCTCCGCCTGGGCGACCGCGGTTCGAAAATCGACGTCCCACAGCGTCGGCGCCTCGAGCTGATAGGCCTGGCCGCGCGTCAACAAGCGCAGGAACGCAAGCTGCGACAGGCGCTGCGCGCGCCGGCCGATCGTCGCGTAGGTCATCGACCAGTCGACCGACAGACCGAGAGACTTCCACAGCTGTTCGAACGCCTTCTCGTCTTCGACGGTGAGGCGCGCACACAACTCGATGAAATTCGGACGCGACACCGAAATCGGATGTTTGGCCGGCTTATCGGGCGGCACGAACGACGGATCGTACGGCAGCGACGGATCGCACCGCACGCCGTAGTAGTTTTGCACGCGCCGCTCGGTCGGCAGCCCGTTGTCGTCCCACCCCATTGGGTAGAAGACCGCTTTGCCGCGCATGCGGTGGAATCGCGCCATCGTGTCGGTGTGCGTGTAGGAGAAGACATGGCCGACGTGCAGCGATCCGCTGACCGTCGGCGGGGGCGTATCGATGGCGTAGACCTGGTCGCGTGGACGCGTGCGGTCGAACCGATACACGCCGGACGCTTCCCACTGCGCAATCCATTTGGCTTCGAGCCCTTCGAGCGCGGGCTTCTCGGGCAGCCGCAGGCGCGCCGGGTCGAGGCTCGTCAGCGGCGTCGACGAATCGGGCATGCGATTGATATTACTTGACGGATGCTTTGATGCGTTCGATCTCTTCGCGGACCAGGCGCTCGGCGATCGAAGACACCAGCTCGGCCACGGTCTCGCGAACCACGCGGTCCGAGAGCCGGTCGAGGACGCGGCGGACCACCTGCTCGACGAGATCGTCGGTCGCCATCGAACCTTCAGCTCGGGCGGCCGGCCACGCGGGAGCCGCTGCGGGTGGCGGCGCTTTCTGTTCGGCCGCAAGCAGAGCGGCGAAGGCATCCGCCAGCGGCGGCAGCGCCATAGGCGACGTGGCCGGAGCCGGCGGCGGAACGGGAGCCGGCGGCGGAACGGGAGCCGGCAGCGGAACGGCAGCCGGCGGCGGCGGAGCCGGCGACAACCTAGCTGCGGCTGGAACCGCCGGCGGAACGGAGGCGAGCGGCGGCGGAGCTGAGGCCGGCGGCGGCGCCGGCATCGCAGGAAATCGCTCCGCGGTCGGTAATTGCGGCGGCGTACGGGGAGCGATCCCGCGATTGACGTCTGCCTGCAGCGCACCGTAAGAGAGCGGCAGGTCGGGCGCGGTCGGAGCC
>JAHFUJ010000187.1:0-2413 GCA_023265105.1 Acidobacteriota bacterium
CCTGACGACCGGCGCGGGCAACGATCTCGAGCGCGCGACGGAACTGGCGCGCCGCATGGTGTGCGAGTGGGGCATGAGCGACGCGATGGGGCCGCTCACCTTCGGCAAGAAGGAAGAGCAAATCTTCCTCGGCCGCGAAATCGCGCAGCACCAGGACTACAGCGAGGGCACCGCGGTGACGATCGACCAGGAGGTCAAGCGCTTCGTCACCGAGAACTACGAGCGCGCGCACAAGATCCTCACCGGGAGCAAAGAGACGCTGGTGAAGATCGCCGACGCGCTGCTGACCCGGGAGGTGCTCGACGCCGAGCAGGTGCGCCGCCTCGCCGCGGGCCTGGCGCTCGACGAACCGCAGCCCGTGGCGCCGCGCGCCCCAGCGGCCGACGAAGACGAAGCGCGTCCGCGCCAGAAGGAGCGCGCGCCGATCGTGCCGGCCCTCAAACAACCACTGCCGCAGGAATAACTGCTGGCGGCAACAATTTACAATTAGGAATTTCGAATTAAGAATTAATTCTTAATTCTCAATTATTCTCAATTGTGAATTGTAAATTGGCCCCTTCCCGCCTCCTCTACACCCTTCCTCTTCCTCACGGCGGCGTCCTCCGTCTCGGCGCACGTACGCTGGTCATGGGAATTGTCAACGTCACGCCGGATTCGTTCGCGGAATCGTCACCTCGAGCGGATCCGGCCGCGGCCGTCGACATCGCGCTGCGGATGGAGGCCGAAGGCGCCGACCTGGTCGACATCGGGGGCGAATCCGCGCGGCCCGGCGCGGAGCCCGTGTCCGCCGAGGTGGAACTCGCGCGGGTCCTGCCCGTCGTCCGCGGTCTCGCCGGCCGCCTTCGCATTCCGATCTCGGTCGACACGTACAAGGCAGATGTGGCGCGCGCCGCCATCGACGCCGGCGCCGCGCTCGTCAACGACATCAGCGGCCTCCAGTACGATCCGGGGTTGGCGCGCGTCGCGGCCGAGGGGCGCGCCGCGCTCGTGCTGATGCACATGCGCGGGCGGCCGGCGACGATGTACGCCGAGGCGGTGTACGAGGACGTCATCGCCGAGGTCGTGGACGAGCTCCGCGCGAGCATCAGTCGCGCAACCGCCGCCGGCGTGGCATCCTCCGCGGTGATCGTGGATCCGGGCATCGGGTTTGCCAAACGGCCGGCACACAGTTATGGTGTGCTGGCGCGGTTGTCGGAGCTCGCCTCGGCGCTCGATCGGCCGGTGCTGGTCGGCCCCTCACGCAAGTCGTTCTTGAGCGACGCGGTCGGCGGCCGGCCGGCGCCGCAGCGGGACTGGGGAACCGCCGCCGCCGTCACGGCGGCCGTGCTCGGCGGCGCTCACATCGTGCGCGTGCACGCGGTTGCCGAGATGGCGCAGGTGGTGAGGGTGGCTGAGGAGATCGGGCGACAGGTCAAAAGTTAGAAGGTAGAAGTTGGAAGGAAGAAGTGGGAATCAAGAATTCATCGGTGAGACTTGAGACGTGAGTATGAACTGGGTGACGACCCTTCTCCGGCGTCCGCCGATCGGGTGGTGGGATCTCGTCGACATCCTCGTGGTGTCGATCCTCATCTACGAGCTCCTCAAGCTCATTCGCGGGACGCGCACGGTGCAGATGGTCGTCGGCGGCGGCTTCCTGGTCGCGCTGTTTTATGGATCGCGGTGGGGCCATCTCGAGACCGTCAACTGGCTCATCCGAAACCTCCTCGGGTACATCGTCTTTGCCGCCATCGTGCTCTTCCAATCGGACATCCGCCGCGCGCTGGCGCACTTGGGCCGCGCGCCGTTTTTCCGGTACTTCGCGAAACAGGAGTCGGCGGAAGAATCAATCGAAGAGGTGGTCGTCGCCGCGAGCATGCTGTCCGCGCAGCGCATCGGGGCCATTATCGCGATCGAGCGGCAGATCGGGCTGCGTAATTACATCGAAGGCGGCATCCCGCTCGACGCGACGTTGACGTACGATCTTCTCCTGAGCATTTTTCAGCCGACGGCGCCGCTCCACGATGGCGCCGTGATCGTGCAGGACGATCGCGTGGCCGCCGCCGCCTGCTTTCTGCCGCTTACGGTCAACCCGAAGCTCGGCAAGGAGCTCGGATCGCGGCACCGGGCGGCCATCGGGCTGACCGAAGAGAACGACTCGGTGGCCATCGTCGTCTCGGAGGAGACCGGCAGCATCTCGATTGTCGCCGACGGGCAGATTGAACGTGGCCTTGACGCCGATCACCTGCGCGCGCGCCTCCGCTCGCTGGTGTTGCAGCGCGGCGCGGCGACGCCCAAGCGCCAGGCTCAGGCGTCGCTGACGTAATCGAGGGTCCGCCCGAAGGCGGACACCACGACAGTACGTAGTGTCCGGCTTCAGCCGGACCGTGACGGTAGGTGGTGACGGTGCGTCGTGACAGTACGTAGTGTCCGGCTT
>JAHFUJ010000187.1:2513-9112 GCA_023265105.1 Acidobacteriota bacterium
GACAGTACGTAGTGTCCGGCTTCAGCCGGACCGTGACGGTAGGTGGTGACGGTGCGTCGTGACAGTACGTAGTGTCCGGCTTTAGCCGGACCGTGACAGAACGGGGACGACGGTCCGCCTGAAGGCGGACACTACAACTAAACCGTGACAGGACGTGGTGTCCGGCGTCAGCCGGACCGCTCTGGTTCCGAAAAAACGCATGACCACCATTTGGCCATTTCGACACTTCGGTCTGAAACTGCTGGCGGTCGGTCTTGCGCTCTTGCTGTGGATGGCGGTGTCGGGCGAGGAGACCGTGGAGCGCGGCCTACGCGTGTCGCTCGAGCTGCAGCAGTTCCCCGCCGGTCTCGAAATACAAGGCGAGCCGCCGTCGACGGTCGACGTCCGCGTGCGCGGAGCGTCCGGCACGCTCGGCCGCGTCTCGACCGCCGACATCGTCGCCGTGCTGGACTTGCGCGCCGCGCGAGCGGGACGCCGGTTGTTTCATCTGACGCCCGACCAGGTGCGTGCGCCGTTCGGCGTCGAAGTCGTGCAGGTCACGCCGCCGACGGTGGCGTTGGTGTTCGAGAACTCCGCGACCCGGCAAGTGCCGGTCGTGCCGGCCGTCGACGGGAAGCCGGCGCCCGGGTATGTCGTCGGCAAGATCGCGGCCGATCCGGACAAGGTGGACATCGTCGGCCCGGAAAGCGCGATCGAACGGGCGGCCGAAGCGCTGACCGAGCCGGTCTCGGTGGAGGGCGCGCGCGATCGCGTGCGCGCGACCGTCACGGTCGGTCTGATCGATCCGGCGCTGCGGCTGAAAAGCGCGCACGCCGTCACGGTGACCGTCCAGGTGCTGCCGGCGCCGCTCGAGCGCACGGTGCGCAATCGTCCGGTCCACCTGCGGAACCTTGGACCGAATCTCGCCGCCCAGGCCGTTCCCTCCGTGGTGGCCGTCGGTCTTCGCGGAACCCGCGATGCGCTCGACCTCGTCGAGCCGGACGCCGTCACCGTGTACGTCGATCTCGCGGGGCTTGGCGCCGGCCAATACATGCTGACAGGGCGAGCGGACGTCTCACGCGACGTCGGCATTACGCACGTCGAACCGGCGACCGTCCAGGTGCGGATTACCAGTGCCAAAGACTGATTCCGCCGTCCCGCGCCTCTTCGGCACGGACGGCGTGCGCGGGACCGCCGGCCGGTCTCCGCTCGATCCCGCGACCGTGCGCCGGTTTGGCGCCGCACTCGTTCGCGCGTTGCCAGCTGGCACCGGGTCGCCGAGGCTGCTCGTCGGCCGCGACACACGCGAGTCGGGCGCCTGGATTGAGGCGGAGCTGGCGCACGGCGCATCGGGTGAAGGCGCGACGGTGACGAGCGCGGGCGTCGTGCCGACGCCCGCGGTGGCGTATCTCACCCGTTCGGCCGGCTACGACGCCGGCGTCGTCATCTCCGCCTCGCACAATCCGTTCGAAGACAACGGCATCAAGCTGTTCTCGGGGCGCGGGGAGAAGTTCACCGAACGCGTGGAGCGCGAAATCGAGGCGATCGTCGCCGATTCGTCGTGCCGGCCGAAGGGAGGCGAGGCGGGAACGGTTGCGGAGGCCGATCTGGTCGGCGCGTATCTCGATCACTTGCGCGCGGTGTTCCCCGAGGCGCAGCGCCTCAAGGGATTCACGCTGGCCATCGACTGCGCGAACGGCGCGACGGCGAGGGTGGCGCCAAGACTTTTCGGCAGCCTCGGCTTCGAGGCCGCCGTGATCGGCGATCGGCCGGATGGACGGAACATCAACCTCCAGTGCGGATCGACGCACCCCGAGCTTCTCGCGCGGACGGTCGTCGAACACGGCTGCCAGATGGGCATCGCGTTTGACGGCGACGGCGATCGATCGATTTTCATCGACCATCGCGGCGATGTCGTCAACGGCGACGCCGTGCTGCTGATGTGCGGCCGCCAGTTGCAGCGCGAAGGCCGGCTGAAGGGCGATGCCGTTGTGGCGACGGTGATGAGCAACGTCGGTCTCGAGATCGCGTTGCGGAAGCTCGGCATCACCCTGGTGCGCTGTCCGGTTGGCGACAAGTACGTGATGGAGGAGATGCTCAATCGCGGGTTGGCGCTCGGCGGAGAGCAGTCCGGCCACGTCATCTTTTCGGATTACCTGTTCACCGGTGACGGCCTCTGCACGGCGCTCAACGTGCTGCGTACGATCGCGCTCACCGGACGGAACCTGGCGGATCTCGCGGCCGACCTCACGACCTATCCGCAAGTACTGCTGAACGTGCGCGTCCGCGAAAAACAAGAATTGCAACGGGTGCCCGCCGTCGCGGCGGCGATCTCACGCGTCGAATCGCGCGTCGAGGGCCAGGGACGTCTGCTGGTTCGGTATTCGGGCACCGAGCCATTGCTGCGCGTGATGCTCGAAGGGCAGCACGAGGACGAGATCCGCGCATGGGCCCAGGAAATAGTGGATGTGGTGAAGGAACATCTCGGGTAGGTTCTGGGAACTGAACCCTGAACCCTGAACCCTGAACCCTGAACCCTGAACCCGGAACCTGAACCAGGACCCCGGTATGGTTCGTCTGTCCGTCAACGTCAACAAGGTGGCCACGCTTAGGAATTCGCGCGGCGGCCGCGCGCCGAGTGTGCTCGACGCTGTCGCTGTGTGTGTGGAGGCGGGCGCGCCCGGCATCACCGTTCACCCGCGCGCCGATCGACGGCACATCACGCCCACTGACGTGCGCGAGGTCGCGGGTGCGTTGGCGGCGCGCCGGCCCCACGTCGAATTCAACATCGAAGGCGATCCCCGGCCGGAGCTGATCGATCTCGTGTACGAAGTGCGGCCCGACCAGTGCACGCTCGTGCCGGTGGCACCCGGAGAGGTCACAAGCCAGGCAGGCTGGCGGCCGGGGCCGGCGACCGGCCGGCTGCCGGACATCGTCGCCGGGCTGCGCGCGCGCGGCGTTCGCGTCAGCGTGTTTGTGGATGCGGCCGCCGAGCCGATCCGCTGGGCCGCGTCGACCGGCGCCGATCGCGTCGAGCTGTACACGGAGCCGTTCGCGCGCGCGTTCGAGCGGGGCGCCGACACGGCGCGGCGTTCGTTCGACCTGTACGCCGACGCCGCACAGGTCGCACACGAGCTGGGCCTCGGCGTCAACGGCGGCCACGATCTCGATCTGGATAACCTCGTGCTCTTCCGCGGGCTGCCGTATCTCGACGAGGTGTCGATCGGCCACGCGCTGATGGCGCGCGCGTTGTTTGTCGGCCTGAAGAAGGTGGTCGGCGAATATCTCGACGTGCTGGCCGCTGCAACAGGAACACGTGTGTGAGTTATGATCAGCTTTCAGCTATCAGTTGACAGCTATCAGCTGATGGCCGAGAGCTGATAGCTGATAGCTGAGACCGAGATGAAATCCGAGTCCATCGCCTTTGGCATCGCCGGCGTCGCGTTTGGCCTGATCGCCGGCTGGATCATCGGCACCGTGCAGGCGCCTTCGCGCGCGCCGGCCGCCCTCCCGGCGCAAGCCGCCGCGACCGCCCCGGCCGGCACGCGTGCCGCCGTCCTGGACCAGGCGCAGGTCAACGCGCTGACCTCGGTCGCCGGCCGCGATCCGTCCAACGCCAAACCGCGCGTCGAGCTCGCGAACCTGTACTTCGACGCCGAGCGGTACGACGATGCGATCAAGTGGTACAGCGAAGCGGTGAAACTGTCGCCCAACGATGTCAACGTGAGCACCGATCTCGGCGTCTGCTACTACTACACCAATCAGCCGGACAAAGCGCTCGAGCAATTCGATCATTCGCTGAAGCTCGATCCCAAACACACGAAGACCCTGCTGAACGTCGGCATCGTGAAGGCGTTCGGCAAACAGGATCTCGCCGGCGCCACCGAAGCCTGGCAGCAGGTCATTCAGATTGCGCCCGACGGCCCCGAAGGACAGGCGGCCAAGCGGGCGCTCGACAGCCTCCGCTCCGCTCATCCCTCTCCGGGCGCCCCCGCACAGAAGTCTGGGACGTGACGTATGGTCCTCGACGCGCTGTTGTCTGTGCTCATGCTCTTCGTCGCCCGCGCCGTCTGGCTGCTGATCGATGGCATTCTCAAAGGCGTGTCAGGACACCCGTCCTCAGCGGGTGTGCCCACGCGCGGCGTCCAGATGGTCCGCGATCCGGTGTGCGGGACGTTCGTGATCCCCGATCGCGCCGTCATGATCACCGACGGACGGCGGCAGCTGTTTTTCTGTTCGACGAATTGTCGCGACGCGTACCGCGCGCGGACGGCATGAGCACGGAATCCTCGCTGCGCGCCGATATCGTCGAGATCGGCCGCCGCATGTACGCCCGCGGCTACACGGCGTCGAACGACGGCAACATCAGCGTGCGGCTCGACCGCGACCGCTTGCTCATGACGCCGAAGGGTGTCTGCAAGGGGTTCTTGACGCCGGACATGATGTGCGTCACGGACCTCGATGGACGCAAGCTTCAAGGCGATCGCGATCCTTCTTCCGAGATCCTGATGCACCTGGAGGTGTACCGCCAGCGGCCGGATGTGCACGCTGTCGTGCACGCGCATCCGCCGATCGCGACCGGCTTCGCCGTCGCCGGCATTCCACTTGACCGCGCCGTCCTGGCCGAAGTGTTGACGACGCTCGGCAGCGTGCCGATTGCCGAATATGCGACACCGTCGACGAAGGAACTCCCCGAGGCGGTGAGGAAGTACATCAGGGCCCACGACGGGATGTTGCTGGCCAATCACGGCGCGCTGACGGTCGGCGGCGACGTGTACTCGGCGTACTACAAGATGGAAACCGTCGAGCACTTCGCCAAGATCAGTCTGGTCGCGCGGCTGCTGGGGCGCGAGAACCTGATTTCGCGCGAAGAAGTGATCCGGCTGCAGGCATTGCGCGGCACCTACGGGATCCAGGCGCCGGCGCCTCTCTGCGACCCCTCGACTCCACTCGGGGCGGGCCCCCCGGCTCCGCTTGGGACAGCCGTCGGCGATCCCGGAGAGCCGGCGACCTGTCAGGTCGTGCAGGCGCCGCCCGGCGCTGGACTTCGGCTCGTGCCCGATCTGCTCGACGGCGACCAGCGGTCGGTTCGACCGGGTGAGGAAGCGGAAATTCGGTTAACATACCGCGAACTCTCCGCGCTCATCGAAGACGCCATTCGGAGCTTGCGGTAACCGCGGGGTCGGGCACGGCGGGGACGGGCGTCCATGCGGGACAAGGAGTCCCGTCCCCGACAACTGCCATCTGAAGGAGATCGTCATGGGCGAGGCACTTGGGATGATCGAAACGAAAGGCCTGGTCGCGATGATCGAGGCCGCCGACGCGATGGTCAAGGCGGCGAAGGTCACGCTCGTCGGCTGGGAAAAGATCGGCGCGGGCTACGTCACCGCGATCGTGCGCGGCGACGTCGCGGCGGTGAAGGCGGCGACCGATGCGGGCGCCGCGGCCGCGCGACGCGTGGGCGAGCTCGTCTCGGTGCACGTCATCCCGCGGCCGCACGCCAACCTCGAAGACGCGCTTCCGATCGGCAAAGCTACCGCCGCGAAAGTGTAGTTCAGCACGTGACGCTCGTGCGCCTGCGGCCACGCCGAGCGGAGGCCATCTAAAGCCGAGGCGAGGCGTCTGCGTCAGTTCGCGGCGGCAGCCGTGAGCCAAGAGCGTCGGGGGCGGGGCCCCGACGCCGTGAAAGAGGCGGGCCCCGCCGCCGGTGGAAAAAAGTTCATCACTATGCTGCTCGCCAAAGTCGTGGGGACCGTCGTCGCGACCCGCAAAGACCCTCGCCTGGTCAGCAACAAGCTGATGGTGGTGCGGTCCGTCGATCCGCGCGGCAAAGCCGAGGGCAATTATCTCGTGGCGGTGGACACGGTCGAAGCCGGCGTGGGCGAAACCGTGCTCGTTGTGAGCGGCAGTTCGGCGCGAATGGCGTCCGGCTTGAAGGATTGTCCCGTTGACGCCGCCATCGTCGGCATCATCGACACGGTGGAGATGAATGAATAAGGGAATCTGGTAATTGGGTAATCTGGTGATCTGGTAATTGGCGATCTGGTAATTGCCAGCTCACGCAAATCTTCCCAATGACCAGATTACGAGATTCCAATTACCAGATTACGAGATTACCAGATTGCCAAATGCAGTTAGCTCGCGTAATTGGTGACGTGGTCGCGACGCGCAAGGACGAGAACCTTGCCGGGATCAAGCTCCTCGTGGTCCAGCCGCTGACGCCCGAGCGGCAACCGGCCGGACGCCCGCTTGTCGTCGCGGACAGCGTCAGTGCCGGCGTCGGCGAGGAAGTGTTTTTCGTGCGCGGCAAGGAAGCGAGCTTTCCGTTCTATCCGGTCGAAGCGCCTGTCGATGCGAGCATCGTCGGCATCGTCGATCACTGGAATGTGGAGAAAGGGTGAATGGCACTCCCCCCATCCTGCCATCCTGCGATCCTGCCATCCTAAAATGCAGATCGGCAGAGTCGTTGGCACGGTCGTGTCGACACAGAAGCATCGCAAGTTCGATGCGGCCAAGCTGCTGCTCGTGCAGCCGTTGAACATCGACGACACGCCGCGCGGTCCGGCGCTCCTCGCCGTGGACGGCGTCGGCGCTGGCGTGCACGAGAAAGTGCTCGTGGT
>JAHFUJ010000188.1 GCA_023265105.1 Acidobacteriota bacterium
CGAAGTGTCCGGCTTCCCGCCGCCGCTTCGCTTCGGCGAGGCTCGCCGGAGCGCGACGCGCGAAGGCGGCAGCCGGACCTCCCAGTCAGGGCGTCCCAGTCGTGGCGTCCGGCTTTAGCCGGACCTCCATCGGCAACACGACGTACGCGCTCATGCCAACAGCCAATCGCCGATCGCGATTGTCGACCCGCAATCGGACCTGGAACGTCTTGATGTCGCGTTTCGTCCGGCTGACGTCGCGCTGGGTCGCGAACGACGCGTCCACGCCGCGGAAAAACACCGTGCCCACTCGCTCGTCGCCCGAGGGCAAACGGACCGTCATGTGGTCGCCGATGCGAACGCGGTCGATGTACGTCTCCTCGACGTCCGCCCGAACCCACAGATCGTCCGGATCGATCAGCGTGACGACCGGCTGACCCGGAGTGACGACTTCGCCGATCCGCACCGCGCGCACGTCGACAATGCCGTCGATCGGCGCGTGGATTTCCGTATACGTCAGTCGGACGTCGGCCTTCGTGCGCTGCGCCTTGGCCGCCGCCTCCTGGTGCTGGCTGGCTTGCACCTGCTCGCGCTTCATCGAGATCTGTTCGGCGTTCGAGCGCGCCAACGCGACGACCGCCCGCTGAGCCTCTTCCTGCTTCTCGAGCGAGTCGACCCGCGCTTTCGCAGCGTCGTAAGCGTTCCGCGCCTGATCGAACTGTTCGACCGGCACGATGCCCTGCCGCGACATCTGCTGGCTGCGCTCGAGCACCAGCCGCGCGTTCGCGAGATCGGCTTCCGCGGCCGTGCGCTGCGCCTCGGTCGCGGCGAGCGTCGCTTCGGCCTGCCGGATCTGATCGGCCGTCTGCCGCTCCTGGAACCGCAGCGCCGCTTCGCTCTCTTTTACCTGCGAGGTCAGCCCCTCGGCGCTCTGCGTATAGTACGCGCGCTCCGCTTTCAACTCATCGGGCGTGATGACCGCGATCAACTGATCCTTCTTCACGAGGTCACCCTCGTTGACGAGGAGTTGGCTGATCTGCCCGGCGATCTGCGGGCTGACGACGACGTCGTTGGTGGTGACGATGCCGGTGAGCACGAGCGCGACCGGCCGCGGGCGGAAGGAATACGCCGCGCCGGCGAGGATCAGGGCGGCGAGCAGGACGAACCCGACGCGTCTCGGTCTCATGGGGTTCTCAAGGTTCTCGAGGTTCTCGAGGTTCTCGGGGTTCTCGAGGTTCGCGAGGTTCGCGAGGTTCGAGCGGTTCTGCTGGTCAGAAGCGAACCCCGACGCCGATGCCGGCGCGGCCCACGCTGATGCCCTGGTCCTCGGCGAAGATTCGACCGTAGCGGTACTGGAAATCGACCACCAACTGCTGCCACATCCACCACCCGATGCCGCCCCCAAACGTCGCCATCGCCTTGGTGAAGTGGCCCGACAAATCGGATCCGAGCACGACGCCGTACTGCGCCATGTTGCCGGTCACGTCCGTGCCGCCGATCGCAAACGTCACGTCCTGTTGCACTTTGGCGATGCCGCCGCCCGCCATCACGTAGGGCTGGAGGTTGCTTCGCACCGGCATCTCGAACTTCACGCCGGCCGCGACGAAGGTGACCGGCTGTTTGACGCGGTAGCTGACGCCGGTCTGCGTTCGCGACAGAAAACCGGCGATCTGCTGTGCGGCGACCCCGATGTCTGGCGCCGCGACATCGCGCATGCGTCCGCCTTCGACGAATATTTCGAGCGGCGCCGCCACCCTGACGCCCATCTCTGCGCCGAACGACTGACTGACCACGTTGCCAAAGGCGGACTGCGCGACGCCTTCCATGTATCCCTTGCTTGTCGCCGGCGCGTTGGTCTGCGCGTTCGCAACACCGCCCGACACGGCTGCGCCGACCACCAGAACCGAAATGAATCGCATGCCGACAAGGTACCGCAGACACGACGAAAAGTCACGGCGGCCGCGTATACTGATTCCAACGTGCGGCCGATAAGAACCGATAAGAGGATGATGACTTTTTTCACGGCTCGCGGGGCCCCACATCGTTCACGGCGCCGGGGCCCCACGTCCTTCCGGGCTCGTGGGGCCCCACCCCCACTCGCTCTCGCTCGGCCGCTTCCGGCCTCGCTCGGGCCGCAGGCGCCCGGCGCTTTCGGCTCAAGGCTGCCACTCGCTCGCGTTCGGCGACTTCGCGCCTCGCGCGGGCCGCGGGCGCTTTTCGCGGCCCTGGCTGTCGTGCTCCTCCCGCGCACGGCGGCGCCGACCTCCGTGGTTGCGCCGACCTTCGACGAGCTCGTCGCCCGCGCCGAAAGCGTCGTCGTCGCGCAGGTGGTCGCGACGCGATCCACCTGGGTCGATTCGCGCGCCGGCCGCTCCATCGTGACCGACGTCACGTTTTCGATCGAGCGCACGCTCAAGGGTCCGATCTATGCCGAACGGTCGCTCGAGTTCCTCGGCGGCACCGTCGGCGACGACACGCTCCGCGTGAGCGGCATGCCAGAGTTCCACGTCGGCGACCGCGATGTGCTCTTCATCAACGACTCGGGCCGGCCGGTGAGTCCCATCGTCGGCTTCATGTACGGACGGTTCCACATCGTTCGCGACGTCGTGACCGGCGTGGAAATGGTCCGGACCCACGACGGACGTCCGCTCGCGGGCGTGAACGAGGTCGGCAACCCTCGCCCACCCGCCATCGTCGCGCCGCCCCGGACGATGTCGCTCGACGAGTTCGCGACCGCCATCGACACCCGGGTGCGCCAGAGGTGAGCGCAAGCGCTTTTCCGTTGCTCGCGACTGGCGCCCTTCGACAAGCTCAGGGCGTGGTGAGCCTGTCGCACCACGCCGGTCGCAGGCGCTCCCTCCTCCTCACGGCCATGGCGACAGTGGCATTCGTCGCGACAGTGTCGGCCTTTGTGCTCTTCGAAGAACGGTGGCCGGACGGCACGGTGACGATGCAGCTGCAACTGGGCACGTCGGGACGCCTCACCGATGGATCGGCAAGCTGGGGCGAATCGGCGGAGTCGGCGCTGGCCGCCTGGAACCAGTCCATCAGCCGCGTGCAGTTCCGCGTCGTCCGCGACTCGCCGGCGCCCAGAGGCGACGGCAACGGTGTCAACAACGTCTTCTTCTCGAACGACGTCTACGGAATGGCGTTCGACACCGGCGTCCTGGCGGTGACGACCGACTGGGTGCGGCGCACGACTCGCATCGAGGCGGACGTCATCTTCAACAGCGCCGGCACGTGGGACTCGTACACCGGCGCGCTGAGGCGCGGCACCCAAGACTTCCATCGCGTGGCACTCCACGAGTTCGGACACGTGCTCGGGCTCGATCACCCGGACGAACACGGCCAAACCGTCACGGCGATCATGAACAGCCGCACGAGCGACCTCGACCATCTGGCCGACGACGACATTGCGGGGGCGCAGGCGCTGTACCCTGCTAGCGGCGGCGGCAGCACGAGCGGCGGCGCGGGGACCGTGTCGTTCCCTCCGCGCAACGAGTCGCTCGACTTCAGGACCCAGCTCGACACGAAATATCGCGTCGGGTTGGGGCGGAGGCCGGCGGCGACCTACGTCGACAACGAAGGCGACATCGTGTGGACGCAGGAGTACCTCCGGTATCGCGTGAATCGGTGCACGCACCAGCAGGCGGTCGATCGCGTCATGTCGCAGATTGACGGCGGCGCGGCCATGGGCGTGTGCGGCGCGGCCGCTGCGGGCCAGGTGCAATTCCCGCCGCGCAACGAGCCGCTCGACTTCCGCAATCAGTTGGAAGTGAAATACCGCGACGGCCTGAGGCGGTCGACCACGTCGACGAGCGTCGACAACGAAGGGGCTGTGGTGTGGACCCAGGAATATCTGCGGTATCGCGTGAACGGCTGCGGCCACGCCGTGGCGGTGCAGAACGTCTTCGTGCAGATTGACGGCCGTGCCGCGCCGGCGGTGTGCCGGTAACCAGATTTTCTTGACCGCCGCCGACGTGCGTGATATACCGCCGCCATCAATCCTTGCGACTATGGCGCCTTTCAACAGCGTGTCGGATCGTCGGGCCTTCCTGAAGTTCCTGGCGGCCAGTCCGCTCCTGGCGGCGGCGGGCCTGACACCTCGCTGGTTCGACCAGGTTCTGGGAGCGCCGGTCGCCGCGCAGGCGCAAGACGCGTACGTCATCAAGTCCGTGAGAGAGGCCCTCAACATCTTTGACTTCGAGGCGGCGGCGAAGGCGAAGCTTTCCGTCCCGCACTTCATCGAATTCGACTTGGGCGTCTTCAACGACGAAACGCTCCGGGCGAACCGCGACGCCTTCACGAAGTATCAGATCAAAATGCGCCGGCTGCTCGGTATCACCACCGTCGATCAGTCCGTTCAGATCTTCGGCGTCAAGTGGGACGCGCCGATCTTCCTGTGCCCCGTCGGCAGAATCACGGCGCTCAATCCGGAGGGGAACCTGGCCGTCGCTCGCGCGGCCAAGGCAAAAAACACGCTGGAGATCATGTCGGGGGCGCAGCAGCTCGAACAGGTGAACGCGCTTCGTGGCGAGCCGGTCTGGATTGGCGTGCAGGGGGGAGCGCCCGCCGAGACCCTTCTCAAGCGGCTCGAGGCGGCGGGTTGTCCTGCGCTCGTGTGGGCGATCGACGGCGTCGGGGGCGGCAACCAAATCGGCGCGCGAGCCGTGCAGCGCGCGGGCGTCGCGAATCTCGAGCGCAAGGACGACCCACGCTGCAACGCGTGTCACCAAAACGAGGGGCGCATTACGCTGTCCGATCGAATGAGTGACGTGATTGGCGCGCTCGGCAGTCTCAAGGGAGAGGCCGCCAATCAAGTTTCGTGGAGCGATGTCAAGCGCGTCCGGGGCATGACGCGCATGAAGCTGGTCCTCAAGGGCATCGTAACGCGCGAGGACGCGCAGATCGCGGTCCAGAACGGTGTCGATGCGGTCATCGTGTCGAATCACGGAGGTCATGAGGATGCCGGCGGTCGTGGCACGCTCGAGTGCCTGCCGGAGGTGGTCGCCGGGGTCGCCGGCAGGATCCCCGTCCTCATCGACAGCGGTTTTCGGTCCGGCGCGGATGTCTACAAAGCGCTCGCGCTCGGGGCGGCGGCCGTTGGCGTGGGGCGCGCGTACGCCTGGGGTCTGGCCTCATTCGGGCAGGACGGCGTCGAAACCGTGATCGAGCTGCTGCGGCGCGAGCTGCAAGTCGCCATGGCCCAGACCGGCGCCACGTCGATCGCCAAGATCACCCGCGCGACGCTCATCGCGCGAAACTGATCACGGTCCGGCTGAAGCCGGACACTACGTACTGTCACGTCACGGTCCGGCTCAAGCCGGACACTACGTACTCGCAGAGCACCTTAGGGTGCTTCGCACACAAAGCACTCTAGGGTGCTTTTCACTCAGAGCACTCTAGGGTGCGTCTCGCACAAAGCACGCGAGGGTGTCAGGACGCGACGTCGGGATCGGTGACGTGATAGCCGACGCTGAGCAGCAGCGTCATCACCAGAAACACCGCCGCTGAGACGTACGGAGTGCCTTCACCGTAGCGCTGGAGCGACGCGTTGCCCCAGACCGGGCCCAGGGTCCGGCCGAGGCTCTCGATGGCGCTCGCCGCCCCCTGCACCCGGCCCTGCTCGTCGCCGTGCCCAGCGCGACTCACCATGCTCGACACCGTCGGATGGCCCAAGCCGATGCCGAGCGCGAGCGGCACCAGCGTCGCGGCGAAGATGGCGACCGAGTGCGTCAGCGCCGACAGGACGAGACCGGCCGCCGCAAACGCCAACCCCAGCATGAACGTCGACTTGTCGCCGAGCCGCCGGACGACCGGCCTGATGAGTCCGCCCTGGACGACGGCGCCTAGCACGCCGAACGCGGCGAAGAAGTAGCCGGTCTGGGGCGCGTCGAAGCCGAACCGGTTGGCGGTAAACAGCGCGAACGTCGTCTGGAAAATCGCGAACGCGAACCAGTACACGAAATCGATTACGAGCACGCGCCGCAGAATCGGACGCCGCAGCAGCTCGGGGAGGTATCGAAACGGATTGCCGGTGCCGGCTTGCGCCCGGTGCACCGTTTCCGGCAGCCAGAGCCATGCCATCGCGGTCGCGACCAGCGTCAGCGCCGCCGCCGCCCAGATCGGCGCCGTGTAACTGACCTTCGCCAGCACGCCGCTGATCGCCGGCCCGATGATGAAGCCAAGGCCGAAGGCGGCGCCGATTAACCCGTACGCCCGCGCGCGATCCTTGGGCTCGGTCACGTCGGCGACGTAGGCGCGCGCCGTCGAGATGTTGCCGCCCGACAGACCGTCGACGATCCGCGCGAGAAAGAGCATCGTCAAACTGTGCGCGAGGGCGAGCATCACAAAGCTCGCGACGGTGCCGGCCAGGCTGAACACGAGAACCGGACGGCGGCCGTAGCGGTCGGACAGATCGCCGAGCGCCGGCGCGGCCAGCAACTGGCACAGCGAAAAAATCGCGAACAGCAACCCGATGATCAGGGGCGAGGCGCCGAACGTCTCCGCGTAGAAAGGCAACAGCGGGATGATGATCCCGAAGCCGATCAGGTTGACGAAGATGGTCAGGAAGATGATGAGGAGTGGACGGGTCATCGACTCGCGGCCGCCGGCGTCGCCTTGCCCGCGCGAGGTCCCCTGTTGTCCCGCACCGGCGCGTGCGTGAGGTTCGCCACCCGCAGCCCGGTCTCGTACACGAGCTGCACGATGCGCGTCATCTTCTCGAACTCAATCTTCGACACCTCGTCGGTGTTCGCGTGGTAATCGGGATGGAGTCCGGTCGTGAAGAAGATGATCGGAATGCCCTTGGCGGCGTAGCTGTAGTGATCGCTCCGCGTGTAGAGCGACTCGAGATCGCTCGGGTCGTTGAACTCGTAATCGAGCCGCATCGGCTTCGGCAAGCTGTCGTTGGCCGTGCGGCTGATGGCATCGAGCTCCGTGCTGATGCGATCCGAGCCGACGACATACACCGTGTTCGACTCGCCGGGTTTGTTGTCGCGATTGCGTCCGATCATGTCGATGTTCAACTGGGCCACGATGCGATCGATGGGGACGGTAGGATAATCGGCAAAATACCGCGACCCGAGCAGCCCGCGCTCCTCGCCCGCATGCCAGACGAACAACAGCGACCGCTTGGGCTTGGGCCCCAGGGCGAAGGCGCGCGCCAGCGCCAGCAACGCGACCGTGCCCGAGCCGTCATCGTCGGCGCCGTTCCAGATGCGATCGTTCTCGGCACCCGGCGTGACGCGTCCGGGCGCGCCGAGCCGCCGCGATCCGCTCTCGTCGGTCGCCGTTTCACCTTCGGCATAGCCGACGTGGTCGTAGTGCGCGCCGAACGCCAGATATGTGTTCTTCAACTGAGCGTCCGAGCCCTCGACGAGAGCCACGACGTTCTGCGCGAGCTGCGTCCGGACGACCTGGTAGTCCGCATCCACATTGAACGTGAGCGTGACGCCGTCGAGGCGAAAGGCCGGCAGCGGATCCTGCGCCGCGGCGCTGCGCTTCAGCTCTTCGTACTTCGTCGGCGCTTGACTGAACAGGAACTCGAAGAACGCGTCGGTCGCCGTGACATTCGGCGGCGCCGGTTGATCGAACCGCTGTGCGGTGGTGAAGTCGGCCGCCGGTACTTGTCCCGCCCCTCCTGCCCTTCCCGCCCCTCCCGCGCCTCCTGCCCCTCCCGCTCCTCCTACCCTTCCCGCCCCTCCCGCCCCTCCTGCCCCTCCCGCCCCTTGTGCCGGGCCGATGCTCGCGGCGGCCTGCAACTGGTCGGTGATGTACCGATTTCGTCCCGCAAGCAGACGGCGATACTGCCCGGCGTCGATCCCTTTGGGCCCATTCGCGCCGAGCCAGACGACGGCCGCACCCTTCACGTCGCGTCCGCGAAAGTCTTCCTGGTGCACGGCCGGCGCATCGAGGCCGTAGCCGGCAAACTCGACGCGATCGATCGTGAACTGTCGCTTCCCGCCGACGTTTCTTGGAAACGTGACGCCCTGGCCGTCGGCGAACGTGCGCGTTTGTCCGCCCACGTCGACCGTCAGCGTCGAATGGCTCGTGGCTTTCACGCCGACGACGCGGACGGTCTGCAAGTACGATCCGCGGTCACCCGCCGGCTTCGCGCCCCACGCGCGGAGGTGATTCTCGATGTAGGCGGCAGCCAGACCGATGCCGGTGGCGTAGACCGCGCGCCCTTCGAGCTCGTCGGACGCGATGAAGGAGAGCCATTCCCGAAGATCCTGGCCCTTGATGGAGGACAGTCCGCCGTCAGGCGCCGCCGCGACCGGCAGCAGGCCGACGAGGACGGCGACTGCAAAGAAAGATGCGGCAAGGCGACGACGGCTCATGTACCCCCCTGAAAAATCGTGCAAGCCTGCTTCTTCTCCGCGGTCTCGGCGGTCTCGGCGGTTGTCGATTTCTCCACGTGTCAGTGTGTTCCAGCCTGGCCGCCTCTGGCAAGCTCCCGCTTGCCAGGATGAAGGCACTTCAGGTAAGGTTTTTCCACTGGATCGGCTGCCAGCGTGTTTGCGCCTGCCACCCTTCGCGCGCCCTGCCCGGCTCTTCCGTTCTCTGTGTGTCCGCGTCCCAACTGCGGCCGATGATCGTTAACGTGCCGCCCTTACAGGAGCATTGATTGGCTGTCCGTTTGTTCGTCGGCAATCTGTCGTACACCACCACTGAAAGCGACTTGCGAACCTACTTCGGGGCGGTGGCGCCGCCTTCACAGATCGTGCTGCCGGTCGATCGCGACACCGGGCGTCCGCGCGGGTTCGCGTTCGTCGAGTTCACGGACCGCACGCACGCCGAGGAAGCGATTCAGCGATTCAACGGCCAGGTTTTCAACGGGCGTCCGCTCGCGGTCAGCGAAGCGCGCGCGCGCGAAGATCGAGGTCCGGGCGCCCCTCGTCCGGGCGGACCTCCGGGGCCGCGCCCCGGCGGCTTCGACGCGCGTCCGCCCTCCTCGTTCGGAGGACCGCGCGGCTTCGACGCGCCAGGGGCGGCGGCACCGTCGCGCAGCCGGAACTTCGGTCCCGACGCCAAGCCTCAGCGCGGTGGACCGAAAGCCAAGAAGAAGGAGGGCGAGCGCCCGCGCGGTCC
>JAHFUJ010000189.1 GCA_023265105.1 Acidobacteriota bacterium
AGCAGAGAGTCGCCACAAACAAGGCCGAGCGCCGTGAGGCGCGAAGGCACAGGCGCCGGGAATGGGCCCCGGCTGAAAGCGTTGACTAAGCAGAAAGTCGCCACAAGCAAGGCCGAGCGGTGTAAGCCGCGAAGGCACACGTTCCGGGCGTGGGCCGCGGTTGAAAACGTTGACTAAGCAGAAAGCCGCTACAAGCAACGCCGAGCGCCGTGAGGCGCGGAGGCACAGGCGCCGGGGGTGGGGCCCCGGCGCAAAGTAAAAGAATGGAACGTCGCGTTCTCGTCGCAATCTTTCTCTCGTTCCTGGTGCTGTATGTCTACCAGGCACTCTTCGTCAAGCCGGTTCCCAGGCCGGTGGGCGTGCCGGTGTCGGCACCGGCGACCGCGCCGAATGCCGCCCCGACCGGCGCGCGCGACGAGGCTCCCGGCGTGACGTCAGGCACGCCGAAGCGCGAGACGGCCGAAGGAAAGCAAACGCTGCCCGCGGCGGCGACGGTGGTCGGCGAGACCAGCGAGCGTGACATCCGCGTCGAGACGCGCGACGTGATTGCCGTATTCACCAACCGCGGTGCGCGCCTCAAGAGCTGGCGCTTGAAGCATTATCTCGATCAGCTCCAACAGCCGCAGGAACTCGTCGCCACCGAACTGTCCGCCACGCAGCCGCTGCCCTTCTCGCTGCGCGCGCCGGACGAAGCGGTGACGACGATGCTGAACAACGGGTTGTACGCGGTGAAGGGTGCACCGGCCGGCGACCGATCGCAGTCGACGGCCACACAGTTGGTCTTCGAGTACTCAAACAACGCGGGCCTTCACGCCATCAAGGAATTCGGGCTCGATCCGGCGTCATACGTCGTGACATTTCGAGCGGACGTGAAGCTGAGTGATCGCGCGCTGTCGCCCACCATCGAATGGGGCCCGGCGGTCGGCGACCTCGGCGAGAGCAGCCGTTACCTCAAGAAGGCCGAAGGACTCCTGTCTGCTGACGCAAAGGTGCAGCGCCTCGCCTCGAAAGACATCGCCAAGCAGTCTACGTACGAAGGAACATTCGACTACGCCGGCGTCGACGACAACTACTTCATGACGACGGTGCTCTTTCCCGGTTCGATCAAAGTCTCGTATCGGCCGGTGACAATCCCTCCGCCCTCCGGATCGAAGGATCCCGCGCGCGATCTCGTGGCATTCGCGATCGAGCCGCAGGCGCCCGCGGGGGCTGTCCCGAGCCCGCCGACGCTGAAGTTTTTCGCGGGGCCGAAAGACTTCGACGTGCTGGCCGCGATCGATCGCGATTTCGTCCGCGCGATCGATTTCGGCATGTTCGCCGTCCTGGTGGTCCCGCTGCTCAATTCGCTCAAGTGGATCAACCGTTTCGTCGGCAATTACGGCTGGTCGATCATCCTTCTGACCATCATCATCAACGCCCTCATGTTTCCGCTTCGCCACAAGAGCGTGGTGTCGATGCGGAAGATGCAGCAGATTCAGCCCGAGGTGAAATCGATTCAGGATCGGTACGCGAAGCTGAAGGCGACCGACCCGGCGAAGCAGAAGATGAACCAGGAGCTGATGGCGCTGTACCGCGAGCGCGGGGTCAACCCGGCGAGTGGTTGCGTGCCGATGCTGCTCACCATGCCGGTGTTGTTTGCCTTCTACTCGCTGCTGACGACGGCGATCGAGTTGCGCGGCGCGCCGTTTTTCGGCTGGATTCACGACCTCTCGTTGCACGATCCGCTGTACATCACTCCGGTCGCCATGGGACTGAGTCAGCTCTGGCAGCAGCGCATTACCCCGGCGACGGGCGCCGACCCCACGCAGCAGAAAATGATGATGGCGATGCCGGTGGTGTTCACCTTCATGTTCCTCTGGGCGCCGTCGGGCATCGCGATTTACTGGCTCATGAGCAACCTGTGGGGCATCGGCCAGCAGTATTTGACGAACTATTTGATCGGTCCGCCGACCATTCGCACGGTGCGTCCGCCGGCCGAGCGCCGGATCAAACGCGTCGGAGAAAGTAAGACGGAGGCGGCCGCGCGAGAAAGCTAGGTGGACAAGAGCGCTTCACCGCCGTGCCCTCCGGCCTGTATTCGGTGTTCTCTGTGCTAGAGCTGTTGTGGGGTAGATGCGGCAAAGCGTTCTGGTTTAAAACATGTCGGATACGACTCAACCTATCGTCGAGTTTCTTGCACGGTTCACGGCCGCGCTCGGCGTGAACGCCACCGTCAACGTCGAGGAGACACCGCAGGGCCCGAAGATCAATCTCACGGGCGAAGAGGCGGAAATCCTCGTGCGTCATCGCGGCGAGCCTCTCAAAGCACTGCAGCACGTCGTCGACATGGCGTACGGGCGCACGTTGCCGGACGACAAGCGGGTGTTCGTGGACGCGCTCGAGTACCGCAAAGGCAAGGACGTCGAGTTGCACCAAATGGCGAAGCTGCTCGCCGAGAAGGTGAAGCAGACCGGTCTCGATCAGCAGCTTGGACCGCTCAATCCCTACGAACGTCGTATCGTTCATCTGGCGGTCGCCGAGCTTCCCGGTGTCACGACCGAGAGCGTGGGCGACGCGTTTTCGAAAACCGTTCTGATTTCCTTACGCAAATAGTGGCTCGTGGCTGGTGACTGGTGGCTGGCAACACCAGTCACCAGTCACCAGCGACCAGCCACCATGTTTTCCCTCTCCGATACCATCGTCGCCATCGCGACGCCGCCAGGGCGCGGCGGCATTGGCGTGGTGCGTCTTAGCGGAGCTGATGCACATGCGATTGCGCGGCGATTGATTACGCACGAGGGCGCGCTCGAGCCGCGGCACGCGACGCTGACCTTGGCCCGGCTGCCGCCTCTGCGCTCCGCGCTGCGGCGAGCCTCGCCAAAACGAAGCGACGGCGGGAAGCCCGACACTACGTATGGACCGGAGACGACGGTCCGGCTCAAGCCGGACACTACGTACTGCACCGACTCCGATCCGTACGTGGCGTCCGGCTTCAGCCGGACCAATGCCGGTATCGACGCGATCGATCAAGTTGTGGCCACCTACTTTCCCGCGCCGGCGTCTTACACCGGCGACGATGTGGTGGAACTGAGCGCGCATGGAAGCCCGGTGGTGCTGCGCGCCATCGTGTCGGCGGCGATGGACGCCGGCGCGCGACTCGCCGAGCCGGGCGAGTTCACTTTACGTGCGTTCCTGAACGGCCAGATCGATCTCATGCAGGCCGAAGCGGTCGCCGATTTGATCGACGCGGTCACGCCGTTACAGGCCCGAGCTGCCTTCGATCAGTTGCAGGGCACGCTGACGCGCGCGATCGGCGACATCGATGCGGCGCTCTTCGATCTCATCGCCGGCCTCGAGGCGTCGATCGATTTCCCCGATGAGGGCTATCACTTCGTCGATCCCGGCGCGCTGGCTCACTCGATCGACGCGTTGATCGCGCGCTCGACGTCGCTGCTGGCCGACGCGCGGCGTGGTCGCCTGGTGCGCGAGGGTCTGCAGATCGCGATCGTCGGCAAACCGAACGTTGGGAAATCGAGCCTCTTCAATGCGCTGGCGGGCGCATCGCGCGCGATCGTCACCGACGTGCCGGGCACGACGCGCGATCTGGTCACCGAGGTCGTCGACATCGACGGCATCCGCGTGACGCTCGTCGATACGGCCGGGCTTCGCGAGGGGCGCGACGTTGTGGAGGTCGAGGGCGTTGAGCGTGCCCGGCGCGCGCAGGACGTATCCGATCTGATACTGCTTGTACTGGATCGGTCACTCCCCCTAGATTCGGCCGATTTCGAAATAATATCGCAAACATCTAAACATAAACGACTTATTGTATTGAATAAGGCCGATCTTCCACCAGCCTCGCAGCGAGAAAGCCCAGAAGGCATTTCGACCGGAGACGACGGTCCGGCTAACCACCTCCGCCAAGGCGACGGTGGCCCGGCGACCTGTCCGCCGAAGCTTCAGCGGAGGCGGAAGCTTCACGCGAAGGCGGAAGCTGGCCACTACGTACCGCATGTACCGCCAGGAGAGGCGGTGTCGGCGACAAGCGGCGCGGGCCTCGAGGGCCTTCGCCGGCGGATCGCGGAGGCGCTGGATATCGAGCCACTGACCGATCGTCCCGCGATCACCAACGTGCGTCACATCGCGCTCGTCGAACGGGCGCAGGAGGCACTCGTGCGCGCGCGCGCGGCGGCTGGTGCGGAGGGTGGTAGGCTGTCGGAGGAGTTCGTGCTGGCCGATCTGCAGGATGCCCGCGCGGCGCTCGAAGAAGTGTCCGGCCGTCGTCGGCCCGACGATCTGCTCGCGCACATTTTCTCGCGGTTCTGCATCGGGAAGTGACGACGGTCAACGCAGAGGCCGGAGAGATCGCTGAGAAATAGAACTCTTCGTGAATGTTTTCGTGTTTGCATTTGATCGACACCATGCATCTCTGCGCACTCTGCGCCCTCCGCGGCCTCTGCGTTTAGCGTGAGCCTGTGAAAGACCATTTCGACGTGATTGTGATCGGCGCGGGCCACGCGGGCTGCGAGGCGGCGTACGGCGCGGCTCGGCTTGGCGCCCACGTCGGACTTTGCACGTTGTCGACCGAGACGGTCGCGCACATGCCGTGCAACCCGGCGATCGGCGGCACGGCCAAGGGTCATCTTGTGCGCGAGATCGACGCGCTCGGTGGATTGATGGGCCGTGCGATCGACGCGACGGCCATTCAATTCAAGCTGCTCAATCGCAGCCGCGGTCCGGCCGTGTGGTCGCCACGCGCGCAAGCGGACAAAAAAGTTTACGGCTCCTGGGTGAAGCACGCACTCGATGCCGACCCGAATGTCGAATGGTTGATCGGCAGAGCCGGGCGCATCCTCGTCGCGAGCGGCCGCGTCGCCGGCCTGGCGATGGAAGATGGCGACCGATTCGGCTGCGATGCGCTCGTCGTGACCACCGGCACGTTTCTCAACGGATTGATCCATATCGGGCCGGAGCAGCATCCCGCCGGACGCGCGGGAGAGCCGCCGTCGCGCGATCTCGCGACGTCGCTCAAGTCGTTCGGCTTCGAGTGGGGACGGCTCAAGACGGGAACGCCGCCGAGGCTCGATCGCGACAGCATCGACTTCGATCGTCAGGTCGCACGCGGCGCATTTACGGCCGAGCCCGGGGACGATCCGCCGGTGCCGTTTTCGTTTCTTACCGGACCGATCGCGCGGCCGCAGATTGCGTGCTATCTCCTCCACACCAACGATCGCGTCCGGGATCTGGTGCGCGCGAACATCGATCGCTCGCCTCTTTTCAACGGCCAGATCCGCGGCATCGGCCCGCGGTACTGTCCCTCGCTCGAGGACAAAATCGTTCGTTTTCCCGACAAAGAGCGGCACCAGATTTTCCTCGAGCCCGAAGGCATCGGCGTTCGCGAAATCTACGTCAACGGTTTCTCGATGAGCTTGCCGCGCGACGTGCAAGCGGATCTCGTGCACGCGTTGCCAGGCTTGGAAGACGCAGTGTTGCTCCGTCCGGGCTACGCCGTCGAATACGATTTTGTCCAACCAACAGAACTGACCCGCCGACTGGAATCCAAGCGTGTCCCAGGGCTATTTCTCGCAGGTCAAATCAACGGGACGTCGGGGTACGAAGAAGCTGCCGCGCAAGGGCTGGTCGCCGGTGTCAATGCTGCCGGTGTTGCCAGAACTGCCAGGATCGCACGGCTGAGAGGCGGCAGAAGCGTAGCGGAGAGCGGATTCGAGCTGCGCCGCGACGAGGCATATATCGGGATCCTCGTCGACGACTTGATCACGAAGGGCTGCCTCGAGCCGTACCGTATGTTCACGTCGCGAGCGGAACACCGGCTGCTGCTGCGGATCGACAATGCGGACCTGCGGTTGACGGCGAAGGGGCGCGAGGCAGGGCTGGTGGACGACGAGCGGTGGGAACGGTTCGTTGCGCGAAAAAGTCGCTTCGAGCGCAACCTCCAGCGGCTCGACGAAACGCTCGTGCGCGCCGACTCGGGGGGTCGCCTTCCGGCAAAGCTGCTGCTGCGGCGGCCGGAGGTGCGCCTCGACCAGTTGGTGGCAAACGGAAGCGTCACGCTTGAAATCGATGCATCGAGCGACTCGGTCGATCTCTCAAGCCTGGAAACGACGGTGAAATACGTGGGCTATCTGAAGCGGCAAGAGAGCGAGATCGAACGGGCGCGCAAGGACGAGCGGCGCTCGATTCCGCAGAACTTTCCTTTCAACCGCGTGCCCGGCCTTTCGCGGGAGGTCGTCCAGCGGCTTTCTCAAGTGCGGCCCGACACGCTTGGTCACGCGTCGCGCATTCCTGGCGTGACACCGGCAGCCGTCGCCGTGCTGGCAGCATTCGTCGGCCGTTTGTCGTAGCGTCGTGGCGCAGGAAAAAAATCCGACGCATGACGGCTGAGCACGCAGACCTGGCCGAGAATACTTAAAATTTTCTTCTCCGCGGTCTCTGCGCTCTCGGCGGTTAGTGGTTTCTTCCCAGGCTCTTTGGCCCTGCGAGGCCGCCCGCACGGGGACTCGTAGCGCAGGACTTTAGCCCTGCGAGACCGCACGCGCGGGGACTCGTAGCGCAGGACTTTAGCCCTGCACACATCATGACCTCACGCGAATTCCGCGAACGTCTGTTCCGACGTGCCAGCAACGCCGACATTTCGCTGCCCGGCCCGATTATCGAGCAGTTGGAGGCCTACTACCGCTTGCTTGCACGCTGGAACCGTAAGGTCAACTTGACCGCCTTTCAGCTCGACGAATTCAGCGACCAGGCGGTCGACCGGCTGCTCGTCGAGCCTTTGGCAGCCGCTCGATTCGTGCCCGATTCCCCTCTCATCTGGTTCGACCTCGGTTCTGGAGGTGGCTCTCCCGCCGTTCCCTTGAAGCTCGTCCGTCCGGAGACCCAGTTGACCATGGTCGAGTCGAAGACGCGAAAGGCGGTCTTTTTGCGGGAGGTGGTCCGAACACTGGGCCTTGGCCAGACGTCCGTTGAGAATGCCCGATTTGAAGAACTGGCGGCGGGAGCACCGGAGGGCGGAGCCGCCGAGCTCATTACCGCGCGGGCGGTGAAGGTCGACGAGAAGCTATTCAGCGTCGCGCGCGCGCTCCTACGAGAGGGCGGCCGGCTCGTGTTGTTCCGGTCGAGCGGGTCGTCTATCGCCCCGGCGCGAGGGTTTCGGCCTCTGGAATCTGTGCGAGTTGCCGGATTGGGCAGGGCATCCCAGCTCGTGGCGCTTGTGCGAACCCTAAATGTTCCACGTGGAACAGCCCAAGCTCCACAAAGCCATTGACGACCTCAAATGGCTCCCGTATCCTCAGACCGGGCGAACGGAAGGGGGACGGGAGCCCTTTTTCGGTGAATCTCGTAGAAAAGGGCTCCCGTCCCCCTTCCAACAGGGGCCAGGTGCCGAGAATTTGGTCGAACAACCAATCAACACGTAACTTCTAGTTAAATATCTGACGTTAAACAACTTATGGGACGAATAGTTGCCGTCGCGAACCAGAAAGGAGGCGTCGGCAAGACCACCACCACAATCAACCTCGCTGCATCGCTCGCGCTGGCAGGGCAGCGGGTCCTCCTGGTCGACGTCGATCCACAGGGCAATCTGACCAGCGGTGTCGGCCAAAAAGGTAAATCCGCCCCAAGCGGCACCATCTACGACGCGCTCACTGCCGCCGAGCCGACGACTGACGCGGCACCGTTCATCATTCCTACCGGCGTCGACAACCTGTTGCTGCTGCCCGCCGATCGCGATCTCACGGGCGCCGAAATCGAATTGGTCACGCTTCCGCATCGCGAGAAACGGGTGCGCGCGCTGTTGACGCTCGTGCGCGACCGCTTCGATTACCTCTTCATCGATTGCCCGCCCTCGCTGGGGTTGCTGACGCTGAACGCGTTGGTCGCCGCCGACGCCGTGCTGATTCCGCTACACTGCGAGTATTTTGCGCTCGAAGGGCTGGCCGATCTCGTCGGCACCATGCGCCGCGTGCGTGCGGCGCTCAACCCGGCGCTCGACATCGAAGGCGTGCTGTTAACGATGTTCGACGAACGCACGAATCTCGGACAGCAGGTCGCCAACGACGTGCGGCAGTTCTTCAGGGAGAAAGTGTTCCGGACGGTAATTCCGCGCAACGTGCGCCTCGGCGAAGCACCGAGCCATGGCCTGCCAGTGATGTTGTACGACGCGAAATCGCGCGGAGCCGAAGCCTACCTGGCCCTCGCGCGCGAACTGTTGGAGCGAAGCGCCGCGACGGCCGCATGAGGACAACGATCAACGCTGAGACCGCCGAGCACGCAGAGAAATAGACGTACAAAAGCAGATGCAACCACGAAAACACGAACGCCATTCTGGCCACAGAGTCACGGAGCTCACAGAGAAGAATCTGATCTCTCTGCGATCTCTGTGTCTCCGTGGCAACGTGACTTTATGGAAAGACGACCAGCGCTCGGCAAAGGCCTCAGCGCGCTGATTCCCGACGCGCCCGAGCCTCGGCTGTCACCGATCGAGGTGGACATCGATCGCCTCGCACCCAACGAGTTTCAGCCGCGCGGCCGCGTCGATCAGACGCGCCTCGAGGAGCTGGCGCGCTCGATCAAATCAAACGGCGTGATCCAGCCAGTCGTCGTGCGCAAGGTCGGCGATCGCTTTCAGATTATCGCGGGAGAGCGCCGTTGGCGCGCCGCGCAAATCGCCGGCCTGCTCCGCGTGCCGGTCGTGGTCCGCGACGTCGCGCCTGGGCAGGAGCGATCGCTTCTCGAAACGGCGCTCATCGAGAATATTCAGCGCGAGAACCTGAATCCCATCGAAGAGGCGCGCGCGTACCGGCGACTGAGCGATCAGTTTCAGTTGACACAGGAAACGATTGCGGCCGCGGTGGGGAAGGATCGCGCCACGGTCGCCAACATTTTGCGCCTTTTGAAGTTGCCCGAAGAGGTGCGCGGGGAAGTCGCGTCCGGCACGCTTTCGATGGGCCACGCACGTGCGCTGCTCGCGCTGCCGACCGAAGCCGATCAGCGGCGCACGGCGCGCGACGTGATTGCGCGCGATCTGTCGGTGCGCGAAACCGAGTCGCTCGTCGGCAAGATCGCGAAAGGTGTGGCGC
>JAHFUJ010000190.1 GCA_023265105.1 Acidobacteriota bacterium
CGGTTTCGGCGGCGAGCAGGCCGGTTTCGATCGTCTCGAAGTCGCGCATCTCTCCGACGAGGATGACGTCGGGATCCTGCCGCAAGGCGCTACGGAGCGCATGGGCGAACGATCGGGTGTCGACCAACACCTCGCGCTGGTTGATGATGGACCGATTGTCGCGGTGGAGGAACTCGATCGGATCCTCGACCGTGATCACGTGCGCGCACCGCGTCTGGTTGATGTGGTCGATCATCGCGGCGAGCGTCGTGCTCTTGCCGCTGCCGGTCGTGCCGGTGACGAGCACGAGCCCGCGCTCTTCGTCGGCGATCTTTTTCAGGACCGCCGGCAGCCCCAGCTCGTCGATCGTCCGGATCTGCATCGGGATGACGCGCAGCACCAGACCGACGGTGCCGCGCTGCTGGAACACGTTGCACCTGAACCGTCCGAGACCGGCGACGCTGTAGGCGAAGTCGACTTCCTGGGCGTCTTTGAACTTCTGGCGCTGCGTCGTCGACATCACGGCGGCGCTCATGGAAACGACGTCTTCGTGGTCGAGCAGCTTTTCCTGACTGGCCGGCTCGAGCGTGCCGCGGAGGCGCAGCATCGGATAGCTGCCGACCTTCAGGTGAAGGTCGGAGGCGCCTCGTTCGACGGCGACTTTCAAGAGATCGTCAACGTTCATAGCGGTGGCTGGTGGCCACCATCTTATCGGCTCTTTGCCCCCGCAGCTTTGAGAGGCTGTCTCAGGGCCGACTCCTCCGGATACACGTAGGTGAGCCAGCCGTGCGTGTCGGGCACTTCGCCGCCGATGACGTCGAAGAACGCCCGCTGGAGGGCTTCGGTGACCGGCCCGCGCCGGCCCTGCCCGATCTGGATTTTGTCGATCGAACGAATCGGCGTCACTTCGGCCGCCGTGCCGACGAAGAACACTTCGTCGGCGATGTAGAGCGCCTCGCGAGGCAGCACGGCTTCGGTGACCGTGAAGCCGAGGTCGTGCGCCAGCGTGATGATGGAATCACGCGTGATGCCGCCAAGCACCGACGAGGCGAGCGGCGGCGTCTGGATGGCGCCGTCGCGGACGATGAAGATGTTCTGGCCGCTCCCTTCGCTGACGTTGCCGTTGACGTCGAGCGCCAGCCCTTCCGAGTAGCCGTCGGCGAGTGCCTCCATCTTGATGAGCGCGGAGTTCGCGTAGTTGGCGGTGCTCTTTGCCATCGCCGGCAGCGTGTTGGGCGCCATGCGCGACCACGAGCTGATGGTCACGTCCACGCCCCGTTCGAGCGCGTCCGCGCCGAGATAGGCGCCCCACTCCCACACGAGGATGGCGGCGTCGACCGGATTCTGCAGCGGATTGACGCCGAGCGTCTCGTAGCCGCGATAGACGATCGGGCGGATGTAGCACGCCTTCATCTGATTCGCGCGAATCGTCTCGAGCACCGCGTTCTGCCACCCCATGAGATCGAGCGGGTACTCCATGCGGTAGATCTTCATCGAGTCCTGCAGGCGCCGCATGTGCGCGTCGAGACGAAAGCAGGCCGAGCCCTTCGGCGTCGCGTAGCACCGCGCGCCTTCGAACACGCCGCTGCCGTAATGGATGACGTGGCTGGCGATGTGGATCTTGGCGTCGCGCCAGTCGACCAACGTGCCGTTCATCCAGATCTTGCCGGTTCCGGAGAAAGCCATAACCGCTCCTTGAAGCGATCTTAACGCATTTGCCAGGCTCTCTACCGTCGGGCCCAGTTGAGGACGATGGTGATCGGCGTCGCGGGGGCTTGCGCATTCGCCGACTTGATCATGAGGAACCGTCCATCCGCCGCAACGTCGTAGGACGGCGGCTGGCCGCCGTGCACGTAATTGCTCTCGAACAAAAGGGCCGGCTTGAGATCCCGATGCATCACGCCTTGCTCATGAGCGGCTTCGAGCGCGTCGACGATCTGGCGGGCGATGGCGAGGGCGTCATTCATTTCTAAGTTGCGTGGGGCCCCACCCCCACGCCTGGCAGGGACTTCGCTGTCCCTCGGCCTCGAGCGTAGACTCTCGGCCTCGGGTGAAGGGTGTCCCACGCACCTCGGCGAGCGTCGGGCCCTCGACGAGCTCCAGCACGAGCGCATTAACGGTGCCGGAATCCTCCAGCCCGTAGATGGCCGCAATGTTGGGATGATTGACCCAATTACCCAATCAATTATCCAATTGCCAGATCACCCAATTACCAAATTCCAGCGTCAGTCTCACTGTGCTTCGCCGCAGAAGGGGCAGCGGTCCGACCGCGCGTGCAGCGGCTTTCGGCAGTGCCAGCAGAAGCGCGGCTGCGGGGCTTCGCGCGCCTTGAGGCGGCTCTGAATCTCCTGGACCTCCTCGGAAATACTGTCGG
Source organism: Acidobacteriota bacterium (assembly GCA_023265105.1). Lineage (GTDB taxonomy): Bacteria > Acidobacteriota > Vicinamibacteria > Vicinamibacterales > CAVVIG01 > JAHFUJ01. The sequence continues at coordinate 2,354 of JAHFUJ010000190.1, forward strand.
CCGCCGCCGCCGGGCGTGGTTTGCCGCGCCCGACGCCGCCGCGCGCCGCGAGCACGTCGTCGACCAGATCGCTCGCGTGTTGATACCGCGCGCGAATTTCCGGCGCCATCGCCTTGAGGACGATGTCGTTGATCGCTTTGGGAATCTTCGGATTCTTGAGTCGCGGCGCCGACAGCAGCTCGCCGCGCATCAAGCGATCGAGGTCGGCGGGCGAGGGCGTATCGTACGGCAGCACGCCGGTGAGCATCTGGTACATCGTCACGCCGAGCGAGTAGAGATCGGAGGCGAAGACCGCTTTGCGCTGAAACTGCTCGGGCGCCATGTAGGGCGGGCTGCCGATGACCGTCGTGCCGTGCGCCGCGATCTCCAGAAAGCGTGACGTCCCGAAGTCCGCCACCTTGAGCAGGCCGCTTTCCGCCACCAGCACGTTCGACGGCCGCAGATCGCGGTGCAGCACGCCCTGGTGATGCGCGTAGTCGACGGCGTTGCAGATTTGGCAGGTGTAGTCGAGCGCGCGCGGCACCTCGAGCGCGCCCTCGCGCGCGATGATCGTTTCGAGCGTCTCGCCCGGCACGTACTCCATCACGATGAAGAAGACGTTCTCCTGTTTCTCGGCGGTGAGAATCGCGACGATATTCGGGTGATTGAGGCTGGCGAGCAGGCGCGGCTCGCGAAGCAGCTCGCCGAAGTCAACGCTCTGCTTGTGCGGTACTTTGAGCGCGACTTTCTTGTCGATCCAGGTATCTTCCGCCAGGTAGACGGTGCCGAAGCCTCCGCTGCCGATCGTCGAAAGGATCTTATATTTACCGACGATCTGGCCACGAAAGAACATTTGGCGCGAAGTATAGCAGAGCCCCTGCTTGGACAGGCGACGGGGACGCTTCGCACGGCAACTTATCACGAAGACGCGAAGCACACGAAGACACACGAACAGCACAGAGGTTTTTTGTGACTCTTCGTGCCTTCGTGATGCGCAGGCGCCGCAATCTGGCCGCCAAGCAGCGGATGCCAGGCAGTCGCTCGTATAATCCTCGCGTGCACCGGTTTTTTGCGCCAGCGCTGGATCCAGGCGACGACACGGTCGTGCTGCCGCGCGACGAGGCCGAGCATCTGACGCGCGTGCTGCGCCTCGGCCTCGGCGACACCATCGCCGTGTTCGACGGCCGCGGTCACGAGTTCCTCGCACGCATTGTCGCCTCCGAGCGCCGTGACGTGCGCGTTCAACTGCTGTCACGCGTCGAGGCCGACACGGAACCGGAGGTGGCGCTCACGCTCGCGCAAGCTGTACTCAAGGGCGACAAGATGGACGATGTCGTTCGCGACGCGGTGATGCTCGGCGTCGCCGCCGTTCAGCCGATCGTCGCCGCGCGCAGCGAAACGACGGTCGCGGCCCTGCTGCGAGGCGCACGCCTCGATCGCTGGAGGCGCGTCGCGCTCGCGTCGGTCAAGCAGTCGCGCCGCGCCGTCGTGCCGGACATCCGGATGCCGCTCAGCTTCGAAAGCTTCCTCGGGGAGCCGGCGCTCGCGCTGACACTGATGCTGGTCGAGCCCGGCGCGGCCACCGCTCCAGAACCGCTCTCAACGCTGCGCGGACTGCCGATTCCCGCGGATGCGGCGATTCTGATCGGTCCGGAAGGCGGGTGGGTGGAGCAGGAATGGACAGCGGCGCGCGACCGCGGCGTCAGGCTGATGACGCTCGGCCACCGCACGCTCCGCGCGGACGCCGTGCCGGTGGCGGCGATCAGCGTCCTGCAATTCCTGTGGGGAGATCTCTGAATTGCAGGATGGCAGAATGGCAGGATGGCAGGATTGCCTTCCTTCCCGCCATTCTGCGATCCTGCAATTCTGCAATGTCAGCGCAAGGTGACCTTGAGATCCTGCATCTTCACTTCGCCGTCGCCGAGCGTCACTCGTAACGCGGCCGGGCGGTGCTGGTCGAGAAAGGCCGGCTCGAACCATTCGCCCTGCTCGACGGGATCCACCGTCACCACGTAATACTCCGCCGCCGGCAGCCCTCGAATCCTGAACTTGCCCGTTTGATCGGGACGCGCCGTCATGATGTGACGCGACTGCGGCCGCCACAACGAGGGATCGGTCGGGAAGACCAGCACGGTGTAGTCGGTGGACGGCGTGCCTTGCTGGTCGGTGACCGTGCCGTTAACTTCGCCGAGTTTGTCGGTGAAGGTCACACTCACATTGGCGACCTTCTGGCCGCTCCTCAGATCGATCGGCGTGTCGGTCACCTCGCGCCCATCGACGGTGACCGATTTGAGCGCCCACCCGCGGAGCCCGCCGTTTGGGCGAATCAAGTGCGCGCCGGCCGGTACGCCATCGAGCGTGAAATGTCCTTCCTTGTCGACGCGCGCGTTCGGATTCGGACCGATCCCGAACTCGTCGGTCGCCGGCGCCGTGATGCGCACCTGTGTGAGATCGCCCGGCACGGGCAACTGCGAGGGCAGGAACGTGACCGAGCCGCTGAGGCTGGCCCCCGGCATCAGCACGACCGGGATGTCGCTGAGCTCGCCGCCGCTGACGGTGAGCGGTTGCGTGGCGTACTGCGGAACTTCGGTATCGTTGCCGCGCGCGCGCAGCATATAGCGGCCGGGCGGGACGTTGCCCATCGAGAAGTTGCCGTTCCATTCGATGCGGCTGCCGTAGTTCGCCCCGATTGGGCCACGTCCGGCCGCGGCGCCGCCTTCCGGCGTCAGGTTCACGTTGCCGCTGGTGGTCGGCGTGCCGTCCGGATTGGTGACGTGGCCGCTCACGCGCGACGTGCGGACGAGCTGCAGATTGAAGTCGATGTCGAGCGCTTCCTTGCTGAGGCCGAGCGTGACGGGCAGCGCCTCGTTGACCGATCCGACGCCGGGATAATACGTCGGCGCGTACGCGACGCGATCCTGATCGTCGCCAGCCGCGCCGAAGAGCGTCGCAACGTTGCCGCCGAGCGCCCCGCCGACGATCCCCGCGATCGCTCCTCCGATCCCAGGCCCGGGCCCGCCTCGCCCCCCTGGACCGCCGCCCGGCGCGCCACCGCGGCCTCCAAGATCCGCAATGCGGGTGACCGCATTCACGTAGTAGTCGCCCGGCATCAACCCCCAGACGCGGTACTGTCCCTTGTCGTCGGTCTGCGCCGTGCCGGCCGGCACGAGCTGCCGGCTGCCCTGCATATATTGGTAGCGCATGATGCGCACCATCGCGCCCGGCATCGGCTCGCCGTCCTCGTCGAGGACGTGACCGGAGATGACGCTGCCGCGCGGCAGGTTGAACGCGATGCTCTTGATCTGCTGGCCGTCGCCAAGCTGGAGCGGCGTCCCGGCCTGGAGCGGCCGCAATTGTCCGTACGACAAGCTGACGAAGCCGCTCTTGGAGACCGTCAGCGTGTAGCGGCCCGCGGGCAGCTCCGTGAAGTCGAAGATGCCGTTCTCGTCGGTCAGCGATCCGCGGCCTCCCCCGGTCAACTCGGCCGCGGTGATGAACGCGCGGGCGCGCTTGACCGGGCGTCCGGTGTCGGCGGTCAGCACGCGACCGCTGATCCGCCCCGTCGGGGCTGGCAGCGCGTCCCTCTGCTGCGCCGGCGTGTCCCTGGCGGGCTGTTGCGCGCCGGGCTGCGGGCCGGGCCGCGGGGTTTGCGCGAATCCCGCGACGGCGATCGCGACAAGCACGAGCGAGAAGTGAATTTGGCGAAGCATGTTGTTACCAGATTAGACCCGATCGGGTGTCTCGAGGTTTGGTGTCATCATTTACGTGCCGCGGGGCCCCACATTTTCCACTTTGCGTTGGGGCCCCACCCCCAACGCCTACCGCCGCTCACTAATCGCTCGCGGCGATGGCTTGCAGCGACTGTCCGCTTAGTGCGGCAATCGCAACACAAGACCGGTCCAGCCATCTTCGTTGCATTCCCAGGATACCTCCATTGCCGCGAACGCACCATGGACTTGCTCGCGCTCGTGGGTCAGGGGGCCGCCCAGGATGAGCGTCCCACCGGGACGGACCCCGCCGGCGAGCCGCGCGGACGGAGCAGCACCCCGGTCAAGTTCGCCATCACGACGTCGGCGGTCGGCAGCGCCGAGGACGCCAGGTCAGCCACCTCGAAGGCAACGTCACGGACGTCGGGGTTGAGAGCGAGGTTTTCGCGCGCCGACCCAATCGCGTCGGCCGCTGTCGATGCCGAGCGCACGCGCCGCGCCGAGGCGAACCGCCGCGATGGCGAGCAGGCCCGAGCCGGTGCCGACATCGAGCACGAACCGCGTCGGTCAGATCGATGATCTGAAGCGCGGCGAGACACAGCCGGGTCGTCCGCGTGATGGCCCGTTCCAAAGCCCATCGAGGGCTGGATGACGAGCTGTATCGTGTTGGGATTGGGGATTGGGGATTCGGGATTTGGGGGGGCGAGATTCGGGATTCGAGATTTGGGATTGGGCAGCACGGTGATCCGGCCGACGGTGACCGGCGCGAGGTTCTGCTGCGATCGCCGCGCCCAGTCTTCATCGTCAACGTCGATCGGCCGCACGACGTAGCGCTCGGCCAGCATGGCGCAGGCGGCGTCGCGGTCGCTCGTGGTCGCGAAGAAGAGTCGAACGCTGTCGGGTCGCTCGTCAACAGCCGTGGGAGAAAACTCATCGGCTGCAGCGACGATCAGCCCCGGATCAGGAGAACCCTGAACATCAATAGCCGGCCAATGTCTTCCCAATTACCAGATTGCCGTGTCTTCCCAATTACCAGATCACCAGATTACCAGATTACCAAATTCCCCTATCCAAACATGTCCTTGACGCGGTCGAACAGGTTGCGCTCGTCCGGCTCGTCTTCGCGCGCGCGCGGCTCGAACTTCTCCTTGGGCAGGACCTGGGCGAGCTGCTCCAAGAGATGTCGCTGGTCTTTGGTGAGCTTCTTCGGCGTTTGCCCCTGCACGGTCGCAAACAGATCGCCTTTGCCGCGCCCGTTGACGTCTGGCATCCCTTTGCCGCGCAGCCGCAGCGTCGTGCCGGTTTGCGTGCCTTCGGGCACCTTGACGCTCTCGCTGCCATCGAGCGTCGGCACCTGAACCTCGCCGCCGAGCGACAGCGTCGTGAAGTTGACCGGGATCTCGCAGAAGAGATTCAGGCCGTCGCGGCGGAAGAACTCGTGTTCGTGCACGTGGACGACGACGAAGAGACTGCCTGGGGGCCCGCCCGCGCTGCCGGCCTCGCCTTCGCCTTGCAGCCGGAGCTGCTGACCGGTTGCAATGCCGGCCGGAATCTTGACGGTGATTTTCCGATCGCGCGTCACGCGCCCCACGCCGCGGCACGTCTGACACGGCTTGCTGATCGTCCGGCCGGTCCCATGGCATTGCGGGCACGTCCGCGCGACGGTGAAGAAGCCTTGTTGAAACCGCACCTGCCCCTGGCCACGGCACTGCGAACACACGCTGGGCGACGACCCGGGTGCCGCGCCGGAGCCGCCGCAGGTGTCGCAATTCTCCTGTCGCGGAATCTGGATCGCGGTTTCGGTGCCGCGCGCCGATTCTTTGAACGAGATCTCCAGGTCGTACCGCAGATCGGCGCCGCGCTGCGGCCCTCCGCGCCGACGGCTTCCGCCGAACGCACCGCCGAAGCCGAAGATGTCGCCGAGGCCGCCGAGGATGTCCTCGAATCCGGTGAAGACCGTCGGGTCGAATCCGCCGCCCGCGCCGGCGGCCGCGCTCACGCCGGCGTGGCCAAACCGATCGTACGCGGCGCGCTTCTGAGCGTCGGCGAGTATGGCGTACGCTTCGGCGGCTTCCTTGAACTTTTCTTCGGCCGCTTTGTTGCCCGGATTGCGGTCCGGGTGATGCTGCATCGCCAGCTTGCGGTAGGCGCTCTTGATGTCGCTGTCGCTGGCCGAGCGCGCGACGCCGAGGACCTCGTAGTAATCTCGCTTTCTCACGCTTTCGCCACCTTCACCATCGCGGGCCTGAGCAGGCGGTCGTTGATCATATATCCGCGCCGCAGCTCGCCAATCACTTCGCCTTCTCGATGATCCGGGCTGGCCTCATGGATCACCGCCTGATGCACGTTGGGGTCGAAATCGGCGCCAAGCGCCTCAATCGCTTTGACGCCTTCCCTCTGCAGCAGATCGTGGAGCTTCGCGTGAATGAGCTCCACGCCTTTCCGATAGGCGCCGGCATCGTCGCCCGCGTCCACCGACAGGGCGCGATCGAAATCGTCGACGACCAGCAACAGCTCCTGGAGCAGATTGAGAACCGCCTGGTCGGCCTGCTCGCGGCGCTCGCGTTCGAGGCGCCGGCGATAGTTGTCGAACTCGGCCGTCTTACGGAGCCACCGGTCGTAGTAGTCGTCGCGCTCGCGCCGGAGGTCTTCGGTGGGATCGGCGCTTGTCAGCGCCTCGGGCGCATCGGTCGCCGCCGGCGACGGCTCCGCCGGATCAGTGACGGGTTTGTCTGCCATACACTCCTAATTGAGATCGCGCAGGACGCGCGAGACCGCCTGGGCCGCGCCGTCGACCAGCGCAATCGCGCGAGAGTAGCGCATCCGTGTCGGGCCGATCACGCCGATCGTCCCGATGCCGGCGCCATCGTCGTAGGTCGAGGCGATGAGGCTGAACGATCGAAGGTTCGGATCCGGATGCTCGGCGCCGATGACGATGGTCAGGCCGGGGCCGTCGATGTACTCGTTGAGCAGCCGGACGAGCCGCTGCTTCTCTTCCATCATCTGGAGCAGCGTCTGCAGCGTGCTCAT
>JAHFUJ010000191.1:0-4008 GCA_023265105.1 Acidobacteriota bacterium
CGTTCGTACCAGGGCCACACGCCGTCGCGGCTCGACTCGTAGTACTGCTCGTGCGCGCCTTTGCGGAGCTGCTGGTGGCGCAGCACCAACACTTCGGTGCCGCGTCGCGGCTCGTCGTTTCTGATGGGGCGGGGCGGGAGCGGCTGGCGGTCCGCCTGGCCGCCGAGCAGGACCATCACCGCCAGTGAGACGACGTGTCGCGGCATCATGCGCGCCCTCCGTGATCGATCGACTCGAAGCGCCGCAGCCGCGAGGTCACTCGCGAAGAAGCTCGGCGCTGATGATCAGCTTTCTGATTTCCGTGGTCCCCGCGCCGATCTCCAGCAGCTTGTTGGCCCGGTACAGCCGGTTGATCTCGGACTCCCAGATGTACCCGCTGCCGCCGTGAATCTGCACTGCCTCGTTGAGCACGCGGTTCAATGTTTCGGCCGCGTACATCACTGACGCCGCGCTCAGCTTGTGAATCTCGCCCCGGCCGCCGGCGTCGCTCTCCATGGCCGTCGCGCTCCTGAGCACGCGGTACGTGAAGCTTCGCATCGTCTCGATCCACACGTACATGTCCGCGAGCTTCGCGCGAATCATCTGAAAGGATCCGATCGGCTGGCCGAACTGCTCGCGTGTCTTGGCATGTTCGAGGCTCAGCGTCAGCGCCCGCTCCGCGATGCCCAGGCACATCGGGGAGATCATGGCGCGCTCGAGATCGAGGCCGCTCATGAGGACCGACAGGCCCCCGGCCTCGCCGCCCAGGAGGTTGTCGGCCGGGACCCGGCAATCCTGGAACACGAGCTCCCCGGTCTTGCTTCCTCGAAACCCCATTTTCGTGAGGGTCTGGGCCGTCTGGAAGCCGGGAAAGCCCTTTTCGACGATGAACGCGAGGACGGGCGAGCTCGCGTCTGCACGCTCGGCCTTCGCGTACACGATCAGGACGTCGGCCACCGGGCCATTCGTGATGAACAGCTTCGTGCCGTTCAACAGGTAGTCGTTGCCGTCCCGACGCGCCGTCGTGCGCATCGATCCGATGGCATCGGATCCGGCGCCCGGCTCGGTCAGCGCCAGCGCGCCGATGCGGGTGCCGTCGCACAGTCCCGGAAGATACCGCCGACGCTGCGCGTCGGTGCCGTTGCGGTACAGATTGTTGAGGCACAGGTTCTCGTGCGCCACCCATGAAATCGCGACGGCGTGGTTCCAGCGCGAGAAGGCTTCGAGCACGAGCCCGGAGGCGAACAAGTCGGCGCCCACGCCTCCGTACGCTTCCGGTACCGTGATGCCCAGGTACCCGGCGGCGCCCAGTTGCGGAAACAGATGCTCGGGCCACCATTCCTCGTGGTCCATCCGCGGCGCGAGCGCATAGAGCTCGCCGCGCGCGAACCGGTCGGTTTCTTCGAGCATCTGCTGCTCGTCGCCGCTCAATTCATCGAGTCCGGCGCGCGCGGCACCGGCCGGTTGAGGGTTCTTCCACGAGGGGCCTGTCATGTCCGCTTCTCCTGCCGGACCAGTGTATCTGGCGAATCGATCGGCTGGAAACGGATCGCGTTCAGACGATCGCCGTCGCGCCCGTCAATCGAGCTCCGTCACGCACGGCCGACTGTTGAATCTGTGTGGCCGTGTCCTCGCCGGCGATGTCGACGTGGATCTCGCCGAAGCCCCACGTGCGATCGAGCTTCGCCGTGACGGACCGGGCGATCGCAGAGTTTGAGAAGGCCCACCAAGCGTCCGCGTTGGGACCTGCGGCCCAGCGGTCGGACGAAGGGATCGGCATTGCGTACCTGCACCGCGCCATGGTCGACAAGGGGGTGTATCGTCGGCCCGGCGATCGCTGTCTGCTGTCTGCCGCTGGCCTTCCCGCGCTGACCAGGACCGCCGATTCGAGGAAGGCTCTCGAACACTTTCTGCGATATCTGGCGGCCAGGCCCGATGAACTCGAAGTGAAATGGCTGCTCAGCCTGACCTACATGACGATGGGGGAATACGCGGCCAAGGCGCCTCCGGCCTACCTGATTCCGGTCACGGCGTTTGCTTCCGCGGAAGACCTGGGACGCTTCATCGATGTGGCACCGTGGATGGTTCCTATCATCCCTCAGGCGGTCTGGTCCGGGCTCAACCCGAGTTCCCCGATCATGCGTTCGCGCATGACGAACTTCTGGATCTTTCCGGTGACGGTCATCGGGAACTCATCCACGAATCTGACGTACCGCGGCACTTTGTAATGGGCGATGCGCTCGCGGCAATACTCGCGGATCTCCTCTTCGCCGCACCGTGAACCGGGTTTCAACGTGATCCAGGCGCACAACTCCTCGCCGAACTTCGGGTCCGGCACGCCGAATATCGAGACGTCCTGGATCAGCGGGTGCGCATACAGGAATTCCTCGACTTCGCGCGGATAGATGTTCTCGCCACCGCGGATCACCATGTCCTTCACGCGGCCGACAATGTTGCCGTACCCGTCCGCGTCGATCGTCGCCAGGTCGCCGCTGTGCATCCAGCCGTCCGCGTCGATGGCTTCGCGGGTTCGCCCCGGTTCATCCCAGTACCCGCGCATGACGCCGTAGCCGCGCGTGCACAGTTCGCCGGGTTCGCCACGTGCGACGACCTGACCGTCCACGCCGATGATCTTGACCTCCACGTGCGGGTGGACGCGACCGACCGTGGAGACGCGCCGCTCGATGGGGTCGTCCGTACCGCTCTGAAAGCTGACCGGGCTGGTCTCGGTCATGCCGTAGGCGATCGTGACGCCGGTCATATTCATGTCGCGAATCACGCGTTTCATGATCGCGATCGGGCACGGCGCGCCCGCCATCACGCCGGTGCGCAGGCTGGACAGATCAACACTCCCGAAATCAGGATGCTCGAGTTCCGCGATGAACATCGTCGGCACACCATAGAGGGCGGTGCACTGTTCCGCGGCGACCGCCCTGAGCGTCAGCCCGGCGTCGAAACCATCGTTGGGGATCACCATCGCGGCGCCATGGGCAATGCAATTGAGATTGCCGAGCACCATGCCGAAGCAATGGTAGAACGGGACCGGGATGCAGATACGGTCGCGCTCGGTGATCCGCATCAGCTCGCCGACGAAGTAGCCGTTGTTCAGGATGTTGAGGTGGCTGAGCGTCGCCCCCTTCGGAAAGCCGGTCGTGCCGCTGGTGAACTGGATGTTGATGGGATCATCTGGGCGTAACACACTGGCGAGTTCATCCAGCTGCGCCCGCTCGGCGGCGGTGCCCAGTGCCGGCACCTCTTCGAAGTTGATCATGCCGGGCGACTTCTCTTGTCCCAACCGGATCACCGCGCGCAATTGCGGGGTCCTGTCCGCATGCAATTCGCCGGGTGTGGAGGCGGCCAGCTCCGGCGCGAGCTGCAGCAACATCTCCAGGTAGTCGCTGCTCTTGAAGCGGGCGGCGGTGACCAGCGCCTTGCACCCCACCTTCTTCAGGACGAATTCCAGTTCGTGCAGCCGGTAGGCTGGGTTGATGTTGACCTGGATGAGACCGGCACGCGCGGTCGCGAACTGCGCGATCACCCACTCCCAGCAGTTCGGCGCCCAGACCCCGACCCGGTCGCCGGGTTCGAGCCCGAGCGCCAGCAAGCCAAGCGCGTAGCGGGTGGCCTGCCGATCCAGCTCGGTGAACGTCAGACGAACGTCCTGATGCTGGACGACCAGGGCCTCGCGCGCGCCCCATTCGGTCGAGGCGCGGGCCAGCGCCGCGCCGATGGTTTCACGCAGCAGCGGTTGACTGGTCGCGCCCCTGACGTGACTAGGTATTCCTGTGTGTGGCATTCCTGCCGCTGGCGGTGTCAGCCCGCCTTGCGGCGTCCCATGGACTTCGCCTACAGTTTGACGTTTACGTCAACTTTTGTGAGGACCCGATCATGACAGGCGCGTATAGCATAACAAATCGGATCAAGTCTGGATGTTTCTTACTCCTCATCATTCTCATCGCCGCTGAGTACGGCTCGTTGGCGGCCGATAGGGTCGCAGTGCGTGTCGTTTCCACCAGACCCGGCATGGTG
>JAHFUJ010000191.1:4018-8644 GCA_023265105.1 Acidobacteriota bacterium
TGCCGCTGCGGTGTCAGCCCGCCTTTGCGGCGTCCCATGGACTTCGCCTATAGTTTGACGTCTACGTCAACTTTTGTGAGGACCCGATCATGACAGGCGCGTATAGCATAACAGAGCTTTCCCGGGAGTTTACCGTGACCCCGCGGACGCTGCGCTTCTACGAGGACAAGGGGCTGTTGAGCCCGATCCGGCAGGGCACGACACGCATCTATTCCGACCGGGAACGCACCCGCCTGAAGCTGGTGCTGCGGGGCACCCGCCTGGGGTTTTCGCTGCAAGAGTGCCGGGAAATCATCGACATGTATGATCCTACCAGCCGGCTGAATACCCGCCAGTTGCTGCGGCTGTGCACGAAAATCCGCGAGCACCGGAACGCACTACTGGCGAAAATGCGCGACATGGAAGCCACGCTGAGCGCGATGGACGAAGTCGAGCAGACCTGCCTGGGCGCGCTCATCGCGAACGCCGCGTGAATCCCGCCGCACATGTCCACAATTGACGTTAACGTAAGGATGGACCTGGCGGCATGAGCCCGGCCCTCCACCCCGTCTCACTTTCGATTTCGGCGCGATGGCCGCGATGCTGCGCCGGTCGGTGTACGACTGTTCGCGGGAGGGCATCGCGCGTACGCTGAACACATTCCTGAAGAAAGGCCTCAAATGCTGTTCGCAAATCGGATCAAGTCTGGATGTTTCTTACTCCTCATCATTCTCATCGCCGCTGAGTACGGCTCGTTGGCGGCCGATAGGGTCGCAATGCGTGTCGTTTCCACCAGACCCGGCATGGTGAGCGGCGGTGACGCTCTCATCGAGATCACTGGCCCATCGGAAACGATCAAGTCCCAGAACCTGAGCGTGCTCGTGAATGGACGCAATGTGAGGCAGGCGTTTCGCAGTGGACAGACTCCAGACTCACTGCTCGGCCGTGTCGAGGGATTGCTTCCCGGTAAGAACACCGTCGAAGTACGTGTAGCCGACAGACGTCAGGCTGCGCTCGAACTGATGAACCATCCGATTACGGGCCCGGTTATTTCGGGACCGCATCAAACGCCGTTTATCTGCCAAACAGAAGCTGCCGGTCTTGGCGCCCCACTAGATGCGAATTGCACAGCCAACCTAGTAGTCACCTATGTATACAAGCCGACGCAACCACCGGCTCCAGTCGCAGGCGGCCGGGGAGGGACGCCTGGCGGGTTGCCGGCGGGTTTCAAGATGTATGACCCTTCGGAACCACGGCCGGCCGATGTCGCCCAGACGACAACAAGCGAAGGGAACGTAGTGGATTACATCGTGCGTCGTGAAAGGGGAACCATCAATCGCGCGATCTATGAAATTGCATTCCTACACTCTCCAGGGCAGGCGTTACCCGATCCGTGGAATCGGACGCCGGGTTGGAACGGCCGGCTCGTGTATTCCTTTGGTGGCGGCTGTTCTGCGGGGTATCGGCAAGGCGGAGCCGGTGGAGGCCTGAACGACGCCAACCTTTCGGCTGGATATGCCGTCGCCGCTTCATCGTTGAATGTGTTCGGCAATAACTGCGACGATGTGATCTCGGCAGAAACGATGATGATGGTCAAAGAGCATTTCATCGAGCAGTTTGGCGTTCCGGTCCATACGATCGGCACGGGCGGGTCGGGTGGTTCCATGCAGCAGCATTTGATTGCACAAAACTATCCAGGACTCCTTGATGGAATCACGCCGAGTGTCAGTTTTTCGGACATCACGACGGTCACGTCGAATGTAGTCGACTGCGCGCTGCTGGCTCACGCATTCGATGGCGCGACCGAGATGTGGACGGATGAACAGAAGACCGCCGTTTCCGGTTTTGCGACATGGCGAACGTGCAGCGACTCCTGGAACCGTTCGTTTTCTCCGGCATGGCTTGTCGCGACCTCGTGCAACACGGTACTGCCCAAATCGGTTGTCTATGATCCCAAGACGAATCCCACGGGCGTGCGCTGTGCTCTCTCTGACAATCAAGTGAATGTGTTTGGCCGGGATCCCAAGACGGGGTTCGCGCGCCGGACTCTGGATAATGTCGGCGTGCAGTACGGTTTGACCGCATTGAACAGCGGCACGATCACGTTCGATCAATTCCTGGAATTGAACCATCGCATCGGTGGTTTCGATCTGGATGGCAACATCGTCGCTGTCCGGACGAAGGCCGATCCAATCGCGCTTCGGATCGCCTATGAGACTGGACGAGTCGATGCTGGAGGCGGATCGCTCGGATCGATTCCGATCGTCGATTCTCGCCCATATACGGACCCGACCGGTGATATCCACGACTCATTCCGTTCATTCGCCACTCGCGCCAGACTGGTGGCAGCCAATGGCCGGGCGGACAATCACGTCATTCTGCGGCTGCCGCCAAACGGCCGGCGCGGTGGAGGCGGCGCCCAGCGCGTCGATCCGATAGGGCTGGTGGACGCGTGGTTGGATAACATGGCGAAGGACGTGTCGAAAGATTCGCCCGCCGTGAAGGTGGCGCGCAATAAACCACCGGACGCCGCCGATGCGTGCTGGACACAAACGGGCGAAAAAATCGTCGAGCCGGCATCGTACACAAGCAATGGACGCTGCAACCAGTTGTATCCGCCGCATGCCGATCCGCGAATCGCAGCCGGAGGGCCGCTCGACGACAATATCCTTAAATGTGCCCTGAAGCCGATTGACCCGGATGATTACAAGAACGGTCTAACGGCCGGCCAAATCAATCGGTTAAAAACAAATTTCCCAGGTGGCGTCTGCGACTATAAGCGGCTGGGTGTGGAACAGCGTTCCCTTACCGGGACCTGGAAAGGATTTTAGTCTTGAGGAGGATTTCCATGTTGCGTCGATTCGTTTCAGTGATCGCCGTCGTGACAAGTGCTATTCCCGCTTCGCCGCTTTTCGCGCAACAAACCTGCGAGAGCCTGACCAATCTCAAGCTCTCCCGCACCACGGTCACGGCCGCGACCATGGTGCCCCCGGGACCATCTTCCGCTCCGGCGGGTCCCGCCGCTGCGGGGAATGCGGCGGCACCCGCGGTGCCCGCCTACTGCGAGGTCAAAGGAACGATTCGGCCGAGCACGGATTCTGAAATCAAGTTCGCGGTGTGGCTTCCTGCAACGGCCTGGAACGGCAAATACCGTCAGGAAGGCAACGGTGGGTGGGCCGGCAGCATCCCGTATCGCAGCATGATCGAACCATTGACCCGCGGCTATGCGACTGCCGCCACTGACGACGGTCACGAAGGGGGCGCTGGCGCAGGCTGGGCCGTCGGTCATCCCGAGAAACTGATCGACTTCGGTTATCGGGCCGTGCACGAAACGAGCGTTCAGGCCAAAGCGATCATCCACGCATTCTACGGCCGCGATCCGTCATTGAGCTATTTCGCCGGCTGTTCGGACGGAGGGCGCGAAGCGTTGATGGAAGGGCAGCGGTATCCCGAAGACTTCAACGGCATCCTGGCCGGAGCGCCGGCGAACAATTGGTCACACTTGTTCACCGGGTTCATTTGGAATGAGCAGGCGGCATTGAAGAGTCCCGGCAGCAGCATCCCGCCCGCAAAATTGCCGGCCCTTCAAAATGCCGTGATGGCGGCGTGCGACAGCCAGGACGGCTTGAAAGACGGACTGCTCAGCGACCCGCGGTCATGCCGGTTCGATCCCGCAGTGCTGTTGTGCAAGGCGACTGAAGATGCCAACTGTTTGACCGCCGCACAGGTGGAAACAGTCAAACAGATCTACTCGGGCCCGAAGAACCCACGAACCGGAGAACAACTCTTTCCTGGATGGCCTCGCGGCGCTGAAGCGGCTCCGGGAACCTGGGCGGCGTGGATCACGCCCGCGAATCCAGCGAGCGCCATTCAGTTCATGTTCGGAAATACCTACTACGGGCAGGCGGTGTTCGAAGATCCCACATGGAACTTCCGGGCGTTCGATTTCGACCGCGACGTTCAATTCGGCGATGCCAAGGTTGGCGCGGTGTTCAACTCGACGAACCCGGATCTGCGGTCCTTTCGTGCTGAAGGCGGCAAGCTGCTTCAGTATCACGGGTGGGGAGATGCGGCGATCTCTGCGCTGAGCTCGATCGATTACTACGAGAGCGTGCAGACGTTTCTGTCCAAGTTCCCGGATGCAAGAAGCGCCACCGGTCGCTCGACGAGTGACTTCTATCGCCTCTTCATGATCCCTGGCATGGGACATTGCGGTGGCGGGATGGGCCCCAATAATTTCGATGCGTTCACGCCGCTCGAATCGTGGGTTGAAAAAGGCATCCCGCCGACTCAGTTGATCGGAACAGGAACCGTTGCCGGCGATCCCACCACGAAGATGACTCGCCCGATTTGCGCGTACCCCAGCGTCGCGCAATACAAAGGAGCGGGCGATCCGAACGATGCAGCCAATTTTGTCTGCATGTCGCCCGCAAGGTAGGTGAGCGCAGCTCGACCGCAATAGCTGCCCGTGTTGCACGCATCACGGCTACCGGGGATCGCGGCGCTGTCGGATCACCGTCGAGACGACGGCGCGGAACGAGGCGGTGAGGATGTTCGGGTCCACACCGATGCCCCACCTGACCTGACCCTCGCCAGTCCGCGATTCGACGTAGGCCACGGCGTTGGCGGCCTTGCCGGCGCCGATCG
>JAHFUJ010000191.1:8654-9065 GCA_023265105.1 Acidobacteriota bacterium
ACGACGTCGATGTCGGTGCCGAGCGAGTCGTTGACGCCGCTCACGAACGCGTCGATCGGACCGTTGCCGCTGCCGGTGATGGTGACCTGCCGGCCGTCGATCATCAGCTGCGCCGCCACCTGGGTGAGCTTGCCCTCGCTGGACGACGTGATCTCGTGGCCGATCAACGCGATCGGCGGCTCGTCGGGCAGGTACTCGCGCCGGAACGTGTCCCACATCACGCCGCTGCTGATCTCTGTCCCGCTGTCTTCGGTGATGTGCTGGATCGTCTTCGAGAACTCGATCTGCAGGCGCCGCGGGAGGTCGAAGCCGTGCTCGGTCTTCATCACGTAGGCAACGCCGCGGGTGCACCGGCAGGCGACTGCAGTGCTCGGCGACACGGCGCAGCGCGTCGATGTCGCTGATGTCGAG
>JAHFUJ010000192.1 GCA_023265105.1 Acidobacteriota bacterium
CGGGCGAAGCGATTCCTCGCGCCGACTCCGGTCCGCGTGATCCGTGGCGTTCGAATAAGCCACGCCGGTGCATGCCGCGACGTGGATGTCCTCGGACTCAGCTGGTAGTCGGCGCGGGAGGGCACGAGCACGAGCGAAGGCCGACTTCCCGGCGTGCGAGGCGGCCGCGGCCGGCCGGTACGACTGCTGCGCGCGGGCAACGCAGGCCGCGACGGAACTACGCTCAGATGAAAACGGGCTGGTGGCTGGTGGCTGGTGAAATACTAAAGGCCTGTGGATCTGTGAGCGAGTCCCACAGGATCCACAGGCCTCTTGAATCGTCGATCGTCTACCGCCGCGGTTTATTTTTTCCCTTCGTCGGGCGCGCCGGTGCCCGACGAGCCCAGAAACAGCGTCTGCCCGTTGGGGAGCGTGAGGTCCCGCCCGTTGGCCCGCAGCGACCCGTCCTTGGACTGATACCCATCGACCTTGATTTCCGTGCCCGGCAGCAAGGAGTTCTTCGTCAGCCCGCGCCGGAGCAGCGTGTTCGGCGTCCCGGCTTCGATCATCCACGCTTCCACCGTGCCGTCCGGCTTCTTCACGTCGACGTGGATCCAGGCGTGCGGATTGATCCACTCCATCTTCGTCACCGTCCCCCGGAACTCGACGTGCTTCTTCGCGTCGAATTCCGAGTTGAACGCATGATGGGCCACCACCGGCACGGCGGCCAGCAGCAGTCCGAACCCAGCAACCACTACGGAGAGCTTCGTTCGCATCGGATTCACCTCTTCTTCGATCTTGAGTTCACTGTTCTCGAGTCCACAGTCTGACGTCGACGCCAGCGTAGGTTCACCTCTCCTCATTTCCAGCGCCAGGACGGGCCTGGGCACCAGGAACCGGCGGCATCGTTTCCCCGGCCTTCTCTCGGGCGCGACCACCTGCCAGGAGGTGGACCATGTCGTAATTCCCTTCGTGACACGCGTACTCAAAGACCTGGTCCTCAGTCTTGTTCCAGGGAATCATGGCCGACCAGGGTTTCGTCCACGTCGCCGGGTCCGAGACCGTGAATTGGTAGTCGATCCTGTCCGGGCCAACACGCGTGAAGCGCTCGACGATCTTGTAGGTATCGGGATTGGCATTCTGGTAAATCGCCCCATCGTCTCGCCGGAAGTTGGTGGTTTCGAGCACCAGCGTATTGCCCTCCCAGCGGCCGCGCGTATCCCCCAACCACTGGGGGATGTTCTTGCTGAGATGCGGGCGCCCATCGACGGGGATGATGCGAGCGCTGTGAATCATCTCGGGCTGAATCGCCACAAACCCCGGACTCTGGAAAATCTGAAAATCGTTGTTATAGATAATCGGAAGATATGGCGGCAAATCGGTCCGAATGATGCAGCGAAATGGAGGCGCTGTTGCCTCAGGGTCGGTCGGCATCCCCGCCTGGAAGTGAGCCCCCGCCAGCGCACGCGCGTCCCGCGCCTTCACTCGCTCCGGCGACAACGGCACCAACGGAGGAATTCTGCCGTCCGGCGGATCAACAATCAGCGACGTTCGCCTATCCTTTGTGGTCTCCAACCTCTTTGCGTCCATCCAGTGTTCGTTGTACGCGCGGCCGACGTCGCGTTCAGGGCCGCCGTCGCGGCGATCACGATTCAAGTTGTCCGCTAATTCTTCCGCAAACGCGTCCGCTTCCTCCTGGGTGAGCACCCCTTTTTCTCCGACGCTCGCGGGTCGCTGCAAGGGCGTACTCGTGGCGTCGTTCCAGATGCCTTGCAGATCCGGGTCGCCCCACGGTGTCTTGGGCGGCGTATATGCCTTCGCCTGAGCCGTTGTCCTCGCCGGAGCCTGGCCAGAGACGGGCGCCACAAGCAGCGACGCGACCACGATCGCGCCTGCCAGCACACCGATGGACGTCAGGAATCGATGACTCATGCTGACACCTCCGTTTTGCGTACCTATCGTCTCGGCACCTTGCGAAGTTTTCCGAACATCAGTTCTTCAGTGTACGGCACGCACTTGTATTCGATGAGCTGAACGCCCTTGTCCATACGACGATAGAGGGGCAGGCTGATCTTCCAGGGACGCGTAAACACCTTCGGGTCTTCGATCGTGGCTTCGTACATGATGTGGTAAGGGCTCACGGGAGTGTAACGCTCCACCACGTGAAGGGCGTCGCTATGGAAATTCCCGGCCCGGTCGAACCAGGTGTAGCTGTTGAACCCAGAAACGTCGACCACCAACGTGTCCCCCTCCCAGCGGCCGCGCGACCAGCCCATCCAGGAATCGGTGGGAGCTTCCTCTTTGAAATTCATGCGAATCGTGCGAATGGTGCTGGCGTACTCGTACGACATCAGAATGTAGGGGCTCGTCCCCTGCACTATCTGGAACGGAAAGGGCATATACGTCGCGCGTGGCACGCCCGGCATGTAACATGTGATCTCCGGGTCGCCCGTGTCGTACCGCTTCTCATCGTTGAGGACGTCAACGACCGCCCGCTTTGCGAGGTTCTCCTTCTTCTTCGCCAGCGCCCACGGCTGATACGGAATCTCATTGCCCTCGACGATGCCTTGTCCCCCCGGCTGTGCGTCGTACGTCCCCTCGAGTTCGGGATGAAGTCCGGGTTGCGTCTCGTGGTCCTGAATGTCCCAATTGGCAGACGTCATGGATTGCCAAATCCCGTTCAAGTCGGGGTTCTGGGTCCCCTGCAGACGTGGGGCCCTATACGTGGGAAATTGTCCAGGGGACGGAACCTGACCAGCGGCCTGGGCCTGACCAGCGGTCGACGTTGCGAGCAGCCAGAGGCTGGCGACAACAGCGGCCGTACCAACAGCGATCATCACGCGTCTAAACCGATTGCGCATCGATGTACTCCAAAACTGGTGAATTTACCCCAAAACTTACACTGGGCCCTACTCGATGTCAAGGCTGGCAGGTCTCGCCGCGCTGGCGGGAGCATGCCGACGCCACGCGGGCAGGCGCTCGAGAAGCGCCGCACCGAGACCAACGGTCCACGCCAGGTACTCGACGACAGACGCGAGCACGATGAGCGCGATGCCTCCCGCGCCGATGGCGCCGCCCATCAGAAACACCAGACGCGCGAGCAAGGCCACCGAGAGCAGCAGGCCGGCCCCCGCGGCGACGGCTGAGTACTCGCCAAGCGCCGATCTTCCGAAGCGAGCCGCGACCCAACGTCCGAGGCGCAATGCGACTGCCGTGAATCCAGCGATCAACGCCGCCGCCATCAGCAGCAGCGCCACGGGGATGAGCGCAAGCAGCGGTATCCCGATGATCGAGATCGCCAGGATCACGCATACGAGCACGAGAAGCGGGACGAACACGATCTCGCCCAGGAGCCCGACGAGCCCGGCCTTGACCGGATCGGCCGCCGCCCGTTCACCAATCCGCTCGACCGATGGCCCAGCGAACGCCACGAACATCCAGCCGAAGATCACAAGCACACCAAACCGAAACAAGGTGCCGATGAAGCCAAGCAGCCGAGGGGCCCCCGCCCAGCGTCGTAGAATCAGCCCGGGGCCCATACCGACCTGCGCGAGATCACCGGCGACGCGCGCGCCCGGCATGCGTTCCAACGAGGCGCCGACCGCCGCCACGTCGCCGCGGACTTCCGACTCGGGACCGAGCGAGAGCGAACCGCCGACGACCACCAGGTCACCGGTCACGGTGCCGTCCACGCGGGCCTGCCCACCAATCACCACCACGTCACCAGTCACCGTTTCACCGCGTTCAACCGTCACGTTGCCGCCAATCCGGACGATGTCGCCGGAGCCACGCCGCGAGGGCGACGGCGAGGACGGCTCCGGGGATTGTGCAGCGGGCGCCGGCTGCGCGGCGGGCGCTGGCCTGGCCGGCTCTGAGACTCCGAGTACCTCGCGCCGCCCGGCCTCGTCCAGGTACGAGAGCTGCAGCACCAGTTGGGCATCGCTGCCAAGGCGCCTGGTCAGTTCTTGGCCCGTGACCACCTGACCGTCCACCGAAATGATGCCGCCCGTGATTTCGATGATCCGCAGACCGGCGTTGGCCCGCTTTGGCAGCAAGCCCACGCCGTTTTGGAGGGCGACCGTGTCGAAGCGCTGGCGCACGCGATCGCCGAGCGCGTCACGGGAGAGTGTGGCCTCGGCCTGGAGCGCTGCGGCCTGCACGCCGCCGAGCCCTGTCCAAGCGGCGAACGCGGCGCTCAAGGCCGCGGCTGTCGCGAACGAACGAATCTGCACGTAAAGCGATCGTGTCATTGCGAGATCTCCTTTTCACGCGCGAGCACGCGCTGCAGGGCATAGAACGCGAGTGCGCCCGCGAGCTCGAGCGCTAGCAAGGTCGTCATCACCGACGGGCTGGTGAGGACCGCCGCCATGGCTCGCCCAACGGCAACCAGAATCGACCACGTATCCAGCCCCTGACCGAGCGCCAGCAGCACCCAGACGAACCCGTGCACCGACTCGTTGACCACGCGTACGAGCCCTCGCGCGACAAGCGGGATCAGCACATCGGCCACGAGATACAACGCCAGCGCGGCCGCGGCCAGCGTGGCCGGGAACGCAGCCGCTCTCCACAGCCTCGGTGGCAGCGAGCGCCCCAGCCTCGCGACGCGAGTGGCCCGCCAGATGCGATGCTCGAGGTCCGCGGCCGGTGCGGGCCATGGGATCGCGCGAAGCAATCGTTCGAACTCGGCCTCCGCTTCGGAGTCGCGTCCCGCCTGTTCATCGGCGAGCCAGCGATTCAGAGTGCGAGAGGATTCGGGATCGGTCATCAGACGCGACCTCCCCAGCCTCGCGCCGTCATCTCGGCGGCGAGCGCCTTGCGCCCGCGATGAAGGTACGTCTTGGCCGTCCCTTCGGTGATACCCATCACGTCGGCGATTTCCTGCTGCGAGAGCCCTTCCTGGTAGCGAAGGATGAGGGCCTCGCGATATTCGAGGCGGAGGCGGTTGAGGGCCGTGCGCATCGCGTCGGCCAGCTCCTGCCGCTCTGCAATCTCCTCGGGCGACGCGATGTCGGCTGGCCATGCTTCAGCCTCGGCTGAAGCCTCCAGCGACACCAGGTCGGGTCGCGTTCGGCGCAGTTGGTCGATCGCGTGGTTGTGCGCGATCTTGAACAGCCAGCTCGAGAACTTGCGAGTCGAATCGTACGACCGCAATGCCGCGAACGCCTTGACGAAGGCCTCCTGGGTGACATCCTCGGCGACCGTGCGCTCGCGCACCATGTGCATCATCAGGCTGAACACCGGCTGTTGATAGCGCCGCACGATCTCGCGATAGGCCTGCTGAACCCCCGCCAACGCCTGTCGGACAAGCTCCCCGTCAGCAAGGTCGGCGGCGGTCGTTGAGGTCGTCACGTGCGGGCGTGCATGCCCCTGCTAGGCACTACGAGGCGGGGCGCTCGGGAGTTTCGCGGGTTCGGTTGTCGCGATCGAGGCTCCGCGCGCGCTCAATCGCCCGGTTTTCATCTGTGCGTAGCGTCGTGACAGTCTGCATCGCCGTGCGCAGCGGTCGTACCGGCCGGCTGCGGCCGCCTCGCACGCCGGGAAGTCGGTCGTCGCTCGTGCTCGTTCCCTGCCGCGCCGACTACCAGCTGATGCCCAGGACTTCCACGTCGCGGCATTCACCAGCGTTGCTGATCCGAATGCCACGGATCGCGCGGACCGGAGTCGGCGCGAGACATCGCGCCGCCCGACTTCCGGAACGGGCATCGGCGGCGCGCTCAGACGGCCGCTGCCGTCCCGCACGACCGCTGCGCTGGACCGGGCGGCTGGACGGCATTGGGCGCAGCCAACCGTGGGAGGGCGGCCGGACGCGATTCGCCAACGCGCGGCGCAGGTTCTCACCGCGGCGATCCTGCGTCCCACGATCCGTGGCGCTCGCATGACCACTGGTGGCGCTTGCCGTGCATCGCCCATGTTGAAGCCACCCGATGATCGCCGCGGGAGCGGCACGATTGCGAACCGGAGACGCGCGTTCCGGCGCCCGACCCGGTTGGCAGCGACCGATGCCGTCCAGCAGCCTGACGCCGACGATCCGTCGCTACGTACGGGTGACAATCAGGCTCAGTGACCGCCCTCGGACGCGAGCAGTGGATCGGCGACCGGCAGAATGGGGACGTGCTGCAGGAAGGCGATGTAACAGAGGGCGAAGAGCGCGCCGACGCCGGCCGTCACGAGGATCTCCAGCGGACCGACGGGGAGCTGCTCGCCCTTCCAGAGCGACGGCTCCACGAGCACGAAGCGCTCGAGCCAGATGCTCCCGAGCACGATCGTCGCGATGGTCAGGAGCCCGACTGGACGCCGCTTGATCTCCCGACTCAACAACAACACGAACGGAAGGGCGAACGCGCCGATCAGCACCACCCACGACAGCGGTGCCCACGGCATCTCGACGGTGCGACGCGCGACAAACGAGGTTTCCTCGGGGAGATCGCCGTACCAGATCACAAGATACTGCGAAAACAAGAGATAGCCCCACAGCAGGCAGAAACCGAGCAGGATCCGGCCGATATCGTAGAGGTGTCCGAGGCTGACGTGGACGTCTTCTCCCAGGCGCCCGCGCATCCCCACGGCCGCCACCCCGAGAAACGCGACGCCCGCATAGAGGGTGCCGACAAAGAAATGTCCGCCGATCAGCGCGCTAAACCACTGTCGATCGAGCGACATGATGAAGTCGAACGCCTGAAGCGACAGCACGTAGCCATAGACGATGAGCAAGGCGGGCGAGAGACGGCTTTGACGCTGCTGACTGATCTGACGCTCCGCCTCGAGCCCGCGCCAATCGCGGAGGCACCAGCGGGCCGGCAGCGGGCGGACGGATCGACCCGACTCATGGAGAAGACCGACGTCGGGGCGCACCGACGCGTAGACGTACGCCACGCTCAGTCCGCCCAGCAGCAGGAATCCCAGCGCTTGTCTGATAACGAGAAACGGCGCGTTGAGCCAGGCCTGTCGGCCCGCAATCGGCTCGTGCATCCATGGTGCCCAGGCGCTCAGACTGGCGAGCAGCGCCATCAGGATGATCGCCGACGCGGGCAGGAAAGCGATCGTGGCCTCGGCGACCCGTTTCAGCGGCCGCGCCCATCGGGCCGAGGTGATCTGGAAGATAGCCGAAAACGCCACGCCGCTATGACCGAGACCGGACCAGAACAGGAAGTTGACGAGCAGCACGCTCCACGCCCGCGTGGCGTCGGTCATGACTCCCACGACGAAGGCGGCCAGACCGACGAGAGCGGTCGCGAGCAGGATGCGTCGGCTGCGTGACGCCAGCAACGGGCGATCGAGCATCGCTCGGTCAGCGGCGGTCATGACGGCTGGCGAAAGGTCCTGACGAAGTGAACGAGCGCCCATCGTTCCGCTGGGCTGAGCGCGTCGGCGTAGCCCGGCATCTCGAAGCCGCCCTCACGGATGATGCTGTAGATCAAGCCGTCGGAGTAGGCTTGAATGGCGGGCTCCGACAGGTCGGGAACCATGCGGAAGCTCTTGCCGACCGGGCCGGGGTTGCGGCCGTCAGCGCCATGGCAGACGGCGCAGTCGATGTCGAACAGCGTGCGTCCCTGCCTCAGGACTTCTGGCGAAGCGGCGAGCGGGTTGGTGAGCCGTCCGTCCGCCTCGGTGCGATCGATGACGCGCGGGTGGTTGATCGCGAGCGTGTTGGGGGGCGGCACCTGCATCAGGGTCTGCGGTTCAACCGCCCGACCTCGCACCATGTCCTGGGTCCAGGGCAAGGCGCCGACCGCCACGCCGCCGGCGGCGACGGCGACACAAGCAGCCAGCCCGGCAAGTACCTTACGCGTTCTCACTTCGCACCTCTTCCGCTCCCGCCTCGCTCAACCTCGCCCGGACGAGGTCGGCTTGATCGGCTGTGCAGGCGACCAACACGCCCCACCGATCGACGCTGAACCGTGGATCGTACGGCGGCCCGGCTCGCAAAGTGGGCAGGCCGCTCAACACCAGGAAGCCCAGAACGGCGCCGAGCGAGGCCAGCAGAATGGTCATCTCGAACGCAATGACCACGAACGGGGGAATCGACACGATCGGCTTGCCGCCGGTGATGAGCGGCCAGTCGAGCGAGGTGTAGATCGGGATCGCGAAACCGAGCACGCATCCGACAATCCCGCCGATGAGCGCGAACAGCCGAACGGGGCTCACCCTGTGGCTGAGGACGGCCTCTATCACGTGATCCGGCGCCGGAGTATAGGCGGTCACCTCGCCAAGGCGAAGCGCCCGCACGGCGTAGGCGGCCGCGGCCGCCTTTGGCGCTTCGTCGTACACAGCAAGCATGTGCATCCGGCTCACGATGGAACCCTCCTGGCTCCCGGCGAGGCCCCCGCCGTCCCAACCACCGCGCTCAGTTCCTTCAGCTCGGTCATCGACACGACCGGGAAATTCTTGACGAACAGCAGGAAGAGCAGAAAAAACCAGGCGAAGGAGCCGGCCGTGATGGCCGCTTCGACCCACGTCGGGTGGTACAGGCCCGTCCACTCTGCCGGGTCGAAGCTGTGCGCCAGCGAGCTGACGATCAACACGAACCGTTCGACCCACATCCCGATGTTCATCAGGATTGAAATCACGAAGAGCACGCGGAGGTCGCCGCGCACTCGCCCGGAAAAGAACAGCAGCGGCGCGATCGAGTTGCAGCCGATCATCGTCCAGAACAACGGCGCGTAGGCGCCGGTCGCTCGGTCGATGAGCGTCGCACGTTCGAACGGACTCCCGCTGTACCACGCGATGAAAAACTCCGTCACGTACACGTACGTGAGGATGAGCGACAGCGGGATGACGAGCTTGGCCAGATTCCCGAAGTGCGCCACCGGGATGTACTCTTCGAGGTGCATCATCTTCCGCATGACGATCAGGAGCGTCATCATCATGGCGACGCCGGAGAAGATCGCGCCCGCGACAAAGTAAGGCGCGAAGATCGTGCTGTGCCAGCCAGGCGTGAGGGCCATGGCGAAGTCCCACGACACCACGCTGTGGACCGACACGGCGAGCGGCGTCACGAGCGCGGCGAG
>JAHFUJ010000193.1:0-3293 GCA_023265105.1 Acidobacteriota bacterium
CCGACCACGCTGGCGAACGGCTCGACGGGAACGGTGTTGAAGATCTTCGGCGACATCAACGGCGACGGCAGCATGGTGTACGCGGAGTACACGTGCGACACGGTTGGCGGGAATCTGTACAGGAACTCCATGGACTGGAACGCCGCGGCGAAGCCGGCGCTCACGGTCGCGCAGATCCTGCTGTCGAACATCCAACCCAACCCCGGCGGCGCTCCGTGCTTTACGTACCAGGAGCAAACGTTCAACGGCACCACCTACGTCACGGATGTGGCGATTACACTGACCGTTCAGACCCAGCAAGTGGATCCCATCACCAAGCAGTTTCAGATGGAAACCAAGGCGTTGCTCAACGTGTCGCCGCGCAACGTGTTCAACGTCTGGCAGCTCGCGAGCAATCAGGTGACCAATCGAGTGCAACCCAACCCCGCAAGCATCCTGAACCTGCTGCCATGACAAAGACGAGAACCCGCACGCAGAAGGCGATGACCGAGATGACCAAGAGGCATAACGAAAAAGGGGTCGTGCTCATCCTGAGCCTCCTCTTGATGATGACGGTGTCAGTGCTGGCCGCCTCGCTCATGTTCCTGTCGCAGACCGAGACGTACGCGAGCAAGAACTACCGCTTGATGTCCCAGGCCCGCTACGGCGCCGAAAGCGGCGTGCACAAGGCCGCCAACTACCTGCTCAACAACTACGCGGTCCCCGGCGGGGCGGGAGATCCGTTGGCGAACTACAACATGAACGTCTCCCCCGTCACGTTCAACAACCAGCCCGTCGTCCTTTCCTCAAATGCTGCCGTCGCATCCAATTACCCCGTCGCAGCCGTCCAAACCGCGTTCCTCAACGCCGCGGCCGGTTCGCTGGCCGCCGGCAATACGACCGTGCAGTACGCGGTCTCCGCGAAGCTCCTTTCCATGTTTCAATTCACGGAGTACGGCACCAGCACGCCCGCGGTGGTTCAGACGTGGGAAATCACGTCGGACGGGAGCATCACCGGCTTGAGGGATGCGGTGGTGGAAGTCTCCTCGGTCCTCGAACGGCAGGCCGTCTCGGCGGAAACGTACGCGGCGTTTGCGACGGGCGACGGCTGCGGCGCAATTACACTTGGGGGAAACGCGACGACCAACAGCTACGATTCCACCGCCCCCAGGAACGCGGACGGGACCGTCGTCTTCAGTAATACGAAGGGGAACGTCGGCACCAACGGCAATCTGACCATCGGCGGCACCACCACGGTCAACGGCACGCTGTCGACGCCGCGAACGGGTGTCGGCCGCGCCCGCTGCCGCGGCGGTTCGGTAGACGCGGAGTCGAGCAGCGGGAGCGCGACGGTGACGGGTGGCCTGGTCCATCTTCCCCAGTCGGTCGCGTATACGACGCCCGATCTGCCGAACCCGCTGCCGGGGACGGCCGCTCAAGACATCACGAGCGGCACGACATGCGGGACGTGGGCCAACTGCGTCACGAACAGCAATGGGAACCTCACGTTCGCCGGAGGCACCCAGGATGCGCCGGCGGCTTTCGGAAACGTCACGGCCACAGCAAGCTCGACGATCCATCTGGGCTCGAGCACGCCGGGCGTCTGTCCCTGCTACTACAACTTCAACACGCTCAGCATGGCAGGGACCTCCCAACTAGTCATCGACGGAGGCCCGGTGATCATGAACGTCGCCGGCCAGAGCGGCAACCCTCCCCCGAGCCAGTGGGCGTCCACGGCACTGAATCTTGCCGGCAACGGCATCGTGAACAATTCGCTCGACCCGTCAAACCTCCAGATCCTGTACGGCGGAACCGGCAACATCACCATGCGCGGCACCGCATCGAACGCCGCTGTGGTCTACGCGCCGAATGCCAGCATCACGATCGTCGGCGGCGCCGAGCTCTATGGCTCCCTGCTTGGCGCCTCGATCACCAATACGGACGGAACCGCCATTCATTACGACGCGAGTCTCCTGAAGAAATTCCTGACCGCCGGGCAGTACATGCTGACCTCGTTCACGTGGAAGAAGTTCTAGTTGACATAGCTTTCAGCTCTCTCAGCTCTCAGCTCTCAGCTGTCAGCTCTCAGCAGCGCGCATTGGCTGAAAGCTGACAGCTGACGGCTGATAGCTACGGCCGCTCAAGTGAACTTCGGAATAGTCCCGTATAGTACTGTTCGGACCGTTGATCCGAGTTACCGAGACCCTCGTCCTTGACGACCGCGAGCTCGAGGAGCGGTTCGTCCGCGCCTCGGGCCCTGGCGGTCAGAACGTCAACAAGGTCGCGACCGCGGTCGAGCTGCGCTTCAACGTCCGCGCCAGCTCGCTCCCGGCCGAAGTGAAGGATCGGTTGACCGCGCTCGCCGGGAACCGCCTGACGGCCGACGGCGTGCTCCTCATCGACAGTCGGGAACACCGCACGCAGGGACAGAATCGCGACGCCGCCCGCGCGCGACTCGTCGCGCTCCTGCAGCGCGCCGCCATGCGGCCCAAGAGACGCAAACCCACCAAACCGCGCGCGGCCGCGCGCGAGCAGCGGCTGGCGTCGAAGAAACTGCGCGGTGCAGTCAAGGCGCGGCGAAGCCGAGGCCGGCAGGGTGAAGAGTAGGTCCTCAAAGTTAAAAGGCAAAAGGCAAAAGGGAGAAGGCAAAAGGCCGAACGCCGAGGGTGTGCGGCTTTAGTCAACGCGGCTTGCTAGTATCGCAATATTGCTATAGGTTCCTCCGGCAGAGATCGAACGAGCCGTCGCGCGGAAGCGCGTGTTCGAACGCGATCCCAACGGTCACAGTTATGAAGAAGCAACGAAAGGCAGCAGGCCGCACTAGAGACGCGCTGAAGATTCTCGACCGGATCACCGGCAACGATCCGCACCTTCGCGAGGAGATCGTCGAAGCCAAGGTTAATTTCCGGGTCGCCCAGCTCATCCACGATGCGCGCACCGCAGCGGACATGACTCAGCAGCAGCTTGCCGATCTCGTCGGCACCAAACAATCAGTCATCGCACGGCTGGAGGATGCCGACTACGAAGGGCATTCGCTGACGATGCTCAGTCGGATCGCGGCGGCGCTGCATCAGAACCTCGAGGTCAGGTTCGTGCCGCGACGCGAACGCGAGCGGCAGCTCGCAGGAGTGCACTGAACGGGCCGCACTCAGTCGGTTGTCAAACCGACCCCCACTCCTATAACGAAGACCTGCCCCAGTCCGAACGCCGGACCTCATAAAGCCCGGCCTACGTCGCGATAGGGTCCGGCCTACGTCGCGATAACGTCTGGCCTACCCATGAGGTCCGGCCTACATCGCGCGGATCGATCCTTC
>JAHFUJ010000193.1:3393-8910 GCA_023265105.1 Acidobacteriota bacterium
CCCCAGTCCGAACGCCGGACCTCATAAAGCCCGGCCTACGTCGCGATAGGGTCCGGCCTACGTCGCGATAACGTCTGGCCTACCCATGAGGTCCGGCCTACATCGCGCGGATCGATCCTTCCTGTTCGGTTCCACGCCTGGCGCCGTTTACCTCTACAACTGGCGTGCGCAGATCCCTCAGGGGCCCGCCTAACTCCTAGACGGGGCCACACGACGGGGCGTCTCGCCAACCAAGAGGGTCCCATGACTCGCGATGTTCGCGCCTATGTGTTCTTGCTCGCCGCCTGCACGTGTGCCGCAGCGGCCAGCGCTCAGGAAACGCGCGCCGACGAGCTTGCGCAGGAGCGCGCAGCCAAGGCGCAGGCGGATGGCACGTCGGTGCCGGCACGACCCGGCTTCCTGGAGCGCACCTTCTCGTGGGCGTCGGCCAAAGTCGAGGGTGCGTCAGGTGCTCGAGACGGCTTCTATCCAGACATGGGCGGGATGATTCGGGGTTCCGGAATCTCGGCCGGACCCGGCTATCGCCATTCGCTCTTCGGCGGTCGCGCGCGGTTGGACGCCTCGGCCGCCGCGTCATGGCGCCGGTACACGATGGCGCAGTCCCGCATCGAGTTTCCGCGACTCTTGATGGATCGCCTCTCGGCCGGCGCTCAGGTGAAATATCAAGACTTCACCCAGATCAATTTCTTCGGGATCGGCGGTGGGTCCGCGAAAGCGAGCGAGACGAACTTCCGCATGAAGGATACCGACGTCGCCGGCTTCGCGACCGTCCAGGCCAACACCTGGCTGTCGGTGGGCGGCCGCGTGGGAGTCCTGCGAAGCGTGGGCATCGCGCGAGGCACGAGCTCGCTGTCCCCGTCGACGGGCGATCGGTTCGACGAGCTCACCGCGCCCGGTCTGACGCGCCAACCCGGCTTCCTCCATGCCGACGTGTCATTGGACGTCGACACGCGGGATGTGCCCGGCTATCCGACGAGCGGCGGCCGTTATCGGCTCTCCATGGCCTCGTTTCACGATCGGGATTATTCGCAGTATAGCTTCCGACGCATGGAAGCCGACGCCGCGCAATACATTCCCCTCCTGCACAGGAGCTGGGTGCTCGCGCTTCGCGGGCGCATGGCGCTGTCGCAGACGGCTGCGGGGCAAGAAGTGCCGTTCTATTTGCTGCCCACACTCGGAGGGCCGACCACGCTGCGCGGATTCAGCAACTACCGCTTCCGCGACCGCGACCTCCTGTTGGTGAGCGCCGAATACCGATGGCCGATCTTCCGCGCGATGGACGGCGCCTTGTTCTACGACGCGGGAACGGTTGCCGCCTCCGCCGATGCCCTCTCGATGCGGCACCCGCACACCGACTACGGCGTCGGCTTCCGTTTCCACACCGCCACCCGAATGATGGCTCGGGTCGACCTCGCACGGAGTCGTGAAGGCAATCGCGTGGCGTTCACGTTCACGGCGCCGCTCGGCGTGCCGAACCGCGCGGTCGTGCCGTACGTGCCCTAAAAATAGCTTTCAGCTATCAGCTATCAGCTGTCAGCTATCAGCTGTCAGCACTGATCGGCCTGAAAGCTGAGAGCGTGTGAAAAATGCAGCGTTTTACCGCAGAGCACGCAGAGTTCGCCGAGAATGCCAAGAATTTTCTTCTCCACGGTCTCGGCCCTCTCGGCGGTTAGCGTTTCTTCACAGGCTCTGAGAGCTGACAGCTGAGAGCTGAGAGCTGTTAGCTACTCCAGTTGTAGAGAGGAGGCATCCCATGAATCGCATGAGCACAACGTTCAGGTGGCCGGCACTCGCCCTCGCGGCGGCCCTCATCGCAGGATCGACAATGGTCAGGGCCGGCAAGTGCAAGTTCTATCCCGACGACCCGTTGACCAGCGACCCGGAAAGCCAAGACGCATCGCGCGTCAAAGCCCAAGACATCGATCCCGCTTACGCGGGATGGCAGGTGATTCGCGGCGCCGGCGACCGCACGCCGCGCCGAGCCCTCAACGTGAACTCGATGGACGAGGTGCCGAACTCGAGCTGGTTCACCAATCGGATCGGGTCGCGCCCCTTGTCGACCGACGAGATCGCGCGCGGCCCCGATCGTTCAGCCGGACCGGCCGAGGGGCGCTGGACCGTCGTCGCCGGCAAGAGCGACGGCGTGACGCCGGGTCTGCAACTGAAAGACTCCCTCGGCCAGCGGTATTTCGTGAAGTTCGATCCGCCGGCGAATCCGGAAATGGCCAGCGGAGCCGAAGTGATTTCCACCAGGATCCTGTACGCGCTCGGGTACCACGTGCCCGAGAATGACATCGCCACGCTGCATCGAGAGGACCTCGTCATCGGGGAGGGCGCCACGTTCAAAGGCCCGGACGATCGAGTGGCGCCGCTGACGCCCGACGATATCGATCGCGTGCTCCGACACGCGGCGCGCCGGCCCGACGGCTCCTATCGGATCGTGGCGGGTCGCGCACTCGCTGGCATCCCCGTCGGCCCCTTCCGGTACGAGGGGACGCGCCCCGACGATCCCAACGACATCGTGCCCCACGAACATCGGCGCGAGCTGCGCGGCCTCCGCGTGTTTGCCGCCTGGCTGAATCATGTGGACACCAAGGCGCAGAACTCGCTGGACACGCTCGTTGCCATCGGGCCCCGCACGATCGTCCGGCATCACCTGATCGATTTTGGGTCCACGCTTGGAAGCGGCGGCGTCGCGCCTCTGGCACGGCGCGACGGACACGAGTACGCCTTCGACAAACGGGTGACGATCCTGTCCATGGTGACTCTCGGCCTGTATGTGCCGCCGTGGCAGCGCATCCGTTACCCGAACCTGCCGTCGGTCGGCCGGATTGAAGCCGACCATTTTCAACCGGAGAACTGGAAGCCGACGCTGCCGAACCCCGCGTTTCAGAACGTCAGGCCCGATGACGCGTTTTGGGCGGCGGAGCGGGTGATGGCGTTCAGCGATGAGGCTATCAAAGCCGTCGTCCAGGCGGCTCGGCTGAGCGATCCGCGGGCCGCGACCTACTTGGCCGATGTGCTCATCAAGCGTCGAGATCGGATCGGCCGGACGTGGCTCGCGGCCGTCAACCCAGTCGTACGCCCGTTCGTCAACGATTCCGGTGTCCTGACATTCCGGAACGCCGCGTCCGACGCCGGCGTCGCGACGCCGCCTGCAGAGTACCGCGTGAGGTGGGCGGCCTACGACAACGCGACCGGCGCGACGACGCCGTCTGGTCACGAGGAACGATACGCCGAGGCGCAGATCCCGCTTCCCACGACCCTCGCCAGCGGGACTGAGTACCTGATGGCCGAGATTCGTACGATCCATCCGGAGTACCCAGCGTGGAGAACGCCGGTGCGGCTGTTCTTTCGGAGAACCGGCAACGACACATGGACGGCCGTCGGATTAGAACGCCTGCCGGATGGCATATAGGAGGTCTTATGTCGATCATACTTGCGCTCCTGCTGTCGACTCACACGGTCCTCACGGAGGGCGCGACGCCGATGGACTCCGTCGCAGTGACGCTCTTTCAGGACCGCATCGCCGAGTATGTCACCTTGCGCCACCAGTCGACCCACTGGTTGTCGCTGAAGGGCGTCGACCCCGACGCAAGCGACGGCGTGGCCTTTCGACGGGCGCTGGCGGACACGATTCGGCTCGCCCGGCGACGTGCACAACCCGGCAACATCTTTCACTCGGCGATCGCGCCGGCAATCCTGCAGCTCCTGCGGAGCGAGTTGGCCGCACGGCAGCCGGAGGAGCGACGGGCCATCTTTGCCGAGGTGCCGCGTGTCCTGACGCTGCGCGTCAACGATCGGTATCCCGCTGGCGACCCGGTCGCCACGATGCCGGCAGGCTTGCTTCTTCTGCTGCCGCCGCTCCCTCCGGAGCTCCAGTATCGATTCCTCGGACGCACGTTGATTCTGCTCGACGTGGACGCGAACCTGGTTGTCGACGTTCTCCCATACTCGCTGCCGCGTTATCCATGAGGCCGCCATGTTCATGTTAAGGACGTTCTGTCGAAATGTTCTGGGCGCGGCGGCGATCATCGCCTGCGGCGTCACCGGCTTCCACGCGCTGCAGTCCGTACCGACTGGGCCGACTACCGCGATCGCCTCGGTGCAGTCGCCGCGGCCCGTAGCGACTCAGCCGACTGCCGCGATTGGCTCGGTGCGGTTCGCGGTCATCGGCGATTCGGGAACCGGCGACACCGAACAATACGATGTCGCCGCGGCGATGGCCGCATCGCACGGCCGCCT
Source organism: Acidobacteriota bacterium (assembly GCA_023265105.1). GTDB lineage: Bacteria > Acidobacteriota > Vicinamibacteria > Vicinamibacterales > CAVVIG01 > JAHFUJ01. Next base: position 7,639 of record JAHFUJ010000193.1, read on the forward strand.
TCCCTTCGAGCTCGTGATCATGCTGGGAGACAACGTGTACGGCGGCTGGAATCGGAAGGCCGTCATCAGCAAATTCGAGCTTCCCTATAAGCCGCTGCTCGACGCCGGCGTTCAATTCTATGCAAGCCTGGGAAACCACGACGCCAGCGCGGAGCGATCGTACGGCGGGTTCCACATGGACGAGCAGCGCTACTACACGTTTACCCGGTCCAACGTCGACTTCTTCGCCCTGGACAGCAACTACATGGACCGGTCGCAATTGACGTGGCTCGAGCGGACCTTGCAGGCGTCTCGAGCGACCTGGAAGATAGCGTTCTTCCATCACCCCCTCTACTCCTCGGGCGGGCGCCATGGGTCGGAGAAGGACCTTCGAGGCGCGTTGGAGCCGCTCCTGATCCGCTACGGCGTGCAAGTAGTCTTCAGCGGGCACGACCATGTGTACGAGCGCGTCAAGCCGCAGCGTGGCATCACCTACTTTGTCTGTGGATCGTCCGGCGAACTGCGGCGGGGCAATCTCGATAAACGGTCGGCGCTGACGGCCGCCGGCTTCGACCTGGATCGGGCCTTCATGCTCATCGACGTCGCGGACGACACACTGCACTTTCAAGCGATCTCGCGGACCAACGCCCTCGTCGACTCCGGACGGATCACTCTGGCGGCGCCCGCGTCGCCAGCGGCCAGCAGCCCGTGGCAGGAGTCGCCCCACGGGCTGCGAGGCACTGAGAATGGGCCACAGAGACACCGAGACACAGAGAATCATTAGGGTTCTCTGTGCCTCTAGCCCATGAGTGTTCGGAACGGCCTCTTTGGTCGTTGTAGGTAATGGACGAGGAGCATGACCCATGACCATTACCGAACGTTGGCGCGGGAACACGATCGTTCTGGACCTCCACGGGCCGCTCAACGGCCCATGGGGGACAGAGCGGCTGGGCGAGACGGTTCACCGTCTCGCCAGTGCTGGCCGGCCACAATTGGTCGTCAATCTGAAGGACGTGCCGTCGATCGATGCGGCGGGGCTCGGCGCGTTGGTCGACGCCTATTCGGTCGTCACGCGTCATGGGGGGACCTTCACGCTGGCGCACCTCACCAAGCGGCTTCACGATCTGATCGTCATCACGCGACTCGTCACCGTGTTCGACGTCGTCGATTCAGTCGAGGAGGCGGTTCGCGGCGGGTCGGGAGTGACGCCGAATCCATTGACGGCCGGTTCCACGGTGGCTCAGTTGTCGCAGGTGTCGCTCGGCTCGATCCAACGCTTCCTGAGCCACGCAT
>JAHFUJ010000194.1 GCA_023265105.1 Acidobacteriota bacterium
CTGGAGCGGGGCCGGCAGGTGCCTGGCCACGGGGGCTCACAGTCAGCGTCACCACGACCACGAGACTGATCATCACAACCGTCAGGGCGCGCTTCGTCGCCTTCATGCAGCCTCCATCAGTGCTCGGTCGGCGGTGCCAGGTGCACGGGGCGGCAGTGTACTTCGGTAAGTAGAAACTTTAAAGTTGAAACGGGAACGTGGTATTCTTCGCCGCGGAAGCGCCTGCGGCCGGCGCGAGGAGCCGGGGCCCCCAACGCGGCAGCCGCTTGGGGTGGCGATAGCGAGTCAGCGCCCGCGGCCCGCGTGGGCGTGGAGCCCCACGCGAACTGAATGACGAGCCCCGCAGCGCCAGCGCGTGGGGGTGGGGCCCCACGCGCAATAAGAATAAGGAGTCACGCCAATGCAGCCAGAGAGACCCAAGCTTCCGACCGAGGCCATCGAACTCTACAACCGCTATATTCACGGGGAGATCAGCCGCCGCGCCTTTCTGGAGGGCGTGAAACGATTTGCGATCGGCGGTCTGGCCACGACGGCGATCGTCGAGGCGTTGATGCCGAACTACGCCCGGGCGCAGCAGGTCTCCAAGACCGACGACCGGATCAAGGCCGCATACATGACCGTTCCGTCGCCACAAGGGAACGGGAGCATCAAGGGATACCTTGTCCGGCCCGTGAGTGCCGATACGCGGACGGGCAAGGTGGAAAAACTTCCTGGCGTTATCGTCGTGCACGAGAACCGGGGCTTGAATCCCCATATCGAGGACATCGCGCGCCGGATGGCACTCGCGGGGTTCATGGCGTTCGCGCCAGACGGCCTCACGTCGCTGGGCGGGTTTCCTGGTGATGACTACGCAGGCGGCCAACTGTTCGCCAAAATCGATCGCGGTAAGATGGCCGAGGACATGGTGGCAGCCGCGCTCTGGCTGAAATCGCGCGACGACTGCACGGGCAAGATCGGCGCCACCGGCTTCTGTTATGGTGGCGGCGTCTCGAACACCTTGGCCGTCCGGCTGGGACCTGATTTGGCCGCCGCAGCACCTTTTTACGGTGCCGTTCCCGCCGCCGCGGACATTTCGAAGATCAAAGCCGCGATACTGGTCCATCACGGCGAACTGGACAAGCAACTGGCGGCGACGTGGCCCGCGTACGATGCGGCCTTGAAGGCGGCGGACGTTCCGCACGAAGGCCATATCTATCCGGGCGCCGTTCACGGCTTCAACTGCGACGCCACGCCCGAGCGCTACAACAAAGCCGCGGCCGATCTGGCGTGGCAGCGCACGATTGACTGGTTCAACAAATTCGTGCGGGCGTGACCAGCACATCGGTTGAGATTGCAGAACCGAACGGTCGTGTGAAGACTAGCCAGGCGACTCGCTTGAGGCGTCGCCTCAACAATGACGCGGGTCGCCTGGCGCCCTCCACCGGTGCTCCATGTCCCGGAGCCAATACCGGAGGGGAGAGTCGTCCGCGTGTCTCACCGCTTCCGAGTGCGACCTGACTAACCCAAGTCCAGCGAACCAGAACCGTCCTCGCGCGATTTCAACGAGCCCTTCGTTGTGACCCCAGAGGGGCTCGGCGATCACCAAAACCTCACGATGCAGAAAGGGTGGAACGATGCCAGACAGTCACGACGAAAGAACCGGTCCCGTCTCCGAGGGCCCACACGATCAATCCGACGGCACCCTCGATCAAAAGGAGATAAGGCGGCGGAAATTTCTCAAGATCATGGGTGGGGGGCTCGGAGGGATCGTCGCACTCGGCGCCGGCATCTCGCGCTTCTTAGCCAAGCCTATCCATGCACAGAGCGGACAGTCGCACGCCGGGATGCGCATGGCCCGATATGGGATGAAACACCGCCGCCACGACTGGACGAGTCACAGCGGCACATTGCCCAAATTCGTCGACGCATTGCCCATTCCTGCCACGATCGCGCCCGTGGGATCCGTCAGGGGGGTTCCGTTCTTCGAAGTGACCATGCGGGAGTTCCGGCAGAAGCTGCATCGTGACCTTCGAGCGACGACTTTGTGGGGGTACAACGGCATGTATCCCGGACCGACCTTCGAAACGCGCCGTGGACATCCGATTGCCGTCCGGTGGCGCAACAACCTTCCAACGAAGCACATCCTGCAAATCGCTCCCCTTCACGGCGCCGAACTGCCCACACCAGAGGTCCGTACGGTCGTTCACGTGCACGGGTTGAAGGTGTTGCCCGACAGCGATGGCTATCCCGAATCGTGGTTCACGAACGGATTTGCCCAGAAGGGTCCGACCTTCACGGGGGAGATCTACCACTATCCCAACGATCAGGCGGCCACGGGGCTCTGGTATCACGATCACGCGCTCGGCATCACTCGGCTGAATCTCTACACGGGGCTCGAGGGCTTTTACTTCGTCCGGGATGACGACGAAGACCACCTGAACCTCCCCAAAGGACCGTACGAAGTGCCGCTGATGATCCAGGATCGCCTGCTGGACCCGGACGGCTCGCTGCAGTACCCGGTCTCGGACAACAGCGACCCGGAGGTTCCTCTTTACTGGGTACCGGAGTTTTTTGGTGACACCGTGCTGGTGAACGGCAAGATCTGGCCCCACCTCGAGGTCGAGCCACGAAAGTACCGATTCCGCATCCTGAATGGGTCGAACGCTCGCTTCTATCACCTGACGCTCAACGAGTGCCGATGGGACGGCGACCGGTTGGGCTCACCTGGTCCGGATCTGATTCAGATCGGCACTGACGGCGGATTCCTGCCGGCGCCGGTACGATTGCCGGTGGGGCTGACGATCGCCCCCGCGGAGCGATGCGACGTGATCATCGATTTCTCCGACGCCGAGGGGATGTTCTTCTGCCTGAACAACGACGCCAAGGCGCCGTTCCCTGATGGCGACGATGTCGTGCCCGGCGACGTCATGATGTTCAAAGTGACGAAGCGCCTGCGTGGCCGTGACACAAGCTCGGTACCGTCGAGGCTTCCTGCGACGCGGGCGCTGAATCCGTCTTCGGCCAGCCAGGTCCGGGACCTCGTGCTGATCGAGAACGCGTCGGCCCTGGACAATCCGATCGAGGGGCTCATCACCTCGCACTGGACGGCCCCGGTCACCGAAACGCCGCAGGCGGGCGCGACTGAAATCTGGCGCATCATCAACACGACCGGCGACGCGCACCCGATTCACGTGCATCTGGTGCAGTTCCAGATTCTGGATCGGCGGCCGTTCGACCTTGATCTGTATCCCGGGCAACTGACCTTTACCGGACCTGCCGTGCGACCGCCCAACAACGAACGGCGCGCGAGGAAGGATACGGTCCAGGCCTTCCCGGGAGAAGTCACGCGGATCATCGCGAAGTTCGATCTGCCGACGGGGACACGTGTTCGTACTGGCCAGACGTTCCGCTACGTGCTCCACTGCCACATCCTGGAACACGAGGACAACGACATGATGCGACCCTATGACGTCGTCGGGTAGCTGAAGCGCCGATGTCGTTGAGTGGCCAGGTTGAAATTCGATGGCGGGGTGGGCGTGGATGTATCGGGCGGGTCTCAAACGCATGCTCGGCCTGCGCCGCGCACGCGACGTCGACTACCTCGGACGCCCGGTAAACACCGGCCCCAGCAGGTATTCAGAAAGCGCGTCGGCACTTGCGAACCCTTGCCCCGTACGCTGAGTCTTGATCTGGAGCGTGTCCGCCCCGGCAACTCCATCGGGGGCGAACATCAGTTCAACGCGGTCCTCACGCGGCGGAAGGCCGCTCGTCGACGTGAACCGGTAGTGGCAGTCCATCGACGCCCTGTCCAGATGCGGTTCGGCCGTGAGCAAGACGGCTGGAGATGCCGGCTTACGCACGACAAACCCGCCCGTGGCTTCCTTGGCGTCAAACACGATGTCGCGGGAGGGGTCTCCGGCAAACTCGCACCGGAAGGCCTCGACATCACGTGCGACCGCGGCACGAAGTTCGTCTAAGAGTCGCCGACCGTTCTGACGGACGAGGTCAGCCTTTCGGGCGGCCATCTCCTCCTCCCGGATGCGCACCGCGTCCCGCTTTCGCTCGTCATCTGCGATCCGCTTGATCCACTCCGCCGCCACAACCCCAGTCGTCATTGCAATCCTCTCTGTCCCCTGGCGATGCCGATCCTCACTTCCACCGCGGGTCGACGTTGTACCGATTCGCGGAGGTCCGAAGCCGAGCGAGATTCCACATCTCGCCGCAGGCCTTGCACCGCCAATACGCCGACGAGTCGACTTTCTCGCTCGCCGTCGTGACGTTTGGCGAACGACAAAACGGACACGCCGTTGGTGCGCACGACACGTCCGGCTCCTGCGGAATCGGCCTCATCAGCGTTGGGTGGCCTTGTCTTGGCCGATGGGCGTCAGCGGTTGGCCACGCAGTGCCTTGACGAGTGCCTGGACGCGCTGGCGGCGACGCATCTTGCGTTTCCGGTCCTTCTGAAATCTGGCACGGTCGCCGTTTCGTTCAGACATCGGTCCCTCCGGTTCGCATCTGTCTCGATTGCAGAGCGGTCAATCGCGCCGATCAACGGCGTCACGGACGTCACTCAGGGGGGGCACTACTCGAACGCTGGCGGGCTCAGTTCTGGATGACAGGATCCACTATACACGATCGGCCGTCCGCACGTGTGACCGACGCGCAACGGGGCTCGACTTTCACCGCGAGGCTCAGGAGGGACCGACTGGCCCAGAATTCCAATCGCGAGAGCCGTTGGCTCTCGGCAAAATTCGATCTTGGCGCTGCCGTCGGTCAACTCACCGACGCAAGCGAATAGCCGCGCTCCTGCGCGCGGTTGACGGCGACAATCCCCGCCGGCACCATGTGCGCGCTGCGGCTGATCAGATTCGCGATCAGCTCGTTATAGACCGCATCGGCCGTCCCGCCCGTCGCTCCCGCGATCGCTGCCGCATTCCCTCGCGTCGATACCTGACACACCGCAAGCTGCAGCCCGCGCTTCAGCAGGCTGTCCAGCGTCGTCCCGCGGTTGGGCAGCGCGCCGCCATAACCGGGCGCGTTGAACAGATTGACCGTCGGCGGCTGCTTGGTTTTCGGATCGTTGAAACTGGTCCGCTGCGTGATCGGGCCGCCGTATTTCGCCCACACGGCGTCACCGTACGCGAAGAGTGTCGACAAATGGCGGGCGACCAGCACGACCGCCAGGTCTGCGTCCTGCAGCCCGTAGGCGTTTTGGTTTACGTTGAAGTAGTTGTTCAGGAACGCCAGCGCATTGCCGAACCCCTCGGGCGTGGTCGTGTCGAGCACGAAGCGGTGCTTGCCGGGAAGCTGATCGAGCCAGTCATCCAGACCGTGGCGAGTGGGCTGCCAGCGCCCGGCTGCGTCGGATTGGGCCCGCGCGGTTGCGCCGCTGGCTCCGACCGCGGCACCTCCCGCGGTCAGGCCGATGCCGAGCTTCGAGAGAAACGACCGGCGCGGAAACAGGCGTTCGAGTTGTGACATGTGTCCCCTCCCTACTTGAGCCGGCCGCCCAGCACGCCCTTCTGGATCAACCCCTTGTGCTCATCAGCGTCATGGCTGGCGACGATGACCAGACCCGGCTCGGTCCGGACAAGACCGTTGAGCCATGTGAGCTGATCCATGACCGCATGTTCGTCCTCGGTCAGCCACGGCGCATCTTTCCCTTTGATCAGCCGCACACCATCCATGTGCCACGCCGCGTCGCCGACGAAGAGGTACTCTCTGCCCGACTCGAGCACGACATAGACCATCTGCGAGCCAGGCGTGTGCCCCGGCGCTTTGATGAGCGCCATGCCGGGCGCCGCCGGAAAGTACTTGTCGTAGTCGATGACGAAGTAACGTCTGGCCATTGCTTCCGTCAGCCTGATTTCCGGCATCTGAGGGTTGGTCAGGAGCGTCTGCACCTGAACCTTCGTGAGGATCGTTTTTGGCGCCAGCTCGCTCGCGAGCGGAGTGTGGACGACGCCGGCGACGTGATCCCCATGCTCATGGGTGATGACGATAAGCCGGGCAGACCTGAGCGCGCGATCCACCTGGCTGGCCGCTTCGGAGTCGTATGGTTCCTCGACCCCGCGGCCGAAGAACTTGTGCACCTGCTGGTCCATTCCGGCGTCGATCATCACGTTCCCATCGGCGTACACGACTTGGAACACCGTGCGCGCCTGGACGCTGGGGTCGGCGGCTGCGCCCTTCACCGAAAAATTCTTGGTGCGGCGGCTCTCGGCAAATTTCAGCACGTTGATGCGCAGCGGCCGGCGGCCCGGAATCACGGCGGCCGCGTACCGGACGGCGTTGAGATCAGCCGTCCAGAGCGGCGCCGGAGTCTGGGCGCGTACGGGCACCGCGACCGTCCGGACAGCCATGCCGAGCAGTATGGGCGCAGCCAGGCAGCTGAGCTTCCTCATCGCCAGTCTATCGGTAAAATTCGATCCTGGCTTCGCGGAACCAGACGGTATTGGGCGGCGCGATCGAAATCGGCCCGTTGATGCCGAAGACCGCGATCTGGAACGTGTCGCCCGGCCTGACCGCATCGGTGAGCACGACGCGATTCGGCATGTTGAAGCCCTGGATAGTGGCGGGGCTGGGATACCCAGCGCGGCGCGGCATCTGCCCATCGACCCACACCTCGCCATAGTCGTCCACCAGCACCGTCAGCACGGCTTTTGCGCCTGCGGTGTCGAAATCCCCGACTTTTGCCGGGATCGTCAGCGTCGCGCGATACCAGATAAAGGCCACATGGCCGCCGCTGCGGCGGGCGGCCAGATCCTTGGCCTCGATCGTCGGCCATTTGGAATCGTCAAACCCGCTCTCGCCGGCGTGCGGCTCGATGTCGTACGCCGTCTTATACTGGGGCATCGCCTCCGGTATCGGCTTCGCAGCGACGATCTTCGCCTCCATGGTTTTCCACCGCGCGCCAAACGCCGCCGATCCCTGCGCCGTCATCAAATCGACGACGTATGTCGCCGGGAGCGAAGGCGGCATCATCGGAGCCGGAGGCGCAGGCGCAGGAGCAGGCGCTTGCGCGACCGATATCGTCGAGGTCAAAGGAACAGCGGCCAGCGTCGCGCAGACGGCGAGCATTACGAGATATGGTTTGCGCATCTCATCCTCCTTGCCCTTGGTTGACGCCCGGAAAAATATCATAGAATACTCATGGACGCTCAGCGCAATTTTCTGAAGAGAGGTGTCCAGTGAACCCGCAATTACTCGGTCCTCTCGCCGCAGGCACGCTGATGCTCACGTTGTCGGCGGCGCCCACCTCGGCTCAGGAGCCGGCGGCGGCAAGAGCCGCCGGGTGTCCCCTTGAGCCGGTGCAGTTCCATTCATGCGCGGTCGAAAAAATGAAAACGTTCAATCCGCGACCGACCGCGGATGGACGGCCGGACCTGCAGGGATACTGGAATCGAACGGTGACCTCTCAGGACATCGAAGTACACACCGCCGGTTTTGGCATTCAGGCCGGACCCAGCCTCGTGATCGATACGCCGGACCGCAAGATCCCGTACCAGCCGTGGGCGCTGGAACTCAGAAAGGACATGGTCGACCGCTACATTTCCCCACTCGCAAGCTGCTCTCCGCCCGGCGTGCTCCGGCACGTGTATGCACCGGGTGATCATCAGATTATTCAAACGCCTGGGTATGTGGTGCACCTGCTCGAGTACTCGCATGCCTACCGGATCATTCCCACGGCCACCGAACCGCACGTTGGGAATGCCATACGCCTCTGGGAGGGCGACTCGCGCGGACGCTGGGACGGGAATACGCTGGTCGTCGACGTCACGAACTCGAACGGGCTGACGTGGCTCGACAACGCCGGCAATTTCTACAGCGACGCGTTGCACGTGGTCGAACGGTTCACGCTCGTCGACGCCGACGTCATCCACTACGAGGCGAGGGTCGAGGACCCGAAGGTCTATACAAGATCCTGGACGATGGCGTTTGCCCTCACCCGGAACAAGGAACCGGGCTTTGAGTTGCTTGAACAGGCATGCCATGAAGGGAACCGCAGTGTCGAGGGTGGACTGAGCGTTGGTCTGAAGCAGTATCGAGGGGTTGTTCCACCGGCGAAATGAACGGTCGCTTTTTCACCGTGAAGGGACAGCCTGCACTTCTTTGACGCTCGGGAAAATATCGTAGACATACTCATGGGCGCTCAGCGCACTCTTGCCCAGGGTCCCTGCGTGAACACGCGTGAGGATGTCCTGGCGGGAGAGGTCGAAGATCGCATCGAGAATCTGAGGGCGTTCCTGCGCGCCGGCCTGCGCAATCACGAAGAGCACGCGAGCGCTGTGCTGGATGTAGCGGGGCGACAGCAGCTGGCGTGTCAAGATCTCCATGATGATCGGCGCCTTGGTGCGGTCGAAGCGGCCAGGATCCCCGCGCCGGTCCAGTTCGGCAAAGAACGCCGTCGTCCATTGGTTGTGGCAGTCCCACACCTTTTCGAATAAGTCTCTCGTGAAGCGCGTCCCGGCCTTGACCTCGAACGTGTTCGACGCCGGCACGACTCCGTCCTCGGTCAGCGCAGGCCCTTTGACGTAGCCGTCTTTGGTGATGGTGGCCTCATGATGCACGAGGCTCCACAACCAGGACACGTCGATGCGATAGGTGGCCAGATCGTTCATGAAGCGCAGCGACAGCTCGTAGTCGTCTATCGCGGCCGCGAAGTTGCCGTTGAGAATCTGAAAGCCGTAGTTGGCCGCCATGTAGAACGCATGTTGGATGTGCTCGATGGTGATCTCGCCCGCCGGCACACCGTAGATGCTGTCCCAACGTTCAGGCGTCAGCAGCTTCTCGGGCGTGTTGAACGCGTCCTTGGTGATGACCCAGGGTGTGATCTTGCCTTGCGAGCTCAACAAGCCGCGAGATTGCAGGAGCAGCCGCTCCGCTTCAACGAGACCGCTGCCGACGGCCGGCAC
>JAHFUJ010000195.1 GCA_023265105.1 Acidobacteriota bacterium
CCAAGCCCGGACCGGATGGGCAGACTATCGACTTCAACCGAGTGTTCGACGAGTACATCAAACCAGCGCTCGAGAAGGCGGGGCTCACGGTGTTCCGCGCGGACGAAGAGATGCGCGCGGGCGATATCCGCACCGACATGTTCCAGGAGCTGCTCGTTGCGGACCTCGTGGTTGCCGATCTGACAATCGACAACCCCAACGTGTGGTACGAACTCGGCGTGCGCCACGCATTGCGGGCGCGCGGCGTGGTGTTGGTCAGCGGCGGACGGGTCACTACCGCTTTCGACCTGTACACGGACCGCAAACTGCGGTACGCACTCACGAAGGGCGTCCCCGACCCCGCGACGATCGAACAAGACAAGCACGCGCTCACCGAGATGGTGAAGGCGACGATGGAATCGTGGCACGGGCGGAAGGTGAGCCCGGTCTACAACCTGATGCCCAACCTGCAGGAGCCAGACTGGACGTCGCTGCGCATTGGCGACGTGCGCGAATTCTGGGAGCGGCATGACGCCTGGGAAGAACGTGTCGAGCTCGCCCGCAAAGCCGGGCGTCTCGGCGACCTCCTGGTGCTGGCGGAGGAAGCACCCGTGGCGGTCTTTCGTGGGGCGGCGTGGATCAAGGCCGGCGAGGCCTTGCGCAAAGCGGAGCGCTTCGACTTCGCGTTGGAATACCTGGACCGCGGGCTGGAAATCGAGCCGGCTCATTTGCGCGGTCTGCGCGAAAAGGGCATCTGCCTGCAGCGGCTGGCCCTGGCCGGGGCTCCTGGCCACTCACTCGATCGTGCCAGGGCGCACTACGGCAACGTGCTGACGCAATTCCCGAAGGATCCGGAGACGTGGGCGCTGCTCGGACGCGTGGACAAGGACGCGTGGACCATTGCGTGGCAACACAAGGAGTATACGGCGGAAAAGAAGCGGGAAGAAGCCGCGTACGAGGACGCGTTGCTGCGTGCGGCGATCGACAGCTACACAAAGGCCTATCGCGCAAACCCCAGCCATTACTACTCCGGCACCAACGCCCTGACGCTGATGCACTTGTATCGCCACCTCACCAACGACGGGCGCTACGACCGGGAAGCGGCCATGATGGCGGGTGCGGTGCGATTTGCCGCCGAATGCGAGACCGAGGAGCGGCAGCTGTTCTGGTCGAAGGCGACGCTCGGCGATCTCGAAGTGCTGATGGGTACGCCCGATGCCGCCAAGGCCGCCTACAAAGAGGCCATCGTCAAGAGCGACAAGGACTGGTTCGCGCTCAACTCCAGCCGGGCGCAGCTGCTGCTGATGAGGGATCTCGGCTTCCGTCCCGAGGTCGTCGAGGCGAGCATCGCCACGTTCGACCGGACGCTGGAGAGGCTCGTGAAACCCGCGGATCGGTGGCAACCGCGGCAGGTGCTGCTGTTCAGCGGTCACATGATCGACGCGCCCAATCGTCAGCTACCGCGCTTCCCGCGGGAGAAAGCAGCGATCGCGGCGCAGCGAATCGCGGCCGTGCTCGACCAGCTCGGGGCCGGTCCCGAGGATGTATCGTTCTGCCAAGCCTCGGCTGGCGGCGATCTGCTGTTCCTCGAGGCCTGTCAGCAGCGCGAGGTGCGATGCCAGATCCAGCTCCCCTTCCCAGAGCCCGAGTTCATCAACCGCTCGATCGCGCCGTCAGCCGACGGCGACGGCTGGACCGACCGGTACTACGCGATGAAGGCCAAGTTGGCGAGCGCGGACGCGATTCACATCATGCCCAACGAGCTTGGCTCGCTGCCAAACGGGGTGAGTCCGTACGAGCGCTGCAACCTGTGGCTGCTCTACACGGCGTTGGCGTCTGGCGTCGACAAGGTTCGCTTCGTCTGCTTGTGGAACGGAGGCGGCGGAGATGGGCCTGGTGGGACGGCGCACATGTACAACGAGGTCAAGCGCCGAACGGGCCGCGTGACCTGGATCGACACACGGACGCTCTAGGGCGCGTGACGCAGGAGCAAAGAGACTATGGCGACTGTTCAGGACCGAATGACCGCGGCGGGTTCCAAGAAGATCCTTGCGTGTGATGGCGGCGGCATCCTTGGGCTCATCACCGTCGAGATCCTCGCGAAGCTGGAGGCCGACTTACGCGCCAAGCTCGGCAACCCGACGCTGGTGCTGGGTGACTGGTTCGACTTCGTCTGCGGCACCAGCACCGGAGCCATCATCGCCACGTGCATTTCAGCCGGGATGTCGATGGATACGCTGCGCGCCTTTTACGTCGGGAGCGGCGAGCAGATGTTCGACAAGGCGTCGGTCTTCAAACGGCTTCGCTACGGCTACAACGATGAACCGCTGGCGGCGACACTGCGGAGCGAAATCAACAAGGCGCTCGGCTGCAAAGACGGCGAGCCGCCCGCCGCACTCGGCGATCCGAGGCTGCGGACGCTCCTGATGATGGTGATGCGCAACCACACCACCGACTCTCCGTGGCCGATTAGCAACAACCCACGGGCTCGATACAACCAACGCGACCGCGCGGACTGCAATCTGGATCTGCCTCTCTGGCAACTCGTGCGCGCGAGCACCGCGGCGCCGACCTACTTTCCCCCGGAGGTCGTGACCTTTGCCGAAGGCACGCCGGAGGAGTATCAATTCGTCTTCGTCGACGGCGGGGTGACCACCTACAACAATCCAGCCTTTCTCGCCTTCCAGATGGCCACGGCAGCTCCCTACTTCGTGAACTGGGCCACCGGCGTCGATAAGCTGCTGATTGTGTCTGCGGGCACGGGCAACGTGGCCAAGGCGCGGCCCGACCTCGTGGCTTCCGATCTCTGGCTGCTCGATCACGCGAAGAACATACCGGCCGCGTTAATGAACGCGGCGTCTGCGGGTTGGGACATGGCCTGCCGAATTGTGGGCGAGTGCCGCTTTGGCGCCGCGATCGATCGTGAATTTGGCGGGATGACGGTCGATCCCGACAGCGCGATCGCCACGTCCAACTGGACGGGTCCCAAACAGTTCGCCTACGTGCGCTACGACCCGGAACTCAGTCAGCCCTCGTTGAATGGGCTGGGCCTGTCGGGTATCAAGGCCGAGAACATTCAGGTCTTGGACTCGGTCCAGTTCATTCCGAGCATCCAACTCGTGGGAAGAGCGTACGCCGAGCGGAGCGTCACCTTGACGCACCTCAGGAATTTCGTGTGACCGAACAATCGTCGCCTCGGCGGCGGCGGATCGCTCACTTGCTCGGACCAGCACGCCGCCTGTTCTCAAGACCTTTGCGCTGCGCTCCAGGGAGCAGGAGTCCACGGCTCGCGAAGCCCGTGAACCTGTCCAGCCGCATAAAGAATGCATCGTGCAACGCCGGTGACGCGCGCAGCGTCCACAGCACCTCCGCGTGCGTCCAGGCCGCCTCACGCGCCGCCCGCACCTTCCACATCGCGACGGCGTCGTCGACATCGCCGGCCACCGAGTCGACGAGCCCCACGATACCGGTGGCAAACTCCCCCTTGATCTGCGCTTCGACCGCCTCGAGCAGATCGTTCACTTTCTCGAAATCGTCGTGGCGGGCGCCGCTTGGTCCCGGCGCGCCGTCGGTCGCCACGTAGGTCGCGACGATCCCCGCGGGAAGATCGCGGTTGATGTGCGCGTTCATGCCGGCTAAGGCGAACTGGATCGCCATCAGACCCGGCTGGTGGCGACTCTCGAACAGCGGACGCCACGCCGAAGGTGCGGCACGCGGATCGGTGTCGCCCGCGGCGAGGGCGTCGAAATACAGATTCGCGAACACGACATCGAGCCGCTCGAGGAATGACGGATCGCGGAACGCGGTCGTGGTCACCGCGCTGCGGACCGCGAGCGTGACGCGCAGGTACAAGTGATTGAACCACCACAGCCCATCGGTGTCGGACAGCTCGCGATCGAGCATCGTCATGATGTCCACGACCTCGGCGATGGATGACGCACGGCGGCGCGTGATGAGCTCACTCAACATTCATTGATCCTCACCTGATCTGGACTGGGCGTAACCGGCGCGTTCGGTCGGGTTGCGATGTCCGAACTCCAGCGGCATGTTGAACCGGGCGATGAGGGGCCTCAGCCACGCGTCGAGGTTTCTCATGGCGAGCGGTAGCGCGGGGGCTTACTGAAACGTCTGCGGATCGTAGACGCTGAGAATTTCCCGGACCATCGCCTCACGCGACGGGAAGCGGGTCTCCTCGTAACAGCCGAGTGGATTCTCCGGGGCGTTCACCAGACACCGGTTGCAGTACGTGCACGGATTGGCGGGACGGCCGATGCCGCGGGCGAACTGCTGCACCAGATCGTTGTTCGCGATAAGCGGCCGCGCAATGCTAACCGCGTCGCAATCACCTCGCGTAATCGCGTCTTCGATGATGGCGGCAGTCTGGAACCCCCCCGTGCACACAACCGGTATCGTTCCCACGGCCTTCTTGATCGCGCGGGCATCCGGCAGGTTGAGCCCTTCGATCTGATCTTTCGGACCACGCGCCGTCTCCCACCGGCGCTTGAACAGCTCCCCGGTCAGCTTGCCGGTGAAGAGCAGGTAGTTGCGCAGCGCCAGCGCGCCGCTCGAGATCAGGCTGTCGTAGGTCTTCTTCAACTCGTCGATCGGGAGATCCCCGGCCGGATTCTTCGGATGCGGAAAAGAGCTTCCCGACGACACGTGAATCGCGTCCACGCCGTCGTCTTTCAGCCACTGGCAGACCTGAATGGAGTCCTCGACGGTGTTGCCGGGCTTCTCTTCCGGCAGCAGCGCATTGTTGAATTCGGTCGCGCTGATCTTCATCTGCAGATGGAAATCGCGCCCGACCCGCGCCCGGATCGCCTGGACGATTTCACGAACGAATCGCGCGCGGTTGGCGAGCACGCCGCCGTACTCGTCCGTGCGATCGTTGATCGCGGAGCTCAGAAACTGTGTGATCAGGTAACCGTTCGCGCCGTGCAGTTCGACGCCGTCAAGACCCGCCTCGCGGGCGCGCCGCGCCCCTTCGGCGAAGGCCTGCACGGTCTCCTTGATCTCGGCGATCGTCATGGATTCGCACTCGAACCCATGCAGCGGATCCCTCTTGCTTGTCGAGCTCAGCCCCAAGGGGTAGTCGATGGTCGGGATGTCGCGCTGACGGCCGCCATGGCTGAGCTGGAGGATGTACTTGCAGTCGTGGGCGTGCACCGCGTGGCCCAGCGCGCGCCAGAACGGAATCCGATCGTCGCTGACGATGGTGGCGTAGTTGGGGAGGATGCGGCCGCGCGGATGCACGGGCACGAACGACGAAATGATGGCGCCCACGCCGCCGCGCGCGAACTTGACTTCCCAGTTGATGCGCGCCTGCGCGCCGGTGCCATCGTAGTTGTCGAACCGGCCCGCGACGTTCGAACGCAGAATGCGGTTCTTGATGGCCAGTTTTCGGAAGGTGAGCGGCGAAAAGATCTTTTCGTATGGCATAGGTGAATGCCGCGCATTATAGCCCAGGTTGAAGCTTCACGTTTCGACGCGTTTCGTGGCAGAATCGACGCGCCGACGACCGGCTGCGCCTGTGTTGCGAGGAGCCCGATGCCAGACAAACTGCTTGGACGGATAGGCGATTTCCTTCAGAGTCGGCGCCCATGGTACGAGCTGCCGAAACTGCTCTCGATGCCGCGACTGATCGAAATTCGCAACCAGCTCAGGCGTGAGAACCTTCACGACACGGAAGAACCCGCATTTGTGAAACACGAAATTCCGCCCGATCTCGATCGAGCGGTGCGCGAAGGACGCTCGATCGACGGGAGCTACAACGACCTGAACTATCCCGCGATGGGATGCGCCAACCGCCGGTTCGGGCGGAACTTCGCCCTCGAGCATACCTTCCCCGACACGGCGAACCTGATGATCCCCAGCCCGCGCGTGGTCAGCCGCGAGCTGATGACTCGCGACCAGTTTCAGCCGGCGACCATCCTCAATCTGCTCGCCGCCGCCTGGATCCAGTTCATGGTCCATGACTGGTTCGTGCACAAGCGGTCCAGCCCGAAGGAGGGCGTCGACATACCGCTCGCCCCTGGCGACGACTGGTCCGACGGGAAGATGAGAATTCCCCGCTCGGTGCCCGACCCCGCGCCGGCCGGTTCGACGCGGCCGCCCGCTTACGCCAACTCGAACAGCCACTGGTGGGATGGATCGCAAATCTACGGATCCGACGCGGTGGTCGCCGCCAAACTGCGGACCGGGGAGGGCGGCACGCTGAAGCTCGAAGCGACCAAGTTGCTGCCGATCGACCCGGAAACCGGCGTGCACCTGACCGGCTTCTCCGACAACTGGTGGATTGGCCTCGCGATGCTCCACACGATGTTCACGCGCGAGCATAATTTCCTGTGCGGGCTGCTCGCCAAAGAGCACCGATCGTGGACCGACGCCCAGCTCTTCGCGAAAGCCAAGCTCATCAATTCCGCGCTGATGGCGAAGATTCATACCGTGGAGTGGACGCCGGCGATCCTGCCCCACCCCGTCATCGAGGTCGGCATGCACGCGAACTGGTACGGCCTGGCCGGGGACGAGCTCCAGGACGTCTTCACGTTCCTGAACGACGACGAAATTCTCGGCGGCATCGTCGGATCCAAACACGACCACCATGCCGCGCCGTACTCCCTCACCGAGGAGTTCGTCTCGGTGTACCGGCTCCATCCGCTCATCCCCGATCGGCTGCTGTTCCGCAAGCTGTCCAGCGATGCCGCGATCGAAACCATCGAGCTGCCGGCCATGGCCGGACGTCATACGCCAGGCGTGGCCAGTCGCATCTCGATGACGGATCTCTTTTACTCGTTCGGACGCGCGCACCCGGGCGCCATTACGCTCCACAACTACCCGAAGCATCTCCAGAATCTGACCCGCGACGACGGCGAGCATCTCGATCTGGCGGCGGTGGACATCTATCGCGATCGGGAGCGTGGCGTGCCCCGCTACAATCAGTTCCGTCGGCTCATCCACAAGGATCCCGTGAAGTCCTTCGAGGAGCTCACAGACAACGTCGTGTGGCGCGAGCAGATCCGCAAGGTCTACAACAACGATCTCGAGAAAGTCGACCTCATGACCGGCCTCTTCGCCGAACCGCTGCCGCCAGGCTTCGGCTTCAGCGAGACCGCGTTCCGCGTCTTCGTGCTCATGGCGTCACGACGGCTGAAGAGCGACCGCTTCTTCACCGACGACTACCGGGCCGAGCTGTACACGGAATTCGGGTTGCACTACATCCGTGAGAACTCAATGCTGTCGGTGCTGAAGCGGCACTATCCCGATCTGGCGCCGGCGCTTCAGGGCGTGGACAACGCGTTCAAGCCCTGGCGCGCCGCCGGGTCAGGAGGTGTTCATGGCACGCCGTCACTCGGCTAGTGCTTCGCTGCGGAAATCCGCGTTCGAACGCGTGAAGAGCCTGTGAAGAAAACCGCTAACCGCCGAGACCGCAGAGACCGCAGAGACCGCCGAGAGGAAAATTCTTAAGGATTCTCGGCGAACTCAGCGGGCTCTGCGGTAAAACGTGCATTTTTCACACGCTCTGAAGGTGCGCCAATGTCAGAGTTCGGAATCGAACAGCTGACGGACGAAGACCGCGGCTACGCCGGCAGCCGGTTTCGTGAGGTGGTTGACGCGCTCTTCGCCAACCCGTACCAGCGTGTCTGGGGCGGCGTGGGCGAGCGCCCGCTGCCGATCTACGAGGTCACACTCGGACGGCTCATTCGAGGCGCGTTCGTCAAGGCGTCGGCACGAACCCTCGACTCCGCCGCCGACCTGCGCTGGGGACCCGACAGAAAAGGATTTCGTCGCCTTGTGCATCCCAACGGGGTCTGCCTGATTGGACGCTGGCGGATTACGGCAGCGACGCCCTACTCAGGCTACTTCAGCAACGGCAGCGAGGCACTGGTCGTGGCGCGGTATTCGACCTGCTGCACCAGTACGCTGCGCGGGCAAGTGCGTTCGCTCTCGATGGTCGGCAAGCTGTTCCCAACAGTCGATCCCGATCACGCCACCCCGCTCCGAACATCGAACTTCATCACGCAGGAAGACATCGGCGGCGCAAACACCGAATTCCTGAACGACGCGGAGTTGCGCAACGCCCCCGACGTCACGGTGTCGCGACGAGGCGCCGGCGCGCCGCTCCTGCTGGTTGTCGCCGCGTCGTTTGCTCGTGTGGATCAGCAGCCCTCTATTCGCCAGGTGTACCCGATTGCCGAGCTCGGGAAGCCGGCCGGTCAGCCGACGCGAGCACCCGAGTTCATGCGTCTGATGGTCGCGCCCGGCCAGCCGAGGATTCCCGGCGAGGCGATCGACTTCCGCGACGAGATCATGGCGCAGATCTTCGACCGCAGCGATCCGGCGCCAAAGCGCTCGCTCGCCTTCGCCATCGAAGTCACCGACGAAGGCCAGACGAGCGGCCCCAACGTGCGGCTTCGGCGCACGTTCCAGAACTGGCGCGCCATCGGCACGTTGACGTTCAACAACGCCGTCGTTTCCTATAACGGCGACTTTGTCATTCATTTCAGCCACCCGACATGGCGCCTCGACCGCAACGATCCGACCACGGCGACAAGAATCGACGGCCGGAAGGTCCGCTGAACCGCGCGGGAGGCCGAAACGCGGATCCTGCAGAATGTCAAGGTGGGCGGCCAACGTACGCGGGCCGCAGCCACAGAAATGGCGAAGACGACCGCGGGGAAATGTCGCTCCAACTCCGCGTCGACGTGCCTGGTTAGCGCTCGACTGACGCCCCGCTGATTACCGATGCTTGAGCGGCGCATCGGTCGCCCCTTGGCGACCAAGCAGGAGTAATCCGGCCGACGATACGTTGCGTCGCCGCGTCGTGTCGCGTGCGCCTTAGACCTCGCCCATCCCGCCCGCGCCTAGCGCGGAGAGGACCTCGTACGGG
>JAHFUJ010000013.1:0-6265 GCA_023265105.1 Acidobacteriota bacterium
CTTCCACGCATGACGCGACGCGTCATCACCTACGGTCTCTGTGCCGACGCCGACGTGACGGCCAACGACGTGGCGCTCGGTCCGCTTACCGCGCGGGCCACCGTGAAACGGCGCACACACCGAGCGGACGATGTCGCGAAAGCGTTGGAAACACTCGGGCCGCTTGCGCTGAACGTCCCGGGCCGACACAACCTCCAGAACGCACTTGCCGCGGTTGCCGTCGGCATGGAGCTGGAGCTTCCCTTCGAGCGGATCGCGGCGGCGTTGCGGGACTTTCGCGGTGCGGAACGGCGCTTTGAAGTGCGCGGCGAGCCGAGCGGCGTCCTCATCGTCGACGACTACGGCCACCATCCGACGGAAATTGCCGCCGTTCTGGCCGCCGCGCGGGCGCTCAACCGCCGCATCATTGTGGCCTTTCAACCGCACCGCTACACGCGGACCGCAAGGTTGATGGGGGCGTTTGGTCCCGCGCTGGCCGGGGCCGACCACATCGTGCTGACCGACATCTACGCAGCGGGCGAGGACCCGATTGCGGGCGTCACGATCGAGGCGCTGGCCGCCGCGATTCGTCGCAGCGTCGGCTCGAAGGTCGAGCTGGTGGCGCGGTTCGACGATGTCGTGCCCGCCCTGGTGCGCGTGGCGCGGCCGGGCGATGTCGTGATCACCCTCGGCGCCGGGTCGATCGGCGTCGTGCCCGAGCGGCTCATCGCGGCGTTGAATCGAGGCGGCGCGGGCGCGGCCTCGGTGGAAGCCCGTGACGGAGGACGCAGATGAGCGCGGTTGCGGCGCCCGCAGATCGACGCTTTCGGCGGGCGCACGTCAAGCCGGCGCGCAAGCACCGCAACTGGCGACGGGTCGTCAAGCCGCTCGTCCGCTACGGCCTGATCGCGCCGCTGCTCTTGTACGGCATCTACCGCGGCACAAACGTCGTCACGCACGCGCGCCTGCTGCAGGTCGATCGCATCGTCGTCGGCGGCAACGAGCGGCTGTCGAGAGGGGAAGTGCTGGCCTTGCTGAACGGCCTGCGCGGCGAAAACCTGGTCTGGATCGATCTCGACGCCTGGCGACGCCGGCTGCTGTCATCGCCGTGGGTGCGCGATGCCGCTCTTCGGCGATCGCTGCCGTCGACGGTCGAGGTCGCGATCTTCGAACGGCAGCCGATCGGAATCGGCCGCATCAACGGCGAGATGTACCTTGTCGACGACCACGGCATCGTCATCGACCAGTACGGACCGCAGTACGCCGATCTCGATCTGCCGCTGGTCGACGGCCTCGCGGCGTCGCCGAGCGACGATGAGGCGACGACCGACGCCTTGCGGGCGGAGCTGGCCTCGCGCGTCATCGCCGCGGTCAAGGCGCGGCCCGACGTCGCGCGACGGCTCTCGCAAGTCGATGTGACCGATCTTCACAATGCCGCGATCATTCTCACGGGCGATCCGGCTGTCCTCTACGTCGGGGACGAACAGTTTCTGCCGAGGCTGCAGTCGTACCTCGATCTGGCGTCGGCGCTGCGCGACCGGGTGCAAGACATCGATTATGTGGACCTGCGGTTCGACGGTCGCATTTACGTGCGGCCCGCGGGCAAACAGGGCAGCCGGGGGGCCGTCGCTCCGGCGTCGAAGGCGTCCGAGACGAGGCGGTAAATCAGAACCCCCTTCGGAGGCAGAGTGGCGCGCAAAGAGCGGTACCTGGTGGGACTCGACGTCGGCACGTCCAAAGTGACGGCGGTGGTTGCCGAGATGCTCGACGACGAGGGGCTCGACGTTGTGGGCCTGGGCGTTGCCGAGTCGCGCGGCATCCGCCGCGGCGTGGTGGTCAACCTCGAGGCGGCCGTCGATTCGATCAAGAAAGCGATCGAAGAAGCCGAGCTGATGGCAGGCGTCGAGATCGATTCCGTGCACCTGGCACTGTCGGGACCGCACATCAAGGGCTTCAACAGCCGCGGCGTGATCGCGGTGGCCGGGAAAAACCGCGAGATCACGCGCGAGGACGTGCGGCGCGCGATCGACGCGGCCAAAGCAGTCTCGCTGCCAACCGGCCGCGAGATCCTGCACGTGCTCCCCCAGGATTTCGTCGTCGACGAACAGGACGGCATCGGCGCGCCGGTGGGGATGATGGGGGCCCGCCTCGAAGTGAACGTGCACATCGTGACCGGCAGCCAGAGCTCGACGCAGAACATCGTCGCGTGCGTGAACCGGGCCGGCGCGACCGTCGCCGAAACCGTGGTCGAGCAGCTCGCAGCGAGCGAGTCGGTGCTGACCGAGGACGAGAAGGAGCTCGGCGTCGCCCTCGTGGACATCGGCGGCGGGACCACGGACATCGCGATTTACGAGCGCGGCAGCCTGTGGCATACGGCGGCGGTCGGCGTCGGCGGCGATCATTTCACCAACGACATCGCGGTCGGCCTGCGCACGCCGGTCCCCGAGGCGGAGAAAATCAAACGCAAGTGCGGATGCGCCTTGTCGGGCATGGTGGGCGAAGACGACACGATGGAAGTGGTCAGCGTCGGCGGCAGAAAGCC
The DNA here is from genome assembly GCA_023265105.1 of Acidobacteriota bacterium. Classification (GTDB taxonomy): domain Bacteria; phylum Acidobacteriota; class Vicinamibacteria; order Vicinamibacterales; family CAVVIG01; genus JAHFUJ01. Next base: position 2,522 of record JAHFUJ010000013.1, read on the forward strand.
GCGGGTGATGGCGCGCCGCATTCTGTCTGAAATCCTTCAACCGCGCGCCGAAGAGATCTTCCATCTGGTGTGGGACGAGATCCGGCGCGCCGGCTACGAGCGGAGCCTCAACTCCGGCATCGTGTTGACCGGCGGCGGCGCGATCCTCGACGGCATGCCGGAGATCGCGGAACAGATTTTCGATCTCCCGATTCGCCGCGGCTGTCCAACCGGCGTCGGCGGCCTGGCGGATCACGTGAACAGCCCGACGTTCGCCACGGCGGTCGGGCTTCCGTTGTACGGCTATCGCAATTCCATGAGGGCGTTGGCGCGCGTGCCGGCGGGCGCGGGCGCGTTTGTGCGCGTTGCAGGACGGCTGCGCGGGTTGTTCAAGGAATTCTTCTAAAGGAGTCACACAGCATGGCTGAGCACAAGCTGCCGGATGCCGATGAGGCCAGAGACACGAAGCGCTTGCGGCTTCGACTCGCCACGGACGGAGGCGCGGGCGCCCGGATCAAAGTCATCGGCATCGGCGGCGGCGGCAGCAACGCCGTCAACCGCATGGTCCGGGTCGGCCTGGACGGCGTCGAGTTCATCGTCGCCAATACGGACCTGCAGGCGCTCAACGTAAATGCCGCGCCGATCAAGCTGCAGATTGGCAGCAAGCTGACGAAAGGACTCGGCGCCGGCGCCGATCCGAACGTGGGCCGGCAGGCCGCGTTGGAGGACACGGAGACCATCCTTCAGGCCCTCGACGGCGCCGACATGGTCTTCGTCACGACGGGACTGGGCGGCGGCACGGGAACGGGCGCCGCGCCGGTGGTGGCCAGCCTGGCGAGCGAGCTCGGCGCGCTGACAATCGCCGTCGTGACCAAGCCGTTCAAGTTCGAAGGCAAGAGGCGGCGTGTCCAGGCGGAGCAGGGGCTCGAAGCCCTCCGTGCCTGCGTCGACACCATCATCACCATTCCCAACGATCGCTTGCTCACGATCATCGACCGCACGACCCCGCTCACCGACGCGTTCGCGACGGCAGACGATGTGCTGAGACAGGCGATCCAGGGCATTTCGGATCTGATTCTCGTGCCCGGCCTGATCAATCTGGACTTCGCCGACGTGAAGACGATCATGGCCGGCATGGGACTTGCGATGATGGGCACCGGCGTCGCCGAAGGCCCGGACCGCGCCGTCGAGGCGGCGCGGCGCGCGATCTCGAGTCCGCTGCTCGAAGGCGCGTCGGTGAACGGATCGCGCGGCGTGATTATCAACGTGACCGGTGGACCCGATCTGTCGCTCGTGGAGGTGAGCGAGGCGTCGTCCATTGTTCAGGAAGCAGCCGATGAAGAAGCCAACATCATTTTCGGCGCCGTCGTCGACCCCGCGCTCAAGGGTAAGGTGAAGATCACCGTGATCGCGACCGGCTTCGACTCGCCCGCGGCGCGGCCGGCGACAGCGCCGTCGCAGACACCAGTGGACATGGCGCACTACAGCGATCACGCGCGCCTGCGGACGGAAGCCGCCGCGACGATCGTCGGCGGAAGCGCGGTCGACCGGCTCGCCGCGTCGCGCTTGTCGCTGGCCCGGCGACCGTTGCTCGACATCCCGCTGACCGCGGTCGGCGGTGGAACTGTGGCGAGACAGGCGCAGGCGTCCAGTTCGGCTATGGCCGACAGCGGCGGAAATGGGACGCAGGCGGCCGAACCGAACCCCGATTTCGATCTCAGCTCGACATTTGACGTCCCGGCGTTCCTGCGGCGGCAGGAAGGGTGATCACAGTCCGGCTAAAGCCGGACACTACGTACGGATCACGGTCCGGCTAAAGCCGGACACTACGTACTACTGGCGGCGGTCTTGGTGATACAGTAAGTAGATCCACGGCACACGAGAACGCCGACGTCTGAGCGTCAGCAGCCTCACCACGTTTCCCCCCAGCTCGGGACCGGCCCTTCGACTGGGCTGAGGGCAGGCCGGCTCGGATGCCGCCGGATCGTCGTCCGCCCATGAAATCGTGGCAGCAGCGCGAACGCGCACTCGCAACCCTTTCGAAAGAAATCGGCTACACGCGTAAGCCGCACGGCGATCGTCTGCACGTGGCGCTCGCGTTCCCGAATACCTACTGGGTCGGCATGTCGAACCTGGGGTTTCAGACGGTCTACCGTCTGTTCAACGCCCAGGACGACATCGTGTGCGAGCGCGTCTTCCTGCCGCCGAAGCAGGAGCTGGCCGAGCTCCTCGCGAGCAAGACTGCGATCGTCACGCTCGAATCGCAAACACCGGTGAACGAGGTCGATGTCGTCGCCTTCTCCGTGTCCTTCGAATGGGACTACGTGAACGTTCTGACGCTGCTGCGGCTCGCCGGCATTCCGCGCTATGCCGCCGAACGGACCGAGCTCCATCCACTGGTTGTCGTCGGCGGCGCGGTGACGTTCGTCAACCCCGAACCGCTGGCGCCGTTCGCCGACGTGATCGCCGCCGGCGAGGGCGAAGTGCTCGTGCCGTCGTTCGCGCGCGCGCGTCGCGCGGCCAGCGGGCGCGCCGACTTGCTTCGGCGGCTCGCGCCGGAGCGCGGCTTCTACGTGCCGACGTTCTACGAACCGCACTACGGCGCCGACGGCGGCCTGACCGGGTTCACGGCCTCGGCCGGCGTGGACGCTCCCGTGCCGGTCCGAAAGGCGGCGCTCAAGACGACCGACGCGGTCGATCCGCCCTCGACGAGCATCTTCACGCCCGACACCGAATTCGGGTCGCGCCTCCTGGTGGAGGTGGTTCGCGGCTGCGCCAACCTGTGCCGCTTCTGCTGGGCCGGCTACAACTACCTGCCGGTCCGCGCGTTTCCGACCGACCGCATCCTACACGTGGCCGACGCCGCGCGTGCCCACGCGAACCGCGTCGGCCTCGTGTCCATTGCGCTCTGCGACCATCCGGACATCGAGCGCATTCTGGCGCGGCTCCTCGAGATGGGGTACGCCATCAGCCCGGCGTCGTTGCGCCTCGACGATCTCACGGAGCCGATTGTCCGGGTCCTTCGAGCGAGCGGCGAGCGGACCATCACAATCGCCCCGGAAACCGGTTCCGACCGCCTGCGCCGCGTGATCAACAAAACGGTGACCAACGACGAGATCCTCGATCGAGCGGAGCTTATTTTTGCGGGCGGCATCGAAAACCTGAAGCTGTATTACATGATTGGCCTCCCAACTGAAACCGACGAGGACCTGGTGGCCATTCGAGACATCACCTTGCAGATGCGCGACCGCATGATGAAACACGCTCGAATGCGCGGCCAGGTCGGACGCATCGTCGGCAGCGTGAACCCGTTGATCCCCAAGCCCGGCACTGCGTATCAGTGGCTGCCGATGGAAGATCCCGCGATCACCGACAAAAAGATCAAGCGGCTGCGCAGCCTGATGGCCGGCATCGACAACGTGTACTTCAACATCAAGTCCGAGCGACACTCGTACTATCAGGCGCTGCTCTCGCTCGGAGACCGCCGCGTCGCGCCGGCCATCGAGGTGGCCGAGCGCAACGGTCAAAATTGGCGCGCCGCGGTCGCTGAATCCAAGGTCGACGCCGACTTCTACATTTTCCGCGACCGAAGCCGCGACCTCGCCCTTCCGTGGGACATCATCGACGGCGGCATGAAGACGTCGTTCTTCCAGGCGGAGTACGCCAAGTCGCTTCGCGAGGAATGGACGCTGCCGCCGAAACGGCAGCAGGAGAACGCGCGCCTGTTGCCGGTCATCTCGTAGGTCCGGCTAAAGCCGGACACCA
>JAHFUJ010000013.1:6365-36199 GCA_023265105.1 Acidobacteriota bacterium
AAAGCCGGACCCTACGTACCGGCGTTAGCTTGCGATGGCCGCCTGCTCCTCGTACGCGTGAAATGCTTCGAGGATCAGCTCGCGCAGGTTGTTTTGCGCTGTCGTGTCGACGACCGGCCGCAGCAACGCGAAGCTTCGCCGCTCGCCGTTGATGCTGTACTGGCGCGCGGGGAACGTGACGTTGCGCCCGCCGCCGCCGCCGCGCCGCTCCCAAACGGCAAATCCGATTAACTTGAGCCCGGCGAGCGGCCCGTCGGTGAAATGCAGCTCGGCTTCGGCGAGCTTCCCCGGGGGATTTCCTTTGTCGTTTGGCGTAATCTTGATCGTCACGATGATTTCTCCTTGTGAGGCGCCTGGGGCAGGCGCGTTAGCCGCCCGCACGCGGGCGGCTGCAAGCTGAAGACGCAAAACAACAGATCAATTCGGATGCCGGGCGGGCCGGCCGATCGTGATGCCGCAACGTGCAGCGGGAACAACGGTTAGCCAAGCGGGCGCGTGGAGGCGCGGGAGAACGATGCGGGAGTTGGCGAAAACGCCAACCTGCGTTGCGTCAGCGCCAACAAGCTCTACCACGGAGTTCACGGAAACGAACGGAGGACACGGTTCCCTTGATGGTTGAATCGGTGGCCTCCGTTGACCTCCGTGCCCACCGTGGTAGGGCTCTTGCGCGCGCCCGTGGCGGAAGTCATTTCACGGGCTGCGAGGCAAAGAGAATCGGCCGCAGAGACACCGAGACACAGAGAATCATTGGGGTTTTCTGCGTGCCTCTGAGCCTCTGTGGCCAAATTCCTCTGTGCCGTGCAGGCCATCTCGACGTTCACCACGGCCTGCTACCGAGCGAGTATCAGCACTTGTGCCAACGCAAGCGCGTCGGAATGGGTGATGCTGAGCAGCGAAGAATGTCCCCCCATTGCGGCAAATCGCCGGGCGGCGCCGCCGTGCAACTGCAGTTGCGGGGGTCCGCCGTGCCGGACCACCTCGACGTCGCGCCACAACACGCCCTGCGAGTGGCCCGTGCCGAGCGCTTTCATGGCCGCCTCCTTCGCGGCGAAGCGGCCGGCGAAATGAATGGCCGGCACGCGCCGGCGCGTGCAGTAGGCGATCTCACCCTCCGTGAAGATGCGGCCGGTGAACCGATCGCCGTACCGCTCGATTGTGTCGGCGATGCGATGGATGTCGGTGGCGTCCAGGCCGAGCCCGATGATGTTGGCCATGCTCACGCTCCCCCAGCCTAACCACGGTTTCATGTGGGTGCAAGCGCACGCCGGCCAGGCGCTCGTCTGCCACCCACTGGAGGCCGCGGCGTCCCACCTCTTTACGACGCGTCGCTGGCCGCTTGGATCGGCGGCTTCCGCGAATCGCACCGATGCGTGGGCCGACGTGGCGACAGCCCTGGATCTGGATCCAGCCCGTCTGGCGCGGGCGCATCAGGTCCATGGCGCCGCCGTTCTCGTCGCGGGCGGCCAGCGCGCACCAGCGCCGCCCTGCGAGACTCCCAGGGCGCCGCTTCCTGACGCCGACATCATCCTGTCCAACGATCCAACGCGGGGGGTTGCGGTCCAGGCGGCAGACTGCGTGCCACTGCTCGTCGCCGATCGCCGGACCGGCGCCGTCGCCGCGGCCCACGCAGGCTGGCGCGGCTTGGCGGTGCGTGTGCCCGAGGTGGCGATCCAACGGCTCGCGCGGGAGTTCGGCAGCCGGCCGGCCGATCTGCTTGCGGCCATCGGGCCGTCGATCGGCCCCTGCTGTTACGAGGTGGGCGAGGACGTGCGCGCGCGCTACGCCACGGCGGGATTCTCGGGTCCGCAGCTCGGGAGATGGTTCATGAGTGGGCCGCGTCCATCCGACAAGAATCTGTCGATGCCGTCCGTCGCAGCGAGCCGGCGCCGAGGCCACTGGTTCTTCGACCTCTGGGCGGCAACGCGCGAACAACTCGAGTCGGCCGGTATTCCCTCGGATCGGATTTACGTTGTGGAGCTCTGCACGGCGAGCCATGCCGGCACGCTGTGCTCATTTCGTCGCGACGGATCCCGCGCCGGGCGACTGGCGGGCGCCATCCGTGCGCGGAACTAACGGTCCGCCCGGCGGGCCTGATAAGGCCCGCCCTACTTCTGCCTTTTTACTTTTTACTTTTGACTTCGATCCATCGCGTCGTTCGCCAGCCGATCGGCGTGGGCGTTGAGTGCGCGGTCGACGTGCTCGAACGTGACGCGTCTGAAACCTAACGCCAGGGCCTTCGCCGCGCGATGGAGCGGCTGCAGCCCAGGATGCTTCACCCGGTACTCGCCGAGCATCTGCTTCACAAGCAGCAACGAATCCGAGCGGACGGTGACACCCGGGTAGCCGTGCGCTGCCGCGTATTCGAGCGCGGCGAGCAACCCACGATACTCGGCAACGTTGTTGGTCGCCACGCCGATCGAGTCGCAGAATTGATCGATGAGCGTGCCGTCAGCGTGTTCGATGCGCACGCCGTAACCTGCGGGGCCGGGATTGCCGCGGGCTCCTCCATCGATGTACGCGACGACGTGACCGGTCGCCTGCGAGGTCGAGGGACCTGCCCCGAGCGGAGTCATTGGCCTGTCACTGGGCGGGTTGGCTGACGCCGTCGGGCGTCGCGACGGGCGCGGCCGGCGAGAAGTACAAAATGCGGTTGCAGGTGTCGCACTGGATGAGCTGATCGTTGCGCCGGACGGTGTTGAATACCTGCGGCCGCAGCCGCACGTGGCAAATCGAGCAGATGCCGTCGCGCGCTTCGGCGACGGCGACACCGTTCCTTCGGCCCGCCACGAGCTCGAATACGGCCAGCGCCTGCGGGTCGATCGCGCGAACCAGTTCCGTGCGCTCGCCACCAAGGCGCTCGACCGACGCTTTGAGCTCGGCGAGCTCGGCGGCCATCGCGCGCCGCTCGGCCTCGACCGCTTTCTGTTCGGTGGCGAGCTCCGTCTCGACGCGCTTGACGGTCGCGGTCAGCTCGTCGCCCTCGATCATCCGCTCCAGCACCTTGTCCTCGATCGCCTTCACTTCGCTCTGCGCAAACTCGATCTCCTTCTGCATCGCCTGGTACTCGACGTTGGTCTTGACCTCCATCAACTGATCGCGGAACTTCGAGAGGCGACCCTGGTGGACGGCGACGTCCTTCTCGAAGGCGCGGCGAACGCTCTGATTGTCGGTGGAGCGCGCCTTGGCGGTCGCGACACGCTGGCGCGCGGCCTCGAGGCGACCGTCCAGCGTTTTTGTGCGCTCGGGCTCCTCGGCGAGCCGCCGGCGGGCGTCCTCGGCGGCCGAGTCGAGCCGCTGCAGCGCGATGAGGCGTTCGAGATTAGCGTTCACAAATAAAAAAGGCCCCGCCGACACGGGGCCTGCCAACTGTCCACCTTCGCGCTTCGGTGGACAGACTTCGCGTGGCTTGCCACCCGTCCGCCTTCGCGTGGGCTTGGCAACCGTAGCTCGCTCGCCGGTTCAGGCGAGCGAAGGTTGGTGGGCCCACCAGGATTCGAACCTGGAACGTGCCGGTTATGAGCCGGCGGCTCTAACCGTTGAGCTATGGGCCCGATAGAAAATAAGAAGTTAGAGGGCAAAAGTCAAAATCAGTAGTCAGTAGTCAGTCGTCAGTCGTCAAAAGTCAGGAGTCAAAAGGCCCACGGCAAAAACTACGTTGTCCGGCCCTCGAGGAACGCGCGCAGCTTGCGGCTGCGCGAGGGATGCCGCAGCTTGCGCAGCGCCTTGGCCTCGATCTGGCGGATGCGCTCGCGAGTGACGGCGAAGCTCTGACCGACTTCCTCGAGCGTGTGTTCGCTCCCGTCGCCGACGCCGAACCGCATCTTGATCACCTTTTCCTCGCGGGGCGTCAACGTCTTGAGGACCGACTCGGTCTGCTCCTTGAGGTTCAGGTTGATGACGGCTTCGGCCGGCGACACGACCTGCCGATCCTCGATGAAGTCGCCAAGATGCGAATCTTCCTCCTCGCCGATCGGCGTTTCGAGCGAGATCGGCTCCTGGGCGATCTTCAAGACCTTGCGGACCTTCGAGACCGGGATGTCCATCCGCTTGGCGATTTCTTCTGAGGTCGGCTCTCGACCCAGTTCCTGGACGAGGGCGCGCGACGTGCGAATCAGCTTGTTGATCGTCTCGATCATATGGACCGGAATGCGGATCGTCCGCGCCTGGTCCGCGATCGCGCGGGTGATCGCCTGCCGGATCCACCACGTGGCGTAGGTCGAGAACTTGTAGCCGCGGCGGTACTCGAACTTGTCCACCGCTTTCATCAAGCCGATGTTGCCTTCCTGAATCAGGTCGAGGAACTGCAGGCCGCGGTTCGTGTACTTCTTGGCGATCGACACGACGAGCCGGAGGTTGGCTTCGACCAGCTCCTTCTTGGCCTGTTCGGCCTGCCACTCGCCGCGGACGATCGTGTCGAGCGTCCGCTTCAGCTCGGCCGGCTCCTGCTCGAGTGTGCCGGTCATCGACGTGAGCTTGAGCCGCAGCTCTCTGGCCTCGCGAAGCACGTTCTTGCGGTCGTCTTCCCTCAGCCGCTGCTTCTTGTTTTTCGGGTTGAGCTGCCGCTCGACGCCTTCGATCTCGCGCTGGACGCCGCGAACGCTTTCGACAGCGTCCTTCATCTCGTCGATCAGGCGGCGCTTGACCGCTTCGGTGAACTCGATTTTCCTGATATCGTTCGACAGCTCCACGCGCGCGCGCATCGCCGCCCACCGCGCGCGGCGGTACTTCCGCTTGTCTCTCGTGGTGGCGCCCCTGGGCGTGTCGGCGAGCTTCTCTTCGAGCTTCTCGGAGACGCCGCGCGCCTTTCTGACCGCTTCGATCTGCTTCTGCACCTGCTTGGAGCGCTCGGCGATGCGTTCGTCAGTGATCTCCTCGTCGTTGAAGATCACCAGCTCGCGAATCGTGCGCCCGCCGGCGTGCAGCTGATCGCCGAGCTGGATGACTTTCTTGGCGACGAGCGGGGTGCGCGAAATCGACTTGATGACGGCGAGCTTCCCGCGCTCGATGCGGCGCGCGATCGCCACCTCGCCTTCGCGGGTGAGGAGCGGCACCGTGCCCATCTCGCGCAGATACATGCGGACGGGGTCGTTGGTCTTGTCGAGCGCGCCGGGCGTGAGGTCGAGCTCCAGCTCTTCGGCGCCTTCCCCCGTGCGATCGATGGCTTTCTCGTCGCGCAGGTATTTCTGATCGGCGTCGATCACCTCGATGCCCGCGCTGCCAAACGTGTTGAAGAGGTCGTCGAGCTCGTCGGAGGAGGTGATTTCCGACGGCAACAGCTCGTTCACCTCGTCGTACAGCAGGTAGCCTTTCTCCTTGCCGATGTTGATCAGCTGCCGTACTTCGTCGTATTTTTCTTCGATCGACAAGTGTCTCTCCTACTGAGCAGCTTTCAGCCTTCAGCTCTCAGCTTTCGGTGCTGACAGCTGACAGCTGATAGCTGACAGCTGATAGCTACTCATTCGAGTTCTCAATCTTGTGCAGCACATCTTTCTTCTTCAGCCACAGGGCGTCGATTTCGTGTCCGTGCTGGCCGGCGCCCAGCTCCTGAAGCCGGTCGATGTCGCGCTGAATCGCCGCCCGGTCGCGCTCCCACCGGAGCCGCTTGAGCGCCCGCGCGCACTCGAGCGGTGGCGCGGGCGGGCCGGCCGTGGCGGCGATGCTGGTGACGATCTGGGCGTTCACAGTACTTAGACGCCGCAAGAGCCCTGAGGGTAAGAGGTCCGTCGATTCGCCGCGCAAACTGTGGGCCATCTCGAAGATTTCGCGACCCGCCAGGCCGTCCAGGTCGTCGCCGTCCAGCTCGGCCAGCGCGGCGAGGGCTTCGGCCGTAGTGTGAATCAGGCCCCAAATCAGCCCCTTTTCTGCGTGTTTCAGCTGCCCGAACGACGCCAGCTCGGGCGCGGTCAGCGCGGTGCGCCGGGTGACGGCGGCCTTACGAATCTCCGCGCGAACCACCTCTTCGGTAATCCGCGCCTTATGGGCGATGCGGTCGGCAAACTGGTCCCGTGCCGCCGCGTCGGGGATCCACGCGGCGACGGCCAGCATTTTTACGAGGAACTGTCTCCGGCTGTCGCCGTGTCCGAACTCGAGATCCGCCGCCGCCTGGTCGAGAAGATATTCCAAATATGGCCGCGAACTGCGCAGCCTATCACGGTAGCGGTCTGGGCCTTGCCGCCGAATAAATGTATCGGGATCTTCGCCCTTGTCCAGCACGACGACGTTGACGTCGAACCCTTCCGCGACGAGCAACTGGCAGGACCGCGCGGCGGCGCCCTGGCCGGCGGCGTCGGGGTCGTAGCTCAGGACCACTTTGGTCGTGAAGCGCCGCAGCAGTTGCGCCTGCTGCGGCGTCAGCGCGGTGCCGCACGAGGCGACCACCGGCGCGGCCCCGGTCTGAAAGACCTGCGCGAAATCGAAATACCCTTCGACGAGCACGGCGTACCCCAGCGTGCGAATGCCGGCCTTCGAAAGGTTCAACCCGTACAGCGTTCGCCCTTTCGAGTAGATAGGCGTTTCGGGCGAGTTCAGGTACTTCGGCACCTGCTCGGCATCCATCGCCCGTCCGCCGAAGGCGATGACCGATCCGGCGTCGCGGCAAATCGGGATCATCAACCGATTGCGGAAACGATCGACGACTTCGTCGTTGTCGCGCTGGACGACCAAGCCGCTTTGCAGCAGCAGTCCCTGCGCGAACCCCTGTTCGATCAGCCGATGCTTGAGGCCGTCGCGCGCCGACGGCGCGTAGCCCAGGCCGAGCTGCTCGATCGTCCGCGCGCTGACGTCGCGGTCCGTCAGCTGCTGCCGGGCGCGCGCGCCGGCAGCGCCGGCGAGCTCGCCGCGGAAGTACGCCGAGGCGATCTCGTGCACTTTCAGCAGCGCCTCGCGGAGGCCGGCGTCGCGCCGGTCCTCGTCTCCGCTCCCTTCACCTCGCTCCGGCAGGGCGACGCCGAACTTTTGCGCGAGCATGCGGACGGCCTCCTGGAAGCCGACCTTCTCGTGCAGCTCGAGAAACTTGAAGACATCGCCGCCGACGTTGCAGCCGAAGCAGTGAAAGAACCCTTTCTCGGGGTTGACGTGGAACGACGGCGTCTTCTCCGAGTGAAACGGGCAGAGCCCTTTGAACGTCGTGCCAGCGCGCTTCAGCGGGACGTATTCCTGCACGACCTGCACGATGTTGGCCTGCAGGCGAAGATCGTCGATGAATTGCTGAGGAAATAAACCCATTTTCGATTTTCGATCTGGTAATTGTCGATCTACTTGTCCATTAAATCGACAATTGACAATTACCAGATCGACAATTTCATTCCTTGAGCTCCACGACGGTCACCCCGCCGCCCCCCTGTTCCGGCGGCGCGGTGGCGAACCGGGCGACCAGTGGATGCTGCTGCAGAAACCCCGCGAGCGCCCGCTTCAGTTGGCCGGTCCCGTAGCCGTGGATGAACCGCACGACGCGCTGATCGGTCAGCAGCGACTCGTCGAGGAACCGTTCGGCGCGCGCGATCGCTTCGTCTACGCTGCAACCGATGACGTTCAGATCCGACGGCGCCGCTTCGCGCGGTTGCAGCTCCACGTGCACGTTGACGGCTGCCGCCGCGGCGGGTGCGCCGCCGACGACGCGCAGGTCCCGCACGCTCGCGCGCATGCGCTTCCCGCGGACGTCGAGGTCGGCCGTGCCGTGGTGGACCGACGTCACCACCGCTTCGAGCCCAAGGCCGCCGACGACCACGCGATCGCCGATCGAGGGCGTGCGGCCGGTCGCCTCGGCGGTCTTGGCCTCGCCGGCCGGCGCCAGGAAGTGTCTCACGACGTCGTCCACGGCGGTGCGCGCCTCGATGCGAACGGCTCCGGTGTCGCCGGTCGTGATGGCGCGGCTGCCCGCCTCGTGCGCGATCGCCTGGGACTTCGACTTCAGGTCGGCGATGACCTCGTCGATCTCCCGACGGGCCTGGCGCACCTGCGTGTCGAGCTCTTCGTTCAAGCGCCGGCGGAACGTCTCCTCGCGTTGCCGAAGCACCTCATCGCGCTGGCGCATTCGTGCTTCGGCGGCCTCGAGCGTTTCGCGCTCGCGAGCCGCGAGCCGCTGCTCGTGCTCGAGCGCCCGCATGTCGCGATCGATCTTCGCGAGGTGCTCGGCGAGCTGCGCCTCACGCGCGCTCAGGTTCTGCCGTGCGGCGGCGACGACCGACGGATTGAGGCCCAGGCGCGCCGCGATTTCGAGCGCGAGACTCCGCCCGGGCGACCCGTACATCAACTGAAAGGTCGGCGCGAACGTCTCGGGCTCGAATCCGAACGCCGCGCAGGCGACGCCTTCGGTGGTCGAAGCGTAGGTCTTCAGCGCGTCGTAATGGCTCGTCGCCATTACCGTGGCGCCCCGACGGCGGAAGTGATCGACCAGGGCGACGCCCAGCGCGCCGCCCTCGATCGGGTCGGTGCCCGAGCCGACCTCGTCGAGCAACACGAGCGCGGGCAGCTGGAGGCTTCGATCCATCGAGGCGACGTTGGTGACGTGCGCCGAGAACGTGCTCAGGCTCGCTTCAATCGACTGCTCATCGCCGATGTCGGCGAACAGCGACCGGAACACCGGCAGCCGCGATCCATCCGCCGCCGGAATGCGCAGCCCCGCCTGCGCCATCAGCGCAAGCAATCCGGCGGTCTTGAGCGCGACCGTCTTGCCGCCGGTGTTCGGACCGGTGACGAGCAGGATCGTCGCGGGTGGGACGATTTTGATGGTGACCGGAACGGGCCCCTTCGAAGAGACATCGGGCGTCTTGTCCAGGCGCCCCATCACCTCGGGCATCAACAACGGATGGCGGGCGGCCTGCAGCTCGAAGGCGCCGTCGGAGGAGAGCTGCGGCTCGATGCCGTCCACGAGCTCGGAAAAACGCGCGCGCGCCTGCAGCACGTCGAGCGCGGTGGCCGCGTCGATCGTGCGATGCAGATCGCCCGCGCGGCCGCGGAACGCGTCGGTCAGCGCAAGCAGAATCCGCCGGACCTCCGCGAGCTCCTGCTCCTCGAGCGCGACGATGTCGTTGTTGATCTCGACCGTGCTGAGCGGTTCCAGGAACAAGCTCGCCCCGCTCGCCGACATCCCGTGGACGATGCCCGGAATCGACGTGCGATGCTCGGCTTTGATCACGAGCACGTAGCGGCCGTTGCGCTCGGTGACCACCTGATCCTGCAGATACTTGGCGGTCTCCTTGCCACGCAGGTACGACTCGAGCGTGCCGCGGAGGCGCGACCGCTGCTTCCGCAGCCGCTCGCGGATGGTTTTCAGCTCGGGACTGGCGTGATCGACGACCTCGCCCGACGGGTCGATCTTCTCGCGCGTCTGCCCGGTCTCGCCCTTGAACGATGCGGCGCCCCCGCTCGCGGCGTCGAGCAGCGGAAACGATCCGGCCGCGCGCCGAATGGACACGCGCGTCTCGTCGATCGAGTCGAGAAAGTTGGCGAAATCAAGCAGCCGGACCGGCTCGAGAGCGCGTCCTTCGACGGCGAGGGCGGTGAGAATCTGCGGCAGGTCGTCCGACGCGCGCAGGGGAAACAGGGCGTTGCTGGCCAGATACCGGACCGTCTCGCTGGTCGCCGCCAGAAGCTGCACGACCTGTTGCGGATCGGTCGAGGGCGCGAGCCGCGCGAGCCCCTCGTCGCCCATCGGCGTCAGTGCGAACGTGCGGACCGTCTCGACGATGCGTTCGAATTCGAGAGTCCGCAGGGCGCCTGGCTGCATAAAAGAATCGGAAAGAACGCACCGTCGTGAAGGAAAGCGTGGAACCCGTAATTGTAGCGTACCGATGGGGTTTGGGATTAGGGATTAGGGATTGGGGATTGGGGATTGGGGATTAGGGATTGGGGATTGGGGTCCCGAATCCCCTCACAGATGGTTGATCAAACTGGCCAGATAGGCCGCGCCGAAGCCGTTGTCGATGTTGACGACCGCCACGCTCGGCGAGCAACTGTTGAGCATGCCGAGCAGCGCCGCGATCCCGCCGAAGCTCGCGCCATAGCCGACGCTGGTGGGCACGGCGATGACTGGCACGCTGACCAGCCCCGACACGACGCTGGGCAATGCGCCCTCCATGCCGGCGACGACGACGATGACGCGGGCGGCCGCCAGCGTGGGCTGCTCGCTCAGCAAGCGGTGGAGCCCCGCGACGCCGACATCGTACAGGCGTTCCACCTGGTTGCCCATCAATTCCGCCGTCCGCGCGGCCTCCTCGGCGACCGACAGGTCGGACGTGCCGGCGGCGGCGACGACGATCGTGCCTTTGCCGGGTACCACGTCGTGTTGGCGAAACGTGATGATCGCGGCGTCGGCATAGTATGTCGCCTCCTTCACCACGGCACGGACCGCGTCGAACGCCGCCTCGTTCGTCCGCGTGACGAGCAGCGTCGAGCCACGCCGGACGATCGCCGCCGCGATGGCGGCGACCTGGGCGGGTGTCTTGCCCAGGCCGAGGACGACTTCGGGAAATCCCTGGCGAATGGCGCGATGGTGATCGACGCGCGCAAACCCGAGATCCTCGAACGGCCGGGCGCGCAGCGCCTCAGTCAGGCGGACGTGCGCCGCCTCCGCATCGACCTCACCGCGGGAGACTTGTTCGAGCAGGCGTTGCAGCTCCGGTGTGTTCATCGAGAGACAGCCGTTTTGTTGACCTTCGCCAACAGCATCAGTAATATAAGCGATTGTGTCGTTCGCGGTTTTTGCACCAGTTTTTCGGCGAAACGGGGCCACGTCCCGACCAAGCGACGCGAAGCCACGACTACAGAATGACGCCCGCTGAAACCCTCACGCTCGCCGCGTACTTCTTCGTCCTGATTGTCCTTGCGGTCTACGGCTGGCACCGCTACTACCTCGTGTATCTCTACATGAGCCATCGCGATCACGAGCCCAAGCCGGGTCCGCCGCTCGATCCGCTTCCCGTCGTCACGATCCAACTGCCGCTCTACAACGAGATGTACGTCGCCGATCGGCTGATCGACGCCGTCTGCCGAATCGATTATCCGCGCGAGCTGCTGGAAGTTCAGGTGCTGGACGATTCGGAGGACGAGACCTGCGGTATTGCCGAGCTGGCGATCCGCCGCGCCGCCATGCAGGGCCTGGATATCAAGTACTACCACCGGACGGACCGGATGGGGTTCAAGGCTGGGGCGCTCGAGGCGGGGTTGAAGATGGCGCGCGGCGAATTCATCGCCATCCTGGACGCCGACTTCATTCCAACGCCCGATTTCCTGACGCGTCTGATGCCGCACTTCAGCGACCCACGCATCGGGATGGTGCAGGCGCGCTGGGGCCACATCAATCAGGACTATTCGCTTCTGACGAAGATTCAATCCATTCTCCTCGACGGCCACTTCGTGCTCGAGCACGGCGGCCGCAATCGCTCCGGCCGGTTCTTCAATTTCAACGGCACGGCCGGCGTCTGGCGCCGAGTGGCGATAGACGAGGCCGGAGGGTGGCAGCACGATACGCTGACCGAGGATCTCGACCTCAGCTATCGCGCCCAGCTGCGCGGCTGGCGCTTCGTGTTCGTCTCGGATCTCATCCAGCCGGCAGAAGTGCCGGTCGAGATGAATGCCTTCAAGTCGCAGCAGCACCGGTGGGCGAAGGGGTCGATCCAGACCTGCCGGAAGCTGCTGCCGACGATCTTGCGGGCCAACATTCCGCTCGGCGTCAAGATCGAAGCGTTCTTCCACCTGACCGCGAACTTCAACTATCCGTTGATGTCGGTCCTCTCGGTCCTGATGTTTCCGGCGATGGTGATCCGCTACAACATGGGCTGGTACGAGATGTTGCTCATCGACGTGCCGCTCTTCTTCGCGGCCACGTTTTCCGTTTGCAACTTCTACATGGTGTGCCAGCGCGAGATTTATCCCGACTGGCGCGTGCGCCTCAAGTACCTGCCGTTCCTGATGTCGATCGGCATCGGCCTGTCCATCAACAACACACGCGCGGTGTTCGAGGCGCTCTTTCATAAGCAGACCGACTTTGCGCGGACGCCGAAATATCGCATCGAAGGCGCCGCCGACGAATGGATCGGGAAACAATACCGTCAGTCGGTGGCCGTGCAGCCGCTCATCGAGCTGGCGCTCGGCCTGTACTTCACCGCCACTGTGTTCTACGCGCTCGCGAATCAAATCTACGGCACGCTGCCGTTCCTCATCTTGTTTCAGATCGGCTTCCTCTATACGGCGCTGCTGTCCCTCGTGCAGCAGTACGCGGGCGCTCCTGTGGTGTTGAAGACGCAGGTGGCCAGCGGAAAGTGACCGGGCCACAGAGCCACAGAGGGCACGGAGAAAATAGGGCCACAGAGTCACAAAGTCACAGACAAGAGGCCACGGAGTTACCGAGGGCGCAGGGAAAATAAGGCCACAGAGTCACAAAGTCACAAAGTCACAGAGAAAGGCCACGGGGTCACCGAGTCACAGAGAAGAATTGATTTCTCCGTGTCTCCATGACTCTGCGGCCGATTGTCCTCTGTGACTCAGTGGCATCTCTTGTATGAAGTCCACAGTCGCGGTTCTGCGAGTGACGCCGGACCATATCCTCGCCGACGTCGATCGTCTCGTTGAGCTCGCCGGGGTGTCCGACGCCTTGGCCTCCGGCAAGACGACGATCCTGAAAGATAATCTTTCGTGGCACTTTCCGTTTCCCGCCGCGAACACGACGCCGTGGCAGCTCGAGGGGACGATCCAGGCGCTTGCCCGCCGCGGGTTCACCGACCAGGTGTCGGTCCAGAACAAGACCGTCGTCACCAACGCGTTCAAGGGCGAGGACCTCAATCACTACGTGCCCATCTTCAGGCAGTATCGGATCCCGGTCCTCTATAACTTCAAAGACGAGGACATCACGTGGGTGCCGTACGAGCCGAAGGCGCGGATGCGCGTCCTTGGGCGCATCTACCCGGAGGGCATCCAGATCCCGGAGTTCTTTTTCGGCAAGAACATCGTGCATCTGCCGACGACCAAGTGCCACATCTACACGACGACCACCGGCGCGATGAAGAACGCGTTCGGCGGTCTCTTGAACACGAGGCGGCACTACACGCACTCGTGGATTCACGAGACGCTCGTCGATCTCCTGGCGATCCAGAAGGAAATCCACTCCGGCCTGTTCGCCATCATGGACGGCACGACGGCCGGCAACGGCCCCGGCCCGCGAACGATGTACCCGGTCGTCAAGAACGTGATGCTCGCATCGGCCGACCAGGTGGCCATTGACGCCGTGGCCGCCAAGTTGATGGGTTTCGATCCGATGTCACTCGCCTACATCCGTCTCGCGCATGAGGACCGGCTCGGCGTGGGCGATCCGAAGGACATCCAGATCGTGGGCGATCGCGACATCGCCGACGAGAACTGGCATTTTCACGTCGGCAAGAATCTGGTCCGGATCGGCGGCGGCGATCTGATCTGGTTCGGTCCGCTGAAGCGCTTTCAGAAGCTGTTCTTCCACACGCCGCTCGTGAATGGCTTCATTCTGGCGAGCGAGGTCTATCACGATCTCTACCGCTGGCCCCTCATCGATCGCCGCGCGTTCGAGCGGTGGTGCGAAGGCACCGAGTGGGGACAGTTGTTTTTGCGGTACGCGCGCATGGGGCCGCAGGGCGACCCGGCGCTCGTCATGCCGAGCACACCGGTCGCGCAGGCTTCCTCTCGCGTTCATTAATTACTGCTCGCGGGGCCCCACCTTGCTTCACTGCGCTGGGGCCCCACCCCCAGCGCCCTGGGCTCAAGGCTGTCGCTCGATCGCACTCGGCGGCGCGGCGTTGCCGCGCTTCCCTCATCGTTCACGGCACCGGGGCCCCACCCCCGGCGCTTCTGGCTCAAGGCTGTCGCCTCGCGCGGGCCGCAGGCGCTGTGTGATTCGAAGGGACCCCTTTGGCGGTATCATCTGGCCTTAAAAGGAGTGCGCCATGAATTACAGTCGTCTCGCGCTCGCCGCCATCGTCGCCACCATTGTCGACATGATTTACGGCTATGTCGTCTACGGAGTCGTGCTGGCCGGCGAGTTCAGCCGGTATCCCGGCGTGTTCCGCGGGATGGAGGCCGTCACTCCGAACCTTCTTCTGATGGCGGCCGGTGACCTGGTGGCGATGTGCTCGCTCGCCTACATCTACGGGAAAGGCTACGAAGGGGGCAGCGGCTTTCAAGAGGGCATGCGGTTCGGCGGTCTGGTTGGCGTCTTTGGAGCGGGCTACGTCGCGGTGGGCAACTACGTCGTCATGAACATCGGCCGCCGGATAGCGGTTGCGATGGCGGTGGCCGGTCTTGTGGAATTCGCGGTTGTCGGCATGACGATCGGCCTCATGTACAAGCCGGCCGCGAAGGCGCCGGCCCGCTCGTAAGCAGTGGGCCTGCAAGCGCTGCTATGATTGAGGGTGATGACGACGACCGCGAAACCCAAAGCAGGTCTTGAAGACACCGTCGCCGCCTCGTCGGAGATCTGCTATCTGGACGGGGAGCGCGGCGTCCTCGCCTACTGCGGGTACGACATCCACGATCTCGCACGGCATGCGACCTTCGAGGAAGTCTGCCATCTGTTATGGCACCGCCGGCTGCCGACGCGCGCGGAGCTCGGCGATTTACAATCGCAGCTGGCCGCCGCGCGTCCGCTCCCCGAAGGGCTGCTGCGCCTCATGCGGACGCTGCCGGCCGGCGACGGCATGGACGCGCTCCGTACGCTGACGTCAGCGCTCGGTCACTACGATCCTGACGTGACCGATCACTCGGCGCGGGCCAACTATCGCAAGGCCGTCCGCCTCACGGCGCAGATGGCCTCCATCGTCGCGACGATGGGGCGGATGAATGGCGGCGGAGGACCGATTCAGCCGGATCCGGTTCTCGGTCACGCGGCGAACTTCCTCTACATGCTGACGGGCGAGCGTCCCAGCGGATTGGCGACGCGCGCCTTCGATGTCGCGCTCGTCCTGCACGCCGATCACGAGCTGAACGCGTCGACGTTCGCGGCGCGGGTGGCGGCGGCGACGCTCACCGACATTCATTCGGCGATTGTGGCGGCGATCTGCGCGCTCAAAGGACCGCTGCACGGCGGCGCGAACGCCGACGTGATGCGGCTGCTGCTCGAAATCGGGCAGAGCGCGCCGCTCGAGAAGGCCGAGGAGGTCGTGCGCGCGAAGCTGGCGCGCAAGGAAAAGATTCCCGGCTTCGGCCATCGCGTGTATCACACCGAAGATCCGCGGGCGACGCACCTGCGGCAGATGTCGCGCGATCTCGGCCAGCGGGCGGAACAGCCGATCTGGTACGAGATGTCGGAGCGCATCGAGACGGTCGTCAAGTCGGAGAAGAAGCTGAACCCGAACGTCGACTTTTATTCGGCGTCGACCTACTACGCGCTCGGCATCGCGATCGAGCTGTTCACGCCGATCTTCGCGGTCAGCCGCGTGTCGGGCTGGACGGCGCACGTCCTCGAGCAGTACGCGAACAACCGGCTGATTCGGCCTCGCGCCGAATACATCGGGCCCCAGTACCCGCAGCGCTATCGAGTCATCGAAGAAAGATAAGCCGATTTTCAATTGTCGATCTGGTAATTGTCGGTTTATTGAAAAATTCAAAAATAAATCGACAATTGAAAATTACCAAATCGGCAATGTTGTCTCCCAGTGGATCCCCAGCGCATCCGTAACTTCTCGATCATCGCGCACATCGACCATGGCAAGTCGACGCTGGCCGACCGCTTCCTCGAGCTGACCGGCGCGCTGGCGGCGCGCGAAATGGAGGCGCAGGTGCTCGACACCATGGATCTGGAGCGCGAGCGCGGTATTACGATCAAGGCGCATCCGGTGCGCCTCAACTACACGTCGAAGGCGGGCGAACAGTACGTCCTCAACCTCATCGACACACCGGGTCACGTCGACTTCTCGTACGAGGTGACGCGGTCGCTCGCGGCGTGCGAGGGCGCGCTCCTGCTCGTCGACGCGTCGCAGGGCGTCGAGGCGCAGACGCTCGCCAACGCGTACCTGGCCGTCGAGGACAATCTCGAGATCATTCCGGTCATCAACAAGATCGATCTGCCGGGCGCGCAGCCTGAAGAAACCCGACGGCAAATTGAGGACATCATCGGCCTCGACGGCTCGGGGGCGATCCTCGCCAGCGCCAAGCAAGGCACCGGCGTGCCCGACATCCTGGAGGCGATCGTTCACCGGCTCCCGCCGCCGCGCGGCAACCCGGACGCGCCGCTGAAAGCGCTGGTCTTCGATTCCCGGTACGACGCCTATCGAGGCGTCGTGATCGTCGTTCGCGTGATTGACGGCGTGCTCCGGCCGGGCATGAAGATCCGGCTGATGGCCGAAGGGCAGGACTACGACGCGGAGCAGGTCGGCGTGTTCTCGCCCAAGCCCCTCGTCACCGATGAGCTCGGCGTGGGCGAAGTCGGCTTCCTCGTCGCGAACATCAAGAAGATCAGCGACGCGAAGATCGGCGACACGATCACCGAGGCGGCGCGCCCGGCGGCGGAGCCGTTCCCCGGCTTCAAGGAACTGAAGCCGATGGTCTTCGCCGGCCTCTATCCGGTGGAGGGCCACGAGTACCCCGAGCTGCGCGATGCGCTCGAGAAGTTGCGCCTCAACGACGCGTCGTTCTTCTACGAGCCGGAGACCTCGGCGGCGCTCGGGTTTGGATTTCGGTGCGGGTTCCTCGGGCTCCTCCACATGGAGATCGTCCAGGAGCGGCTCGAGCGCGAGTTCAACATCGACCTGGTGACGACGGCGCCAGGGGTGTTGTACCGAGTGACAACGACCGATGGTCAGGTCGAGGAGATTGACAGCCCGGCGAAGCTGCCCGACGCGGGCCGGATCGACAAGATTGAAGAACCGGTCATCACGGCGATGATTCTGACGCCGGCTGAGTACGTCGGAGGCATCTTGCAGCTGTGTCAGGACAAGCGCGGCGTACAAAAAACGCTGGAATATCTGGCGTCAGATCGCGTGCTCATTACCTACGAGCTGCCGTTCAACGAGGTCGTCCTCGACTTCTACGATCGGCTGAAAACCCTCTCGCGCGGCTACGCGTCGCTCGACTATCATGTAACCGGCTATTGGCCGTCTCCTCTGGTCAAGCTCGATATTCTCGTCAACGGGGATCCGGTCGACGCGCTGTCGATTATCGTCCACCGCGACGCGGCGTACGATCGGGGCCGGGCGCTGGCCTCGAAGATGCGCGAGCTCATTCCGCGTCAGATGTTCGAAGTAGCGATCCAGGCGGCGATTGGCAGCCGCATCATCGCGCGCGAGTCGGTGAAGGCGCTGCGAAAGAACGTGCTCGCGAAATGCTACGGCGGCGACATCACGCGGAAGCGGAAGCTGCTCGAGAAGCAGAAAGAAGGCAAGAAGCGGATGAAGCGCGTCGGCCGCGTCGAGATCCCGCAGGAAGCCTTCCTGGCGGTGCTGAAGATGGGCACGACGGAAGAATAGCTCTCAGCTCTCAGCCGTCAGCTATCAGGGCTGACAGCTGAAAGCTGACAGCTGAAAGCTACAGATGCCCGAATTCAAGAAGTCGACCCTCCGCGAGTACTTCGAATCGATCGTCATCGCGGTCATTCTGGCCCTCTTCATCCGCACGTTCGTCGTGCAGGCCTTCAAGATTCCGACCGGGTCGATGGAAGAGAACCTGCTCATCGGCGACCATCTGCTCGTCAACAAGTTCGTTCTCGGCCCGACCGAGTCGCGCCTGGAGCGGGCGCTGCTCCCGGTCACGACGATCAAGCGCGACGATGTCATCGTGTTCAAGTATCCGGAAGAGCCGGACCGCGATTTCATCAAGCGCGTCATCGGGCTGCCGGGGGAGACGGTCGAGGTTCGGGAGAAAAAGGTCTACGTCAACGGCAGGGCGCTCGACGAGCCCTACGCCCACTACCTGCAGCCGGTCGCCACGCCGTCGCAATTTCACGAGGTGACGTCGTTCGACGTCCGCGATCGGTACGGTCCGGTGACGGTGCCGCCGAATCAATACTTCGTGATGGGTGACAACCGCGATAACTCGCAGGACAGCCGGTATTGGGGGTTCCTGCCGCGTGAGTACGTCAAGGGGAAGGCGCTGGTCATCTACTGGTCGTACGAGGCCGAGCGCGAAGATTACCAGGAAGAGGGTGCCGGAGCGACGTTGAGAGGGCTGGCGTCAGTGTTCGTTCATTTCTTGACGCGGACCCGTTGGGAGCGCATGCTGCATCAGATTCGATGAAAGCCTGACATCATGCTTCGTTTTGTTCTCAAGCTTGCGATCGCCGCGCTCATCGCCAACGCCGCGTGGCGCGCCGGATCCACCTATCTGACGTTCTACCGCTTCAAGGACGCCGTGACCGAGGCCGCGCAGTACAGCAAGGTGAAGTCGCCGGACGAGCTGCGGCGGCGGATCCTCGTGCTCGCCTCGGATTACGGCGTGCCGCTGCCCGAAGGCGCCGTGACCGTTCGGCTTCAGGACAACCACACGCTCATCGACGCGTCGTACACGCAGCCGGTGGACCTCTTCCCCGGGTTTCGATACCAGTGGCCGTTCTCGTTCAATATCGACAGCTTGGCGATTATTCCCATCAAACCGCGCGATTCGACCAATCCTCAGTAGGTGTGAGCAAGGCTAAAGAGCGTGTGAAAAGATGCGGTGTTTTGCCTAATCTAAAGTCCTGCGCTACGTCCTCACGAGCTGCCGCACGGCTTCGACGGTCACACCGGCGATCGCGAGGCATTTGTTTCGGCCGCGTTCTCCGCTGACGATGTGAACGGCACGGCGGGGAAGGCGAAGGAGGCCGGCGAAGTACTCGACGAGCGCCTCGTTGGCGGCGCCTTCGACCGGCGGCGCCGCCAGCCGCACGACAAGGGCCGCGCCGCGCACGCCGCCGAGCGCTGTCTTTCTCGCCCGTGGGATCACGCGGACGTCAATCTCGACGCCCGAAGGGGTTTCTCGAAGCATTGCGGAATGGCAGGAAGCAGAACGCCGGGAAGGATCTAACCAGCTTTTACTTCCTGCAATCCTGCGACTCTGCCATCCTGCAATCCCGGCTCATGTTTCGGCCGGTGCAGCAGGATCTTGTCGTCGCGCTCGCGCGCTTCCTGCTCGCGGACGTACTCGAGCGTGTTGCGCAAGGCCTGGATCGCCGATTCGATCGAGGTCTCGGTGTCTCGCCGCTTGAGCTTCAAGCCGTCGATTTCGCGCTGGATGTCCTCGAGGCGCGCCTGCGTCTTTTCTAGAAGGAATTCGGATCGGCCTTCGGCCTCGTGGATGATCCGCCGCGCTTCTTGACCGGCGTTGGCCTTGATGTCGTCGGACAGCTTTTGTGCCGTCGTCAGCGTGGCGCGCAGCGTCTTCTCGTGCTCGCGGTGCTCGTTGAGCACGGCTTCCATGCTGGCGAGATCCTGCCTCAACCGATCGGTGTCGCGAAGGGCGTGCTCGTAGTCGTCTGCGACGGCGGCAAGAAACGACGTGACCTCGATCTTGTCGAAGCCGCGAAACCTGGTTCGGAACCGTTGCTGGCGTAAATCAAGCGGGCTGACGTTCATAGGTCGTCTCCATCTCAAGGCGCGTGGGGTTCCACCCCCACGCGGGCCGCGGGCGCTCTGAGCGCCGGATCACTCGCTGGTACGACTTCCGAAGATTGCCGTGCCGACGCGCACCAGCGTCGCGCCCTCCTCGATGGCCACTTCGAAGTCGTGGCTCATGCCCATCGACAAGTCGCTCAGCATCGAACCAGCCACGCCGCGTGCCAGCAGCCGATCGCGGACCGCGCGCAGCTCGCGGAAGTACGGGCGCGAGGCTTCGGGATTCTCCCCGGCCGGTGGCAGCAGCATGAGCCCGGACAGCCGCGCCGCGCGGCACGTCCCCGCCGTCTCGAAGATCGCGGGCAGCTCGCGTTCGCGCGCGCCGTGCTTGCGCGGGTCGCCCGCCAGATCCACCTGGGCCAGCAGTTGCACCTGACGCCCGGCCGCGTGCGCCGCTTCGTCGATTGTAGCAACGAGCGAGCCGGCGTCAACCGAGTGAATCACGTCGAAGTGGGCGCCGGCCTTGCGCGCTTTGTTCGACTGCAGGTGGCCGACGAGATGCCACCTGATCTGAAGGTCGGACGTTCGGGCCATCTTCTGTAGGGCTTCCTGCACTTTGTTCTCGCCGAAGTCGACGTGTCCGGCAAGAGCGGCAGCCCGAACGTGTTCAGGATCAAAGGTTTTGGAGATGGCGACGAGGCGGATGGAAGCCGGATCGCGCCCGGCCCGGCCGGCGGCGCGCGCGATGCGATCGCGAACGTCGGCCAGCCGGGCCCGGAGCGCGGCGGGGTCGATCACTATTTCTTGAGTTGCGCCACGAGCGCCTTGGCTGGTCCGGCGTTCGGGCCATCCGGCGCGAGCTTGATGTAGGTCTCGAATTCGGTCGCCGCCCCGGCCAGGTTGCCTTCATTGACGAGCACCATGCCGAGCTGGTAATGCGACTCGGCATGAGTCGGGCTCGCCGCAATTGCTGCTTCGAACGCCTTTTTCGCCTCGGCAACCTTCCCGGCGTTCCACGAAATGACGCCCTGATTGTACAGGTTCTCGGGGTTGCCGCCGCCGGCCGCCGCCCCGCCACTGGCCGACAGCTCCGTCGCCTTTGCGCCCGCCACGGCCGCCTCGTCGAACTTGTGTTGCGCGTTGTAGATGTTTGCCAGGCCGGCGTAGGCCTCGGCGTAGTCGGCCTTGAGCTCGACCGCTTTCTTGTACGCCCCTTCGGCCTTGCCGTACTCCTTCTGCTGTGTGTACACGTTACCCATGGCGGAGAAACAGCCGAAACAGGTCGGGTTCAGCGCGATCGCCTGATTGAAGGCGGTGATGGCGTCATCAAACTTCCCCGCGCCGGCCGCCGCAAGCCCCGCGTCGACCGCCTTCATCACCTCGGCGTTCTTGGCCGCCGCCTCTCTGGCGTCGAGAACTGAAGCGCCCGGAGCCACCCTCACACTCACCTCGACCGGGTTGCCGGCGCCGCGCACTCTCACCATCTGCATCCCAGCCAGCTCGCCCTTCTGGACAATTATTTTGTACTCGCCGGACGTGAGGCCTACCTGAATAAACTCGCCATTCTTGTCCGTCTTTGACTCGAAGTGACGGCTCACACCACCCTGAAAGTCGATGGTGACCTTGGCGCCTTCAACCGGCTGTCCTTTGTCATCTTTGACGACGCCTCGCATGCGCCCACCCTGGGCGGCCGCTGGGAGCGCGATCGCCAACGTCGTCAGCAGCGTGCATACCAACAGCCCGACTCGTCGGCCGTTCAGTCGGCGGATCATGGAACCCTCCTCATCAATAAAGCCCAATTCGCAGCAAGCCTATAGTCTACTGAAAAAAGGCCTCGATGCGCCAGATGTCGTGCACGACGGGGGCGGGGGGCAGCGAGGCGACGAACCGCCTGCCATAGCCCTTGGTCCGCAGCCGCGGATCCAGCACCGCCAGGACGCCACGATCGTGACGGTGACGAATGAGCCGGCCGAGCCCCTGATTCAGGGTCAGGATCGCCAGCGGGACCTGGTACTCGCCGAACGGGTCGCCGCCGCGCGCGCGGATCGCGTCGATGCGCGCCGCCGTGATCGGATCGCCGGGCGAGGCGAACGGCAGCTTGTCGACGATGACGCAGCTGAGGGCCTCGCCGACGACGTCGACCCCCTGCCAGAAGCTGGACGTCGCAAACAGCACCGAGTGCGGTGTCTCGCGGAACCGCTTGAGCAGCTGCGAGCGTGGCGCCGTGCCCTGAACAAGGATGGGATAGTCGAGCGCCATCTCGGCGATCGCCTGGACGTCGCGGAGCGTTGCGT
Source organism: Acidobacteriota bacterium (assembly GCA_023265105.1). Classification (GTDB taxonomy): domain Bacteria; phylum Acidobacteriota; class Vicinamibacteria; order Vicinamibacterales; family CAVVIG01; genus JAHFUJ01. Next base: position 28,144 of record JAHFUJ010000013.1, read on the forward strand.
AGCTGGTGAACAGCACGAAGGCGCGCCCGCGCGAGCGTCTGAGGATTTCGACGACCTGGCGGCCGGCCGCCATCGCGAATTCCGGCGAGCGCGGGTCGGGCATGCGCGGCGGCAGATAGAGAATCGCCTGCCGCGAAAAATCGAATTCCGACGGCAGACGTACCTGGTCGGCCGCTTTGATGCCCAGGCGATCGCGGATGTACTTAAATGTGCCGTCGACGGTCAACGTTGCCGAGGTGAGCACGGTCGTCCGCATACGGTCGAGCAGCAGTTCGCGCACGATGTTCGACACGTCGATCGGCGAGGCGCGCAGAAAGAGGCCGCGGCCGCGAAACTCGACGAAGTACACGTACTCCGGATCGCCGGCGCGAAGCAGGAAGCGGAGGTCGGTGCGCAGCTCGCCGGCGCGCCGGGCCAGCGACGCCATCTCCTCCGTGTGGTCGGTCTCTCTCCCGGCGCCGGCGGACGGCGGACTTCGTTGAAGCGCGAGCGTCGATTCGACGACATCGAGCGCGCCGATCAAGGCCGCGGCGGCGTCGCGCGGACCGGCGAGGGACGCCTCGGTGGCGCGGACGCGTTCCTCACCCCGTCCCCCTCCCGGTGCCGGCCGCGCCCCGCGTTCAGGCCCCGCGGCGGCCGACGGCTCCCGCCCGCCCGCGCTCGGGCGGAGGCGTCGGTCCGAGTGCGCGTCGGCCAGCTCGGTGAAAAACGCACGTGCGTGGTCGCGCAGCTTGTCGATGGCCTTCGCGATGTCGCCCCGGCCGCGGTCGCTTTTCCTCCGGCGATCCTCGATGTGGCCGGCGGCGACCAGCCGCTCGAGGTCGCGTGCGAGGTCCTCCAGCCGATAGGTACTGACGCTGAAGCCGAAATACTGCGTCGCGACGTCTTCGAGCTGGTGCGCTTCGTCGAGGATCGCGTTGCTGCAGGCCGGAATGACTTCGCCGAAGGCGCTCTGCCGGACCGCCGCGTCGGCGCACAGCAAGTGGTGGTTGACGATCACGACGTCGGCGGCCGCCGCGCGCTGGCGCATCCGCGTCACGAAGCAGTCGTCGTACCGTGAACACTCGGTGCCGAGGCACGTGTCGGCGGTCGCCGAAACCTCGTGCCAGAACGGCAGATCTTCGGGCAGATCGTCGAGCTCCGCGCGATCGCCGGTCTTGGTTCCTTTGGACCATTCACGGATGAGCGGCAGAAAAACGTCGTGCGCAGCAGGTCCGGCGCCCTCGCTGAGCTGATCGAGGCGATGCAGGCACAGGTAATTCGCGCGGCCCTTCATGTAGGTCGCCGTGAACGGGATGCCGAGCGCGTCGCGGAGCGCCGGGATGTCCTTGAAGTAGATCTGCTCCTGCAGGTTTTTCGTGCCCGTCGAGATGAGCACGCGCTCGCGGCGGAGGATCGCCGGGACGAGGTAGGCGAGTGTCTTGCCCGTGCCGGTTCCCGCTTCGGCGAGGAGTACGCCGCCCCGTTCGAACGCACGAGCGACGGCGGACGCCATTTCGACCTGGCCCGCGCGCGGCTCGAAATCCGGCAAGGCGCGAGCCAGGGCGCTGCCGGGAGCGAACACCTCGGCGACACGTTCGCTCAGTGTCGTCTCGGAAGTCGTGCGGGTCTTCAGACCAGCGACTCGGGATACAGGGGGAACTTCCGGCACAACGCCTCGACCTCGGCGCGGATCATCACAAGGGCGCGATCGTCTTCGGGAGTTTCGAGCGCGCGCGTGATGAGTCCGCCGATCACTTCCATTTCTGGCTCCCGCATGCCGCGGGTGGTGACGGCCGGCGTCCCGATGCGGATCCCGCTCGCCACGAGCGGCGGATTCCGATCGAACGGAATCGTATTCTTGTTCACGGTGATGCCGGCCTTCCCGAGCGCTGCCTCGGCGGCCTTGCCGGTGATGCCGCGCGAGAAGACGTCGACCAGCATCAGATGAGTGTCGGTCCCGCCGCTGACCAGCCGGAACCCCGCGACCGACAGCACGCCGGCGAGCGTCTTCGCGTTCGCCACGATCTGCCGCTGATACGCCGCAAACGCCGGCTCCGCCGCCTCTTTGAGGCACACGGCTTTCGCCGCGATGATGTGCACGAGGGGCCCGCCCTGCACGCCGGGAAAGACGCTCTTGTCGAGATCCTTCGCGTACTGCTCCCGGCAGAGCACCATGCCCGCCCGCGGTCCTCTAAGCGTCTTGTGCGTGGTCGTCGTGACAAAGTCGGAGTGCGGCACCGGACTCGGATGCACGCCGGCGGCGACGAGTCCGGCGATGTGCGCCATGTCGGTCACGACCGCGGCGCCGACGCGGCTGCCGGCGGCGCGAATGCGCGCGAAGTCGATGATGCGTGGGTAGGCGCTGGCGCCGACCATGATCATCTTGGGTTTGTGCTCGTCGGCGAGCCGATCGAGCTCGTCGTAGTCGATCCGCTCGTCCTCCTTGCGAACGCCGTACGGGACGATCGTGTACAGCTTCCCGGAAAAATTCAGCGGGTGCCCGTGCGTGAGGTGCCCGCCGTGCGACAGGTTCATGCCGAGCACGGTGTCGCCCGGCTTGAGGAGCGTAAAGTACACCGACATGTTCGCCTGCGTGCCCGAATGCGGCTGCACGTTGGCGTGGTCGGCGCCGAAGAGCGCCTTGGCGCGCGCGATCGCCGCGCGCTCGACGACGTCGACCCACTCGCAGCCGCCGTAATAGCGGCGGCCGGGGTAGCCTTCGGCGTACTTGTTGGTGAAGACCGATCCGGCCGCTTCGAGGATCGCGCGGCTCACGAAGTTCTCCGACGCGATGAGCTCGAGGCCGTTGTTCTGCCGGCGCAGCTCGTCGTGGATCGCCCCCGCGATTTCAGGGTCGGTGTCGGCGAGAGCGCGCCACAGGGACGCGGCGGTTTCGGTGACCATGTTGAGTGTCCGTCGTCGCGCCCGGCAGTCTCCTACGTGGCGTCCGGCGTCAGAGCCTGTGAAGAAACCGCTAGCCGCCGAAACCGCCGAGACCGCGGAGGAGAAAATTCCAATGATTCTCGGCGAACTCTGCGTGCTCTGCGGTCGAACGTCGCATTTCTTGACGCGCTCCCCAGCCGGACCTACGCGTGCTGCCGTTCGGCCGCGGCAATTTGATCGATGCGACGCTGATGGCGGCCGCCGTCGAACGGCGTCTCGAGCCACAACGTGAGAATGTCGTCGGCCAGGCCGAACGCGACGATGCGCCCGCCCATCGCCAGCACGTTGGCGTCGTTGTGTTGGCGCGAGAGACGTGCCGCGTACAGATCGTTGCAGAGCGCCGCGCGAATGCCCGCGACTTTATTGGCCGCGATCTGCTCGCCCTGCCCGCTGCCGCCGACGACGATGCCCCGATCCGCGCGGCCGCCGGCGACCTCGCGCGCGACGCCGAAACAGATCGGCGGATAGTCGACTGACGCTTCGCTGTCGGTGCCGTGATCGTCGACGGCGTGGCCGAGCCGCTGCAGCGTCTGCTTGAAGTGTTCTTTCAGCAGGAAGCCCGCGTGATCGGCGCCGATGGCGATCCGCACGATTGGAGATTGTACTATAGAGGTCCGGCTGCCGCCTTCGCGCGTCGCGCTGCGGCGAGCCTCGCCGAAGCGAAGCGGCGGGAAGCCGGACTACGTACGACGGTCCGCCTGAAGGCGGACACTACGTACTACCGCTAAAGCCGGAGACTACGTACTGTTAGCTGACAGCTGACAGCTGAGAGCTGATAGCTGAGAGCTTCGTGATTCCAACCATCACCATCTCTGCGCGGGGCGAGCGAAGGCTCCAGAGCGGCCATCCGTGGATTTACCGCGCCGACGTGGCCGACGCGCGCGCCGAGGCCGGCGACCGCGTGCTCGTGCGGGGCCCGCGCGGCCGCCCTCTCGGCCACGCACTGTTCAGCGATCGATCGCAGATCGCGCTTCGTATGCTCACGTACGGTGAACAGCCGGCAGACGACGCGTTGATCCGGCGCCGGATCGAGGCCGCGCAGCAATTCCGGCAATCGCTCCGGATCGACGCGACGGCGTTTCGACTCATTCATGGCGAAGGCGACCTGTTGCCGTCCCTCATTGTCGACCGATACGGCGACTTCCTGGTGGTGCAGACGCTCTCGCAGGGCATGGATCGACTGCTGCCGGTCGTCGTGTCGGCGCTGCAGGAGCTTGTCCACCCGGTCGGGATCCTCGCGCGCAACGATCCGCGTGCGCGGGTGCTCGAGGGCCTCGAGCAGCGGGTGGACGTCCTCGCCGGCGATGTGCCGGACGCGGTGAGCGTCACAGAAGGTGGCGTCGAGTACGACGTGGACCTGCGGCGCGGCCAGAAAACCGGCTTGTTTCTCGATCAGCGCGAGAACCGCGCGGCGGCGGCGGGTTACGCGCACGGCCGGCTGCTCGATTGCTTCAGCTACACCGGCGGCTTTGCGCTCGCGCTCGGACGCCGGTGCCGGGAGACGATCGCGATCGACGTGTCCGAGGACGCGATTCGGCGCCTCCGGTTGAACGCGGCACGAAACGGCGTGGAGGTCGACGCGCGCGTCGGCAACGTCTTTGACGATCTGCGTGGTCTCGAGCGGCTGGGCGAGCGATTCGATACGATCGTCTTGGATCCGCCGGCGTTTGCGAAGAACAAGGCGGCGGTCGCGAAAGCCGTCACGGGATACAAGGAGATCAACCTTCGCGCGTTGAAGCTGCTCGAGTCCGGCGGGACGCTCGTCACCTGCAGCTGTTCCTATCACGTGAACGAAGCGATGTTCGCCGAGATCGTGCACGACGCGGCCCTCGACGCGCAGGCCGAGGTTTCTCTCGTCGAGAAGCGGATGCAGGGGCGCGATCATCCGGTGCTCCTCGGCGTGCCCGAGACCTACTACTTGAAGTGCTTCATTCTTCGAAAGCTTGCGTGAAGGCGATATCGGGTTCGATGCTGCTAACAGAACGTGCCACTACAGCGGCACTGTTGCCATGTGCTTTACGATCGCGTCACGAACTCGCTTCGGCAGCGCCTTTAGCGGCTCGTGTGCCGGCGCGAGGTCGCGGATTCTTTCAGTCGTATCTCGCACCGTCTGCAGCACGAGGCGTACGGGTAGAGCGGCCTTCTCCGCAAGACGGCGGAACCGGTCCAAATTGACGTCCGCGAATTCCTTCGTGTCGCCGAGCGACAACGCCAAGCGATCTGTTGGAATGTACGGGATTGTGCCGACGAGATCGTAAGCGGGTGCCAGCTTCGGCGCATGTCGATCCGGATAGATCAGCGACCAGTTCTTTAGATGCGCGTCCGCATTTCCGATCAATACATTGAACACGAGGCGTCGTGTGTACTCAGTAATCGCCTCTTGTCCAACTTCGAGCCACAGGACGCGGGCGATATTGCCGTAGCTCGCTTTCCGGTACTTGTGCTCCGGGTAGACATTAAAGACCTGCGCGAAGTCCTCGATGTGCACACGCTCGCCATGACGTGGACGGTCGAATCGACGCACTGCGAGACTCTGGCCGAATGCCTCAGGCAGATCATGCGGGAGGCGCCCGATATTGGTCGTGGCAACAAGTTGCACGTCCGGTACGTCGATGCCAACCGCTCTCGCCAGCGTCATCATCGCAAACTCGTTCTCAGGAACTCCCTTGAAACGTGGCGACGGCAGTTTTACGATCCAGTCGCCGCCGCCGCCGCCCACCGGCAACGTTAGCCCCTTGGATGTTTCCATCAGAGCTGAGAATTTCAGTTGAACGCCGGCAAGCGAAAAGTGAAGCGGTTGGTCATTGAACTGGGCATCGGCAGGTCGTTCGTCAACAGGCGGCGATGCGGCGCCATCACTCGATCGGATTTCGATCGCCCCGGGCAGATCCGCGCCAAGTAGCCGGATGAGGAAGAACTCTCGGTCCGGATGTATACGGCCTCGCGCCGCCAGGTAATCGCGGAGATGTGCTTCGGGTAGCAGATTCGAAAAGAAAGGGGGCAATCGAACACGAGTAGGGCGCACCTGCTCAACGAGTCCACCGTCGGCCGACTTGAAGCCGAGACTGAGGGTTGGCCTGTCATTGCCGGCCTCGACGTACGCGCGATCGAACGTGAAGATCAGTGCCTCATTGCCGAGATGTGTGATTGCGCCGATTAATGTCTGGCCGAGGCGGACCTCCAGCGTCTGGACTGGACTGCCGCCGGGCGGAGGCGCAACGGCCGACATCATCGTTGGGGTTCCTTACGTGAACGAGACTGATGTCGAGTCGAACCGCTGAATTCGCCGCTGTCACCAACTTCGAGATGCGGCGGCTCGTCGGATGGGCGTTCCATTTCCTCGTCTCTTAATGCATACAACGGCCGCTTGCCGACATCGCTTCCAGCACGCTGAAGTGCTTCGACGGTGGAGATGAGATGGCGTGGGACGAGCGTCAGTTCAAGCTCGAGGGCTCTCGCCACGTTTTGGATAGTCGACAGGCGAGGGTCCGTCGTCGCACGCTCCAGGTCAGATATTTGTCGCTGTCGCAGGCCCAGCTTGCTGGCCAGCTCCTCTTGGCTGAGCTCTTTGCGCCGGCGTGCTTCGCGGAGCAGATCAGCTATTGTGATCGGAATATCACTGATACGTGGTTGCTGGTGCGATTTATCACGTGTGAGTGATTTATGTCGGCGTCTCATGCAGCCATATTATTATCATTGCGTGATATTTAGGCAATAAAATCACCTTAAGGTGATTAGCTGGCTACGCTTGACACGCGCTACGCCCCACTACGGCAGCTCAAGTGAACTTGCGAATAGGCGTATAATCCCCCCCTCGCTTAACAGATGCCGCTCCAACCAGGTGTGCGCCTCGGTCCCTACGAGAGAGGCTCCGCTTTGGACTTAGCCAAGCGTTCGTCGGCGAAGGCTAAGTCCTATGAAAACGCGCCGGTGGCGCGTTTTCCGCGGAGGAAGTCCCGCATATGACACTGACCTCAGGGACTCACCTCGGACCGTACGAGATCGTTGCACCGCTTGGGCAAGGCGGCATGGGCGAGGTGTACAAAGCGCGTGACACGCGCCTCGATCGCATCGTGGCGATCAAAATCCTGCCCGAAGAGATGGCTGGGGATCCGGAATTCCGCGAGCGGTTCGAGCGCGAAGCGCGCACCATCTCGTCGCTCGATCACCCGCACATCTGCGCGCTTTATGACGTCGGCGACGCCCCGAATCCCGAATCCCAAATCCCCAATCCCCTTCCGATCCGCTTCCTCGTCATGCAGTATCTCGACGGCGAGACACTGGCCGCCCGCTTGAAGAAAGGCGCGCTGCCGCTCGACCAGGTCCTGAGGTACGCGATCGAGATCGCCGACGCGCTCGACAAAGCCCATCGCGCGGGCATCACGCACCGGGACTTGAAGCCGGGCAATGTGATGCTCACCAAGTCGGGCAGCAAGCTGCTCGACTTCGGACTGGCCAAGCTGCGCCCGGCAGGAGGGACCGCGCCCCGTGGGGGCCTGGGCCTTTCGGCCCTGCCAACTGAAGAGAGCCTCACGGCGCACGGCACGATTCTGGGGACCATGCAGTACATGGCCCCGGAGCAGCTAGAGGGCAAAGAAGCCGACGCGCGGACCGACATCTTTGCGTTCGGCGCGGTCGTCTACGAGATGGCCACCGGCAAGAAGGCGTTCGAGGGGAAGAGCCACGCGAGCCTGATCGGCGCGATCATGTCGTCCGATCCTCCGGCGATGTCGGCGCTTCAGCCGATGACGCCGCTCGCGCTCAACCGCGTCGTGAAACGGTGCCTTGCGAAAGATCCAGACGAGCGGTGGCAGACCGCCAACGATCTGACCGATCAGTTGAGGTGGATCAGCGAATCCGGCTCGCAAACGGGCGCGGCCATCGCTGCCGCCGGCCCAGCCCGGAGGAACTGGCTGAAGAGACTCGGATGGGCCGCAGCGGGTTTGGCGGCCTGTGCGATCGTCGGCGTCGCCGTCTGGATTCTCAAGCCAGCCCCAGCCGCGACTGTGACGCGCTTTGCGATGTCGCTGCCATCCGGCCAGCGTTTAGACCTGGGCAGGCCAGCGCTTGCGCTATCGCCGGACGGGACGCGTCTGGCCTATGCCGCCAGCTCGACAAACGGCGCTGTTCA
>JAHFUJ010000196.1 GCA_023265105.1 Acidobacteriota bacterium
CCGGATGTTTGCGGGGTCGGCTCGCCACCGCCAATGAGCTCGTGGAAGAACATCCCCGCGACCAGCGGCAGCGCGACGCCGACCACATCGCTCGGAGTACCGCTGGTTATCGCGCGATGCGCCTGGACTCCGGTGTCGGCTATGACGTAGACGCCGTACGCGCCCTTGACGACGTTCCCGAAGACGGCGGCTGGCCCCACCAGCGCACCCTGAATCGGCGCCAGCTGGAGGTTCTGGAAGAACTGGTCGCGCTCCTGTTGCCGTTGGTACTCGAACTGAATCCGCTCGCGCTTGGCCCCCACTTCCTGCCTTTCGCGCCGGGGTGCGCCCATCGCTTCGAGCACCGCGGCCTGTTCCTTCTCGGCAAATAGACCTTCGCGGCGCCCGTAGCCGTAGACCGACATCGGGTACTCCGCGGGATCCCTTCGGAGTTCTTCCCTTGCTTCTTGCGGCGCTCGCCCGGCTGACGCGCGGGACCAGCGACGGACGTCTGCCGCGTGCTGTCGCCTGATCGGGGCCGAGTCGGACCGACAAGGCGCGTCGCTATATCGCGCAGCTTTTGCACCATCGCGCGGTCGCCGACGATCTCAGCCAGCTTCGTTGGATCGGATTCGAGCACGCTCTCGACGTCGTGGATGCCGCCCGTCTCGAGGCGTTTTGCGCGTCGCCGCGTCGATGTCGAGCCTGTCGATGCGGCGAGGCGCGCGCCGCCGGCCTCGCACTGTGGCGAGTCTAACCATACGGACAGCGCATAGGTAACGGCCAGGTAAACAGGTTTGCGGGTACTTCGCCGCTTTTTCCGAAGCGCGAAGGGCTTCCTCTCGCACAACGAACGCGTCATCACGGCTGTGCACCGCCTCCTCACGCATCGACCGGGCGCGCTCTCGATCGAGGACGACGTTCGCTGCGTCCGCTTGAACCATGACATCGCGCTCGTGTTCGGGCGGCGATGGCTGTCGCGGGTTCATCGCGTCGTCATGAGGACCGAGTCGAATCGAGCGGTTTTGATGATTCCATGTCTCACGACCTCGGCCGCCGTTTGTCCGGAGGACGCGGCGTGGGGCGGGCACTCGGGACCAGTTGAGGGCTTCCAGTCAGGAGCCCCTGATACTGGTCGACTCGTTCACCGACGACGATGCCGCCGTCGCTGATCTTGAACATGCGCAGCTCTTTGCTATGGGCGCTCGCACGGATTTTCACCACTGCCATCACGCGCTCCAACTGCCCCTTCAGCTCGACGTACCGCTGCAAGATGATGGCATCGGTCAGAAACGCCGTCCCGTGCGGACTGAAGCGGAGATCGATATAGCTGTTCTCCAGTTCGGTCGTCATCATCATCGTGATGCCCATGCCGGTCAAGACCGCGACCAGGCGGTAGAGCGACTCGCGGAAATCCTCGCGGAACGTGGGGGCGAGCGCCAGCTCGAATCCTGACAGCGAATCGATGACGACGCGCCGTGCCTTCAGGCGATGAATCGCGTCGGTCAGCTCGTGCAACGTCTCATCGATCGAGAGATCCAGCGGGCGTGTGTGGATGATGCTCACCTGCCCATTGCGAACCAGTCGGTCGAACCCGCCGCCGCTGGTCTGTGCGTATTCGTTCGGGCGCTTTTCAAACACCGCGATGACGCCAGGTTCGCCGCGACGCGCGCCCTCGTTGATGAACTGCGTGGCCAAGATAGTCTTGCCCGATCCAGACGGTCCAGCGACGAGGACGGAGTACCCGGACGGAATCCCGCCACCGAGCATCTCGTCGACAGCCTTCACCCCGACGGAGAGTCGTGGCCGTCTTCGGGTCGTCTTGCCAGCAGGGCCGGACGCCTGCGTTCGCTCCGGGCCGATGATGAGTCGCGGGAAGACTTGAACGCCGTTGTCCGTAATGCGAAACGTGTGCAGGCCGGGGATCGGCGCCTGGCCGCGCAGCTTCATGACTTGCATCTTGCGCACCATCGAATTGCGATCGATGCTTTGATACAGCCAGAGCAGGCCGTCCGCCACGGTGAAGACCGGATTGTCCTCACTTTCCGACGGCTGGTACTCGCCGACGAGGAACGTCGTCGCTTGCGATCCCGTCAGACGCAGGCCAAGCTCCGGCACGAGGCGCTGTAGGTCGAGCCGCCCGTTCTCCTCTCTGGCCATCCGCACAATCGATCGAAAAGAGTCGACGATGACGACGCCGGGAGACGTCGCTTCAACTTCGTTGTTGATGCGTGTCAGGACCTCGCCGAGCCCGCCGGTGACGGCTTCCGACCCCAGGTTGATAAAACGCACCGATTCATTCACCTTCGCGACGTCGAAGAACGTGAACTGCTGCTGATACCGCAGCATCTTGAGCGCCGGTTCCCCGAGCACGGTGAAGAACAGGGCGGGGCGATCGGGACGCGCCAAGGCGAACATGATCTGGTGCACGAGGGTGGTCTTGCCGGTTCCCGGCGCACCGGCGATCAGGTTGAACGAGAACTCGGGCAGACCGCCGCCCAGGACTTCATCGAGCCCGGACACGCCTGTGGGCAGACGACGGATGAGGACCTTCTCGCTCATGTCTTGGTCTCCCGCGTGGTGTCGCCAGAAAAACCGTCGGGCCACGCCTCACGCAACAGACGGGTGGTCAAGCCGTCACCGATGAACGATGCCAACAACTCAGCGAACGTCGCGAGCACGGCGATGGCGCCATCGGTGGCCACGGCCGAATCCTGCCGCTCCAGGGACACTCGGACGTGAGTGAACGGCGCATCGCGCGGCTCGGCGGAACGGGCCGGCGCCAGCCAGGAAAATTCTCGTTGCGTCAGGTGCACGCTGCGGGCGCACACTGCATTGATGCCGGCCTCTCCGATCAAGGGCGCCAGCTCCTGAGCGAGGCACTCGTACGCGCGAAGGGCCGCGGCGGCGATCGCTTGTGCGTCAGCGCTCGTTCCAGCATGCTGAGTCAGCACTCGCCGTAGCGCCGGTCGCAGCGTATCCCAGGTCGTCATGAGGACCGATCAGGCATGGAGTGATCTGACGGCGTATGATTTTCTCCGGTTGAGCTCCGACTTCAGGTGCCGAGCCCAGCGACGCCTGTTCCCAGCAGCGTGGCGAACTGCTCCGCCGCCAACGGCCGACTGAAATAGAAGCCTTGTCCCTCGCCACAACGCTGGGCCCGAAGGAATGCGAGCTGTTCTTGGGTTTCCACGCCCTCCGCTATGACCCGATGCTTGAGGCTCTTGCCCATGCTGATCACCGCGGTGATGATGGGGGCGCCGTCCGGATCGGCGGTGATCCGGTGTACGAACGATTGGTCGATTTTCAAGGTGTCGATCGGAAACTGTGCCAAGTAGCTCAAGCTCGAATATCCCGTTCCAAAGTCATCGACCGCAAGCTGCATCCCCATGGCCTTGAGTGCCTGAAGCACGGGGGTCGTGATCTCGGCGTGCGCCATGAGCACGGTTTCCGTCAGTTCCAGTTCAAGGTACCGTGGCTCCAAGTGTGTCTTTTGCAGGATGCCGCGGACACCTTCGAGAAACCCGTTGGCCTTCAACTCGACGGCGGAGATGTTGACCGACACTGGCAGAGGCCGCTGGCCGGCATCCTGCCACGCTCGGGTTTGCCGGCAGGCTTCGTGGAGGGCCCACTGGCCGATCGGCACGATGAGGCCACAGTCTTCGGCGATCGGCACAAACTGCGCGGGGGGAACGAGTCCTCGATCTGGATGCCGCCAGCGTATGAGCGCCTCGGCGCCGATGATCGCGCCGGTCTCGAGGTTCATTTTTGGCTGGTAGTGCAACACAAACTCCTGCCCCCCGACGGCGTTCCGCAGGCTCCCTTCGAGGGATTGCCGCTCGAGGGCCGCGACGTACAAGTCCTCCTTGAAGAACTGGTAACCGTCGCGCCCCTGCTCTTTCGCACGGTACATGGCGATGTCCGCACGCTTGATGAGAGTCTCCGCATCCTGACCATCACCAGGGAAGACGCTGATGCCCATGCTCACGGTGATGTGGAGATCGTGCTGGGCGATGCGGTACGGCCGCGTGAGCGCAGTCATGATCTTTCTCACACTGACGGCCGCATCTCCTGCATCCGCTATTTCCGACAGCAAGACGAGGAACTCGTCCCCACCGTACCGGCTGACGGTGTCCGAGCTGCGTATACACGTCAACAATCGTTCTGCGACCGACTTAAGCAATTGGTCGCCACTTGTATGCCCCTGCGCGTCGTTGATGTGTTTAAAGTGATCTAGATCCACGAACAGCACCGCGAGCTGTCTCCCGTAACGGCGGGCTAGAGCAATCGCGCCACCGAGCCGGTCGTTCAGCAACTGCCGGTTCGGCAAGTCGGTCAGAACGTCGTGCTGAGCCAAATAGGACATTCGCAGGGACGTCGCGCGCGCCGCGCTCGCGGTCTCGGCGAGCCGCGCTTTCTCACGAATCAGATCCTCTTTGGCGCGCTCGGCTTCTTCGGCCATCGCCTGCGCGTGAGCGGTCGCGGCGACCAATCGTTCATTCGCATCTCGCATCTGGCCCATCAGCTGTTCGAGCTCCGTCTTGGCCTGCGCGGCCTCCTCTCGGGCTTCTTCCGACATGGTCTGCGCGTGGACCGCCGCGACAATCAACCGTTCATTCACTTCCCGAATCCGCCCCATCAGCCGTTCAACTTCCGCGCCAGTCTGCACCGTTTCTTCCGGGCCACGAAGAGTCTCTACTCGCGCCCTGACAACCGCCTCGCGGACGAGCATCGTCTCCTCACGAGCCGACACGACGCGCTCTCGATCGACGAGTGCGTTCGCCGAATCCCTTCGGATCGCGACCTGGCGCTCGCGTTCGGCACGCGCTGGTTTTTGCGACTTCACCGCACCGCCGCGGGAGGACCCCGTCGAATCCGGCGGTTTTGAAGCTTTCATGTCTCCTGCACGATGCTACACCTACGGACGCTTGTGGGAGCCAGATTCTCGTCGTGCTCCGCTCACGGCCTTGAAGCCAGCCGTCCTGACCCGCCACAACGTCAAATCGCCGGGAACAGCCGCAGCTCCGTGGCATTTCTCGAACACCTCTTCGCGAGGCGCCCGCCGGTCTTGACGAGTCGCTGCTGCACACTGGTCAACGATCAGCGGTCGATGCGCCTCGGCAGCACCAGCCGCCGCCGCAGGTTGCCGAGGAGGCCAGCACGCTCAACTGCAGCCGGACCTCGTTCGCCCGGAACACGAGAGCCGCGTCCAACGTGCCGCCTGCTTGCCTTCCTTGATCCATTGCTCGGCCGTTCCGCGCTCTCGCTGGAATCCATATCGAGCCGCGCCTCGGTCCCAGATTTTCGGTGACCCGATCAAGCGAAACGTCGGATCCGCCGACAGGCGCGCCGCGTCGTTCAGGTCCTCATAGTCGGCCAAGCGGCTGTAAACTGAACGCCAGGAGGTCCGCCACACGGAACTGCGTGTTCAGCCCCTGTCGGGAGTCGCTCAGATGCTCTGCGATCAGGTTCGCCAGGGCAAGGCGGTCATCCAACTCGCGGACGAGTAGCAGGCCGGCGTCGTCGGAACCCATGAAAATTAGGCCGCAACGACTGATCCAGTCGGTACGGTAGCACAGAGAAATCGGAAATCCGGGCTTAGACCGTTGCTGCAGACGACAGGCCAGCTCGGTGACAACTCGGCCAAGTTTTCGGATACTACGGGCTTCGATCCAACGACAAGGGGCAGATTATGGCAACGGTATCGGTGCAGTTCAGATATCTGACTGGGCTCAAACGGAAGATTTTCCGCAACGCACGGATACTGGGAAGCTGGGACCCGACCGGCCGCTTTTCGCAGAACTGTTCGGAGACGCACATGGCAGACGTCACGGCCGAGGATGGCTGCCCCGGATTCACCGCGACGATACGCTTCGAGGAGAGCGAAGTCGGGAAGACCTTCCAGTGGAGCGTCAGGCTCAGCACGCTTTCAATCGCGGACGTGTCGGGCGTTCCGACCGAGGTCAACGATGCGAACAAGGCCGACCGTGTGCGTGCGTTCCAGCTCCGGCCCGCAGGCAGCGACACGCAGGTGGAGGAGTATTACTTCACATACGCCCGGCGGCTGGGCGCGCGGAAGGTCTTCGCACGGGGCCGGTCAGGGAAACCCGGTTTGCGCTTCGCCGTGTGGGCGCCCAACGCCCAGCAAGTGGAGGTGGTGTTCGGCGACCCGGCCAACGGCTACATCGCCGACGACGGCAACGGGATCGATCCATCTCGCCCGCCAGTGCCGATGGCGACCGGGACGGACGGGATTTGGGAGACCGCGATCATTCCGGATTTCGCCGCGCTCGAGGGCCTATCGTACATGTATCGCGTCAAGAACGCACAGGGGCGCACGGTCTATCGCACGGACATTTTCTCGCGCCAGCAAATCGGGCGCGGCACGCAGAATCCCAGGGGTGGTCACTGGGGCGGCGGCCCAAGCAGCCTCGACGGCACCAAGAGTTGCAGCCTCGTCGTGAGCCTCGACACCGTGTCGCAAGCTCTCGTGCCGCCTCCCGGGCAACCCGTGATCCGAATTCCCGAAGGAGACTTCTGGGCCCATGAGTTCTCGCCAGGCCTGCCCGTGCCGAGTCGTATCGAAGACATGGTCATCTACGAGTTGCATATCGGCGCCTTGGGCTTCGGCAAGGCGCGGCCCGGCAATCTCGAAGATGCGATGGCACTGCTGGAACACTTGAGCGATCTAGGCGTCAACGCGGTCGAGTTGCTGCCGATGTCGGAGTTCTCCGGCATCGGTTGGGGGTACGGCGACTCGCACCACTTCGTCATCGAGTCGACCGCTGGCGGGCGCGACCAGTACAAGCACTTCGTCCGGGAATGCCACCGCCGCGGCATCGCGGTGATCCAGGACGTCGTCTACAACCATTTCGATCCCGACGCCGACCGAGCGGAATGGGCCTACGATTCCGACACGCCGGAGCAGAACATCTACTATTGGTACGAAGGAAAGAGCTCCGACTACTCATCACCCGATGAAGGGTATCTGGACAACGGCTCGACCGGCTTCACGCCGCGCTTTTGGGAGGAGATGGTCCGGCACGTGTTCGTGAGCAGTGCGGCGGCATTCATCGAGGAGTCCCACGTGGACGGGTTGCGAGTGGACCTGACTCAGGCGATGCACCGCGACAACGTCCTGCACGCCGACGGCAGGAGCGTTGGCAGCGCGAACCAGTTTGGCGCGAAAACACTGCGCGAATGGAGCCGCACGCTGCGGCTGATCAAGCCGACGGCGATGCTGATCGCCGAGGACCACTCCGAATGGGACAAAGTCACACAACTCCCCGAGGCCGGTGGACTCGGCTTCGACGCCACGTGGTATGCGGCCTTCTGCCACAACCTCATCGGCGACTCCGACATGGCCGGCGGTCGGGCACGGCTCCTGAAGTCGGTTGGATACGGCGACGACCGGCCGCTTGACATGAGTCAGTTCGCGAGCGTGCTCTACGACAGCAAGCACAACAAGATCGTCTACCACGAGTCGCACGACGAGGCAGGCAATTCCGGTGGCTCGATGCGCACGATGCCCTGCGCGGCCAATGGTGCCGCACTGATTGGAGCCGCCCGCGCCTACGCTGAAGCGCGATCGCGCGTTGCGTTCGGCCTGTCGCTGTTCTCGGCCGGCACGCCGATGTTCTTCATGGCCGAGGAGATCGGTGCGCAGAAGCCATACCGGTACGACACCTTCATGGCCAACCGCGAGGACATCGCCGGCGAGCGCGCGGGCAACGGGGCACAGCTGTTTCGCTTTTACCAGGACGCCATTCGCTTCAGTCGGCGGCATTCAGCGGTGCGCGTGCGGAACATCGATATCATCCATGTGAACAACGACGGACGGGTCGTCGCGTTCAGGCGCTCAGCGGGGAGTGACGAGCTGCTGGTCGTGGCGAGCCTCAACAACCGGGTATTCGACGGATACGTGATCCAGACCGACCCGTGGCGGCTGCCGGACGGCGAGTGGCGCGAATTGTTCAACAGCGGCGCCGCCATCTACGGCGGGGACAATGTCGGCAATGACGGGGCGGACCTGCCCGCAGGAACCGGTCGTATCCAAATCCGTATTCCAGCAAACGCCTTCGTCATTCTGCAGAAGACGTAAAAGGCGCCCCACTATCGCCACATCCGTCTTAATTTCTTTAGTTGCTCAAGCCATCTGACGCCTCCGAGATTTACCGAGGAGACAGGTTGGTAACGGGATTTACGACCCGCAATTCACTGCCCCTGGAGGAAGAAGCCGAACGATCGGCTTTTCTGACGTTTCATCACCCGTGGGTGCAACGCGAGCAGCGTCGGGAATCTCACGATCATCGCCGGCATGTCCCGACGAATCCGCCAAAGGCTGCAACTGCGGGGCGGTGTTCGGCTCCACAACCTCGCGGGCGAGAACCTGTCCACGACCGAGGTGTTCATCGCGACGGCTATCGGTTCGGCGGCCAGCAGCGCCAGTGACAAGCTCGGTGATAGCGTCTGTGTCGAGCATCTGACCGCATCAGAACGTCTGCGAGATTGCGATTCAGGCGAAAACCACGTTCGCGGCCGCGGCGGGCGCAAACGTACTCGTGCTGTCGAACAGGTGGAACTGTGTCTTGGCTGGAACCCGCGCGCGACGACACGAGCGTGATGGAGCGGATCTTCAAGCGCCCCGAACCGGCGCCGCTCCCCTCACCGGCACCGGCAGCCGCTCCCCCGTCGTAGCCGAGGCGGCGAGACGTGCTCCGCCGGCCTTGTACTGCAGCTCGAACAGCTTGAAGTAGATGCCGCGCTGGCCGAGCAGCTCCTGGTGCGTGCCCGACTCGCGCAGCTGCCCTTTGTGCAGCACGAGGATCTTGTCCATGTCCTGAA
>JAHFUJ010000197.1:0-2485 GCA_023265105.1 Acidobacteriota bacterium
GACGAACGGCCCGCTCGATCAGGTCGCGCGGCCCGGCGAGCACGGAGCCCCCCGGCGCGCCGAGTCCCTTCGAGAGCGCGACCGAGACGAGATCGAAAGGCGCGGCCAGCTCCGCCGGTGGCCGGCCGCTCGCACGGGCGGCGTTCCAGAGCCGCGCTCCGTCAAGGTACGTCGAGATCCGGTGCGCCCGCGCCGCGGCACAGATGCGCACGGCCTCTTCGTGGGGAAAGATCACTCCGCCCGCCCGGTTGTGCGTGTTTTCGATCTCTACGAGCGTCGTTGGCGGATAGAGGAGATGGCCGCGTGGCTTCCGCGCAGCGAGGAACTCCTCGACGGTGAAGACGCCTTGGGCGCCGATCTCGCTGAACTGAACACCAGAGTTCGCCGCCGCCCCACCGGTTTCATGCCAGACCGCATGACTCTCGCGGCTCACGATGACCTCGTCGCCAGGGCGTGTGAGGATCCGGAGCGCGACCTGGTTCGCCATCGTCCCGGTTGGCAACCAGAGCGCCGCCTCCTTCTCGAGGAGCGCGGCGATCCGCTCCTGGAGCTGGTTCACCGTGGGATCTTCCCCGAACTGGTCGTCGCCGACCGGGGCGCCGGCAATGGCCGCCCGCATCTCCGGCGAAGGACGAGTCACCGTATCCGAGCGGAGGTCGATCGTGTCGATCGTGGTGGCGGGCATTTCATTGCGGCAACCCCTGGCGCCGAGGCGAACGCCAAGCGCGAGGGACACGGGGTTGCCCACGTCTCCATCAAAGCGAAAGGCTCGGCCATAGCAGCCGAGCCCTTCAATTCGCGATCCGGGAAACCGCTAGGTGGTTCTCAGGTACTTGTTGAACCAATCGAGCGAGCGCTGCCAGGCGAGCTTGGCCGCGGCTTCGTCGTAGCGCGGCGTGGTGTCGTTGTGGAAGCCGTGCTGAGCCTTGGGATAGATGTAGCCCTCGTGTGGGACGTTGGCGGCCTTGAGCGCCGCGTCGTACGCGGGCCACGTCTCGGCCAGGCGGGTGTCCATCTCGCCGTGGTGGACCAGGACAGCCGCCTTGATCTTGGCCACGTCGGCCGCCGCTGGCACGGCGCCGTAGAACGGAACGGCCGCCGCCAGGTCCGGCATTCGAACCGCAAGGGTATTGACGATGCCGCCGCCAAAACAGAATCCGACCGCGCCGAGCCGGCCGGTGCTCTCGGGACGAGACTTCAGCCAATTGGCGGCAGCCACGAAATCCTCGAGCATTTTCGGGCGATCCACCTGGCCAAACAGCTGTGCGCCCTTTTCATCGTCGCCCGGATATCCGCCCACTGAGGTCAGCCCGTCCGGCGCGAACGCCATGAAGTTGCTGGTGGCCAGACGTCGCGCGACGTCTTCGATGTAGGGATTGAGGCCGCGGTTCTCGTGAATGACGAGCACCGCCGGAAACTTGCCGGTCGTGCTGGCCGGCCGCGCGAAATAGCCCTTGATCGAGCCGGTGCCTTGCGGTGACGGGACGGTCGCATACTCCGCCCGAATTCGCCTGTCGTCCTTGGCGACCTGCTGCGCCCAGGCATAGTTCGGCTTGAGCATCTCGAAGATGCCCGCGGCCGTCAGTCCGCCGACGGCGAATTTCCCTGCCTTTTCCAGGAAGGCACGACGGTTGATGTCGCCGTGGACGTAGAGGTGGAAGAGATCCAACAGTTCCTGCGGGAAGTCGGCGGCCTTTTTTCGTTCCATACAGTCGCTCCTTTGCTGCAGTTTACGCCTTCAGGAACACCCTGGTTGGCCGGCGCCAAGCATACCACGCTCGCCCCGGCGTGAGAGGAGTAGAATGGGGGTCTTGTGAGGCGGATTCGCGAGCTGGTCGAAGGACGCGACACCGTCGTGGTGGCTCCCTCCTCGTCTGTCTTCGAGGCGGCCCGCTTGATGAAGGACCGCCAGATCGGCGCCCTGCCGGTTCTGGAGGGCGACCGTGTCGCGGGGATTTTTACGGAGCGCGACGTCATGTGCCGGGTGGTCGCGGCCGGACGCGATCCCGGGCACACCCTGGTCGCCGAAGTGATGAGCACGGAGCTGATCGTCGTCGACGTGAACGAGAGCTACGAAGCGTGCCTGAGCCAGATGCGTCGCGCGGGTGTCCGGCACATCCTGGTGTTGAGCGCGGACCACCTGGTCGGGATTCTCTCGCTGCGCGACCTGCTCGCCCTCGACGCGAACGAGAAGGAAGAAGCCATCAAGCTGCTGAACGCGTACGTCCACTACATACCCGTCGACTTGACCCGCCCGAAGGCGCCGCATCATTAAAAAAAGGCCCGACCGCTTTCGCGATCGGGCCCTCACTCTGACATAGTGTCCGGCTTTAGCCGGACCGTAGGAGGTCCGCCTGAAGGCGGACACTACAACAACACTACGGCATGCGCGACGCCGTGTAAGCGGAAATCGCCAGCATATCTTCCTCGGTCAACTTGGCGACGACCGGTTTCATCAGGTCGGTCCACATCCCCTTGCGAGATC
>JAHFUJ010000197.1:2585-8772 GCA_023265105.1 Acidobacteriota bacterium
ACACTACAACAACACTACGGCATGCGCGACGCCGTGTAAGCGGAAATCGCCAGCATATCTTCCTCGGTCAACTTGGCGACGACCGGTTTCATCAGGTCGGTCCACATCCCCTTGCGAGATCCTTGCTGCATGTCGTAGAGCTGGCGCATGGTATAGCTCGGCGAACGGCCCGCAATGGACGGCACCGGGCCGAGGCCTTTCAGGTCCGGACCATGGCAGACCGCACACTGCGTCGTCTTGCCGTTGCCACCCTTGTTGACCAGCTCCTCGCCCTTCTTGAGGCTGCCCGTCGGCGCGTACGCGATGAACCCGGACCGTGCGTCACGCAGCAGCTCGGTCGCTTCCATGTTTTCCGGCGTCTCGATGATACGACCGGCGATCGGCTCCTTCTCGCTCCCCTCCAGCGCGAGGAACATGCCTCCGGCGATGCGAGTCTTCGGCACCATGTTGGTTTCGACGACCTTAATCCAAGGAGTCGTCCACTTGATCTGCGTGAAGTACTCAGCGGAGGCCTTCACCTCGTCGTCGGTCATGTTCTTCGCGAAATCGATCATCAGATTCGTGTTGGCTTTCCTCGGGTCCGAACTCTTTCGGTTGCCGTTCTTGAAATCGGCCATCGTCTGGATGAAATAGGCGGCGGAAAGACCCGAGACGCCGGCATTTTCTGGACGACCTTTGCCGTTGGGGTAGTGGCACAGGGAGCACGCGCGCACGTTTGGTCTCTTGCCGTGCGCCACGACGTCGGGCATCGTCGGGTGGTCACCGGGATACCAATCGGCCGGCCCGAAGGCATCGCGGACCTGCGCCAACTTGAAGGACAGCGTGCTGCCCGGAAGAGTTCTGAGCGTTTCGTCCGGGGCCGCCGCGGGTGGCGGTGCGGCTGGCGGAGCCGGCGGTGGCGTGCCGGCGGGCGGCGGTGGCGTCGCGAAGCCGAACGCCCACGGCGGAGGCCCGTTGGCGTCGACCATGACTCCGACTGCAACAACGGACGCCGTAGCAAGGATCACAACGCCGAGAAAACTTCGCATAAACGGCCCTCCCTCTTATCGACCTTCCCCCAGGAGCTGGAGCGTCGAGTGGTCCCAGTCGTCGAGTCCTGTTCGCATGGGATCTCGCGATAACCTAGCACGGAGGGGCGCACCGGTCAACGGCGAGCGCTTATGGATTAAGCACGTTGCCCGCAGCCGCCTGCGCCACGAGCGCGTCCGCGTCCGCCTGCAGCAGGAACCCCTTCGCGACCGCGTTCGCCGCGGCAGCTTTCACCGCGTCGACATACCCCGCGTGAGTCTTGTAGCGTTCGGCCAGCGACAGGCGCGGATCGCCGTTCTCCACACGCTCGGCCTGGGTCTTGGCAAACGGGATCATGCCGCCCGCATAATTGCAGACCTTCCCTGCGTGGAAGCCGGCCGCCGTGATGTTCCACCCGAGATACGTCCCGAGCGGTGCGTCGCGCAGCGCGACCGGCACCCCACCGAGCTCGTTGCCGTCGGCATCCACCCGCGGGACTTTCAGCTTGAGGACGTGCTTGATGGTCGGCGGCATCTTCGTTTTGACGCCGGATGCGTCCGTGTAGTCGAACTTGGGGCCCCAGTCGTAGTCGAGAAGCGGATTGATCAAGCCGGTCGGTATGGCCGGCGGCACGCCCGGAATCGTCGGGAATCCCATCGCCTCTTTCGTCGCGTCCACCAGGTAACGGTCCTTCAGCGTCGGCCATTGGCTCGGCGGTGGCGCGATGTCGTTCATGACCCAGTTGCGAAAGTGGAACCGCAGGGCGTTCACCGTTTGCGTGTGGGGGACCGGGTTGGCGGGAAACATTCCTTTGCCGAAGTTGGTCCCCGGACAATTAGGAGGAGCCGGCGGGTTGACGTCGAAGCCGCCGGCGCCGCCGCCGTGCTGCGTGCTGGCAATGTAGTACCGGCGAACGTTCGTCGGCAGCGGGATGTCGGCATCGGCTGCCGTGCCCACCCAGCCTGGCGTCAGGTTCAGGCCCCACACCTCCGCCGAGCCGGCGTGCTCGATAATCTTGGGGCACGTATTGTTGGCTCTGCAACGGTCGAGAATGCCTTTGGTCGGCAAGCCGCGCACCGGATCGGGCCAGTCGCCCCACCACTGCGGCCCTTCGCTGCCCGATTCGTAGAGCTTCAGCGTGCCGTCCGGCATGGCGAAGCGCGAGTTGAGCGTGATGCGCCGGCCGGCGATGATCGGCCACGCGCCGTCGTACACCTTCTTATTGTCCTCGTCCTGGGTGAACCCGAGCTGCAGCAACGCCCTGAGGAAGTTGCCTGACTGCGAGACACCGCGAGTGATGATCCACGACACCTGCCCGGCCACCGGGTTGGGCGTCCCGTTTTCGTCGTGCGCCGCGTTTCGGAAGAACGACGCCATGTCGCGGAACGCCGCGAAACCGATCCCCAGCACGTAGGGATCTTTGGCCGTAAACGCCACCTGATAGAGCAGCTTGGGATCGAAGCCGTTCTTCAAACAAATCTGCGTCGGATCGGGCGTGCCCGGAAACGGGTTGTCCGCGCCGCATTTCGCCCACGCCCAGTCGCTGCTCGGGATCGTGGCCGTCGCGCCGATGACGCCGTCGATGCTCTCGGACGCATGGGTCGTGAGCGTGGCCTGCGTCGTGTCGAGGCTCATCGGCTTGTACGGCACCGGGTTGCCCTGGACGAACATCTGCTGCGAATTGGGGCCGCTCACGTTGACGATGCGCCCCATGACGGGCCCGGTGACGGGCGAGCCGTCCGGATTTTTCGCGACCGGCACGACGACGTAGTCGTTGTTCTCGCCGGGAACCGTATTGCCGGAGTTGTCGCCCTGCCATCCGCTGCTCAAACCGATGTCGCCAGAGTTCCGCTCCGCAGCTACGATCGTGATCCTGCCGCCGCGGTTCGGCACGTCTTCCCACATCAAGTGGCTGCTCTTCGACATGTCGATCGGCTTGACCAGGAAGAACGTGGCCATGTACTCCACCTTGCCGTTCGCGTTCCTCGGCGCCAGGCCGATGTCCGTGATGACCGCGTTGTGCGGATCCTTCGGATCGAGCTCCCCGAAGGCGCGGCCTGCGATCGTTTCGTACTGGCCGGCCGTACCGAACGATGCGGCGTTAAAGGCGGGCGACACTTTCTTGTCGACGACGACCTTCTTCACCCGCGCCTGCGCCGGCGAGCCTCCCGCCAGCAAGGCGACGACGACCGCCAGGGCGATCCACGCCGATCCACGGAAGATTCTTGCAAGGTGCAGCAACATCAGATCTCCCCTTTCTTCCCGTTACGTCCCGATTAGCGTAACATTATCCCACCGTTCACGAAACGACACACTGATGACACGGCGATTCTTCCTCGCAGTCGGCCTCGCGCTCGCGGTCGGTCTTACGCCCGCGGCTCCCCACCCCACGGCTCGCGGCGCCGAACTGCCCTCGCGCCTCAGCGACCAGGACTTCTGGCAGATCGCGACCGACTCGTCCGAGCCCAACGGCTTCTTCCGCTCCGACACGTTGACGTCGAACGAACTGTGGTTCCAGCACGTCATCCCGGACCTGGTCGGCCGGACGCGGCCGGGCGGCGTCTATCTCGGGGTCGGTCCCGAGCAGAACTTCACCTACATCGCCGCCCTGCGCCCGGCCTTCGCGATCATCTTCGATATCCGCCGCGGCAACATGCTGGTGCAGCTCGTGTACAAAGCGCTCTTCGAGCTCTCGAAAGATCGCGCCGACTTCGTGTCGATGCTGTTCTCGAAGCCGCGCCCGCCGGGCCTCGGGCCTTCGTCGACAGCCGCTGAGCTTTTCTCGACGTTCGGTACCTCCAGAGCCGATGAAACGCTGTACCAACAGAACTTCAGGGCCATTCTGAACCATCTGACGAAAGCGCACGGCATCCCGCTCTCGGCCGGCGATCTGGCCGGCATCCGCTACATCTACCAGGCGTTTTATTTGAGGGGCTTTCGGGTCCGTCCCGCGCCGAACTATGCGGAGCTCATGACGCAAACCGACGAGGCGGGCGTCAACCGCAGTTATCTGGCCAGCGAGAGCAGCTTTGCTCTGCTCAAAGATCTCGAGTCCAAGAACCTCGTGATTCCCGTCGTCGGCGACTTCGGCGGGCCGAAGGCCATTCGCACCGTCGGCGCGTATCTGAAGGCGCACGGCGCGACGGTGACCGCGTTTTATCTGTCCAATGTCGAACAGTATCTGTATCAGGACAGCAAGTGGACGGCGTTCTGCCGGAACGTCGCGACGCTGCCGCTCGACGCCTCGAGCACGTTCATTCGCTCCTCGTCTCGCGGCGGCGGATTCGTGTCGAGCCTCGGTCCGATGGCCGAAGAAGTGACGAACTGCGCCAGCTTTTGATTCGGATCACGGTCCGGCTAAAGCCGGACACTACGTACGGAAAATAGTACGTAGTGTCCGCCTTCAGGCGGACCGTCGTACGTGGCGTTCGCCTTCAGGCGGACCTCTCAGCGTCCGGCTCAAGCCGGACACTGCGTCAGCGCGACGCGGGCGAGACGCCTTCCAACCCAACCTTCTTCAGCAACGTCTCAAACCGGGGGTCACCGCGGAGGGGATCGTAAATCGGAACGACGCCCGCCGCCCGGAGAAAAGGACTGCGGTCCTCGCAGGCGCGCTCGAGCCGCTCAAAGGCCCGGTCGATCTCCCCGAGCGCTGTCGCGACGTCGGCAAAATAGAGCGGCGACACATAGTCCTGCCGGGATCGCTCGCCAAGCTCGTTCACGATTGCTTCGGCGTCCTCGCGACGTCCGGCCGCTGCGTACGTCCGGGCCGCGCCTCCCAGAAAAAAGCTCTGGCGCCGCGTCAGCATCACCGCGCGTTCCGCCGCTTCGATCGCTTGTTCGTGCCGGCCCAGGGCTGATAGAACGGCTGCCTCGATCCAAAGCGCCATCGCAAAGCCGGGGTCGAGTTCGAGGACCTTCCGGCATTCGTCGAGCGCCTCGTCATGCCGGCGGGCCTGCGACAAGATTGCCGCCAGGTAAAACCCGACGAGTCCCGACACCGGCTCCAGCGTGCGGCCCCGCGTGGCTTCGGCGATCGCGTCATCAAACCGGCCGACGTGCGACAAGCACACTCCGAACGTCGCATGCGTGAGCCCGGAGTTCGGATTCAGTGCGATCGCTCGCCGAAATTCGCGCTCCGCTGCCGCGAAGTCCCAGTCGAAAAAATGATGAACGAGCCCCATCGCCTGGTGCGCCTCGGCCAACTCCTCATCCAGCTTGATCGCCTGTTCGGCTGCGAGCTTCGCTTTGCCAAACGCCACCCGGGGCGCAAGCACGCCATAGATCCCGAGGACGCTATACCCGTCTGCCAATCCGGCGTGGGCCAGCGCGTACGACGGATCGCGCGCAATCACCTGCTCAAAACATTCCATCGCACGCTGCAAAAAGCCGGCTGAGCGTCGCGACAAGTAGTGGCGACCCTGGAGATACAGGTTGTAAGCTTCGAGATCATCGGTGTGCGGCTTCACCAGAGGCCGGTCCGGTTCGCCACCCAACTTCACCTTCAGCTTGTCGACAATCGCCCGCGCAATGTCGTCCTGGACCGCAAAGACATCGTCCATCTCGCGGTCGTACCGCTCGGACCAGAGCTGGTAACCGTCGCTCACGCTCACGAGCTGCGCGGTGATCCGCAGGCGGTTCCCCGCTTTCCGCACGCTGCCTTCGAGGACCGTCTGCACATGCAGTTGCTCGCCGACCTTGCGGATGTCCTGCGCTTGCCCCTTGAATTGGAAGGCGGAGGAACGAGCCGCCACCCGGACGCCCTGCAGCGCCGACAGCGCATTGATGAGTTCTTCAGCAACGCCGTCGCAGAAATATTCCTGCTCCTTGTCCGCGCTGAGGCTCGTGAACGGCAGCACGGCAATTGACGGCAGCGCTTTGGCGATGCTTCCGCTGCTGTGGGCCGCCGCCGACTCCCGCGTTCGCTTCAGCGCGCGAAGATCCGCCAGGATCTCCCGCGCGTGTTGATACCGCCGATCTAAAGGCTTCTCCAAGCTGCGCGCGATCACCCGGTCGAGCTCCGGCGGGACGCTCGGGTTGAGCTGCGACACCGGCGCCGGCGGACGATTCAAGATCGCGTCGAAGATGACGGCGCTCGTCCGCCCGTCAAACGGCCGCTGCCCCGTCGCCATTTCGTAGAGCACGACGCCGAACGAAAAGAGGTCGCTGCGCGTGTCCA
>JAHFUJ010000198.1 GCA_023265105.1 Acidobacteriota bacterium
CGAGCACCGTCTCGATGAGCTTCGCCGAGGTCGCGGCGCCGAGGACCGGCGTCATCAGGTCGCGGCTTTTCGCGGCGACCTCCTCGCGGCTCATCGGGTTTTCGGCCGTGCCGCGCACCGCCGTGACGCGCTCGTTCAGGCGCGTGCCGTCGGTCAGCGCGACCTCCACGATTGCCTCCCGCGCCGGCAAGCGGCGCTCCAGCTCCTCGTCGTAGACCAGCTTCACCTTGGCCCGCTGCCGCAGGATCGCCGGATCCTTCATCCGTGCCGTTTCGTGCGCCGCTCGGAACGAGGCGGTCTTGTCGACGAGCATCACCGCCATCATGTACTGGAGGCAGATATCCGGGATTTCGCGGTTGTCGACGACGGACGCTTCGCTGGAAGCGACGCGGACAGTCATCTGTTGCACTTCGTCCGGCTGGAAGGCGCGCCGCTTGAGCAGCGTGTCCAACGCGTCGAGCGGCGCCTGGATGGGCGATCCCACGGTCCACTTCTTGATGCTCGTCCGCGTGATCTCGTAGCGTTCGCCGAGTTTCTCGACGAGCTTGGCCGGATCGGTTTGGGGCGCGTAGGCCAAAAGAAAATTGTCGGCACCCGAAAGAATGTCGTCGACGCCGGTCGCGCCAAGCTCGACGAGCAGGGCGGCCGTAACGCCGCTGCGCGCCGGCATGCCGCCGAAAACGAAGGCCTTCTCGATATGCTCGGTATCGCGCTGCCAGGCGGCGATGCCGGAGGACTCCTGGGCCGTGTAATCGAGCAGCCATCGCATCTGCTGAGCGTTGAGGCCCGCCGCGCAGCCGGCCGCTGCCGCCGCCCCGAACACACCGGCGATGCTGTGCGTGCTCTTGTGCCCCTCGTACATCGGAATCCCGCGGCCCATGGCCATCGTCACGCGCGGACCGACGTCATAGCCGAGCGTCACCGCACGCAGAAACCGCATCCCGTCGACGCCGAACTGCTCGGCGGCCGCCAGCGCCGCCGGGACGATCGCGCATCCTGGATGCGACAGCGAGGGCGCGTGCGTGTCGTCGGTTTCGTCGGAATGAGCCAGCATCCCGTTCGCGAGCGCCGCCTCGATCGCTCCGCACAGGACGTTTGAGCCGACGACCGTCGCCGTCTTCTCGCCGCTGCGCGCGCGGGCGAACTTGATCGCCACCTGCCCAGGGGGCAACTCGGAGCCCGACACCATGGCCGCCAGCGTGTCGAGGATGTGACGCTTGGCTTTCTCGATCACCTCGGCTGGAAGCGCACGCGTGCCGGCCTCGCTCATGTAAGTACTAAGCGTCGTCATGACCGGACTGACGGCGGACTGCGCGGTCAAGCGCACGCGCAGGGGCACCGCGGCCGCCCCGAGGACCCAGCCCGCGCGTCGCAGCACGCTGCGGCGGGTGAGGAGGTTCCGTGGTGGCAGTTGTGAGTCGCAATCGCGTCCCATCGCAGGTCCTCCTGTCGGTCGGTGAGCCGAGTGTGTCGCTGCGAATATGTCGATGTTGCCGTCAACTGTCAATACACAATCGCTCAGACGCCGTGGGTCGACGGCAAACATAGTACGATTGTGCTTTCGCGCCGCCCCGTCCGCGCGCACCTCCGACATGATCGCTCTCCGTCCGGCCACAATCGTCGCACTCGTGGTGATCTGTGCCGCGCCTGTGGGCGCGCAGACGCCGCAGCCGCCGCCGAATGCACCGGATCGGCAGCCGCTCGGCAGCACTCTGACGGTCGATGCGTTGGCCGACCTTCCCGCCAGCGGCAGCCTGGACACGCTGATCGATTCGGCGCTCGCCGACGTCATCGGCGACCGCGTGGACACCGGCGGCCTCACGACCGGTTTGCCCGGTCGGATGGGTGGCCACGGCAGCTCGTGGACCCAGACGTTGTTCCGCGTCGGCGCGGCGGACATCACCGACCCGTCCGGCGGCGGCGTGCCGCTGCTCGTTCCCGGCGTCCACGCCTGGGAGCGCGTCGACATCACGACCGGCCTCATGCCGATCGACGTCAACGCCCCAGGCCTTGCCGTCCTCCTCGAGCCGCGGCGTCCGGCGGCGACGTGGCTGCGCGAGATCAGTTTCGTCGGATCGCCGCCGGGTCTGCTGGCCGGCACCGCCACCGCCAACCCGCCGGCCATCGCGCGCTTGAACGCGTGGACCGACGCCGACCTGCTGCTCAGCGGTCCGCTGATTCCGGGTCGCCTCGGCCTGCTGCTGGCGACGACGTGGACGAGATCGTCGCGGTTTGCGCGCGGCGCGGCGTCGGCGATCGACTCCTCGCTCGGCTCGATGTTCGCCAACGTGGTGTTCACGCCAAACGCCATCGACGAGTTTCGGCTGATTGGATGGGCCAACCGTGCGGCGTATCCCTCCGACAACCGCGTCGCGTTCGATCAGCCGCAGGCGCTGACCCGCGACCGGGCGCTGCACACGCAGGCGGCGTGGGAGCGCCGGCCGGCGCGCGGCGCGGCCTGGAGCACGTTTGCCGGCTTCACGATGCGTGCGCGCACGCCCGATCTTTTGCCGACGCCGGCCATCGTCATGGAGCGCCTGCGCGACGGGCCGGTACCGGATCTGCTGGCCGGGCACCAGTTCGATCGCGCCTGGTCGCTCGGCGCGCAAGCGAAGGGGACCGGACGTGTCAACGAAGCGCGTGAGCACGCGTGGATTGCGGGCATGGAGCTCGGCGGCGCCGCCACACATGCCGACGCCCGGTTTGCCGGTCGCGTCGGCGAGATGGTCGACGGCGTGCCGGCTCGCCTGTGGGAGTTCGAAGGCCCCCACGACGCGTCGCGATGGCACGACACGTCGTTCGCGTTGTACGCCGGCGATCGCCTCGAGCTGATGCCGCGCGTGACGCTCGATGCCGGCGTCCGCTTCGAGCGCATCAGCGGATCGGCCGCCGCGGGCACGACCGGCGTGTCGTGGCACAACTGGCTGCCTCGAGGCGGCGTGCGGTGGGAGATGATCCCGACCGGACGCATCGCCAGCTTCATCAACTTCGGCCGGTACGGGTACCGCTTGCCGCTGCGCGACCTGGCGTACGGTGACGCGAGTGCGCCGGTGGCGAACGTGTATCGCTGGGCCGGCGCCGCGCTGCCGCAGCCGGGCGACGCCGGTCCCATCATCGCGCGCGTCGGACCGGGCACGGGCGGCAACCCCGGCTTCTCGCAAATCGATCCACGGCTCGGGCGGCCGTACATGGACGAGATCACGTTCGGCGTCGAGTCTCGCCCGCGCCCCTCCGCGCTCGTCAGGATCAACGCCATCGTGCGCCGAGAAAAGCAACTGCTCGGCGTCGAGAACGTGGGCGTCCCCGCGTCCACTTACTCGATTCTCAGCGTTCCCGATGCGGGCGTCGATCTCGCGACCGGCTCAACCCGTCAGCTGCTGCCGTTCTACAACCGGGCGCCGTCGACGTTCGGCGCCGATCGCTATCTCCTGACGAATCCGGCAGACGCCGAGGCGACATTTGTCGGTGTCGACGTGACGGGGCACGTTCGAACCGAGCGCGTGTTTCTGATCGCGGGCGCGACCGCCGGACGGTCCGAAGGCCTGTCCGCCAACCGGGGGTTCCAGGCGACCGAAAACGATCAGGGCGTGCTCGGCGAGGTCTTCGCCGATCCGAATGCGCGGACGTTCGCGCGAGGACGGCTGTTCACCGAGCGCGGCTACACGATCAAGACCGCCGGCGTCTATCGGTTCGGCAAGGAGGTGACGCTGGGCATCGCGGCACGTTACCAGGACGGCCAGCACTTCGCGCGGCTGGTCGTCATGCAGAACCTCAATCAGGGGGCGGAGGCCGTGCGTGCTTTTCCGAATGGCAAGACGCGGTTCACCTACACTATGACCGTCGACGTGCGGCTCCAGAAGGGATTCCGCGTCGGCGCGCGGCGCGTCGTCGCCTTCGCCGACGCGTACAATCTCCTCAACAACGCGAAGGAGGTCGAGGAATTTCCGGTGACCGGCCCGAAGTCGCGATTGACGGCCGCCGTTCAGCCGCCGCGCGCCATCCACACCGGCGTGCGCCTCACGTTCTGAAGAGGGAACCTCGTCCGTGTACTGGTCGACGTCACGGCCTCAACACGTACTCGGGCGCCTCGGTATTCAGCCCCTTGTAACAGCAGTCGCCCAGGAAGTTCGGCCGATAGGGGTTGGTGAAGCTGTTGTTGCCCGGGGGAAGCCTGCCGACCTTCGCCGGGCCGTTGATCCGCGCCAGCACCCGCTCGTGCGATTGCTCAACCTGGCGGAGCACCTGGTCGACGTTCCATCCCACGAGCTTGCCCTTCCAGAACACCACCTTCCCCGCAATCAGCACGTCGCGGACGTGGCGGGGATTCATCATGGTCACAATCGTGCCCGGCACATTGTTCATCGGCCAGGTGTTGATGCTCCGCGCGTCGAGCACGACGATATCGGCTTCCTTGCCCGGCGTGAGCGTGCCGACCTTGTTCAGGAGGCCGCTCCCCGCGGCACCCGCGATCGTGGCCATCTCGATGCACTGGCGCGACGTGACCAGTTGCGGGATCGGCAGATTGCCGGGGTTGCTCTCCTTGAAGGCGAGGTCGTTCGCCAGCGCGCGCTGCAGACAGAAGGCGCCCCGCATCAGCGAGAACGGATCGGTGGTCATGTTCGTGTCGACGTCGGGGCTCAGGCTGGGCAGGATGCCGTGATTGAGCGCCTGTTGAAACGGCGGCATGCCATGCCCCATCTGCATCTCGATGAGAGGGGCGATCGAGACATGCGCGCCTCGGTCGCGGCAGACCTCCCACGCTTTCGATGCGCTGCTGTTCGGGTACCCGGAGGAGCCGGCACCGATCTGCGCGTATGGGTTGTCTTGCCACCGGACGCAGTGGACGAACGTGATGTCGGACCAGTCAGTGCCGTTCTTGGGATCGGCGCCTGGCGTCATCCATCCAGCACCGTTGCTGTGGTTGTTGATATACGCGCTGAACGACCGGCCGAGCTGCCACCCCGTGTACGGGGCGCCGGGGAACGCCGGTCCCGGGCCGCCGGCGAAGCCCAGCGTGACCAACTGATCTTTTGAACTGAAGTAGGTCTTGGCAAGCCGGCCGATCCCTTTGGTCGTGTCGTTCATGGCGCCGGGGTATTCGTACGGAAAGCCCTCGGCGCTGCGGTTGGTCCCTCCGGTGTAGTCGAACACAACCCGGCGGCCGGAGTCCATCAGCCCCTTGATCATCGCGTCGGTGTGCGCCGGCGTGTGCGAGGCCTGCGAAGTGTCCGTGCCGCAGGTGATGCCTTCGCTGATCTCGCTCAGACAGGCGACGAGCTCCGCGATGTACAGGTCCTCGGGATCGTACGGCACCCGCCCCAAGTCCCAGATGACGTTGCCCGGATTCCCCCGGGTCCCCGCTGCCGCGATCCGGCCCGCACCCCAAATGGCACCCCACGACGCGTAGCTTTCCTTCGGCCAGGGGGAGTTTGGTATGAAAGGCCCGTCCGGGACGATGCTGCGCCCGAGCGTTTCCCAGTGGTGATGGTGCGTCGTAATGAAGCCGGGCATGACGATCGTGCCCGAGCAGTCGACGACTTCGGCGTTGCCGGCGGCGATGGTGGGCGCGATCTGGGCGATCGTCTTGCCGTCGATCAGGACGTCGGCCTTCTCGAAATCGCCCACACGCGGGTCGAGGCTGAGTACGGTGCCCCCCCGCAGCAGGATGCGGCGCCTCCGGCCATCGCCGATCAAATTCTGAGGCTGGGCCGAGCGCAGGCCGGCGGCGACCTGTCCCGAGGCCATTTCCGTACCGACCAGGCCGGCGGCGAGGCTCGTGCCGGCGAGTCCCGCGGCGCTCACCTTGATGAAGTCGCGCCGAGACTGATGACGCTGCACGGCGGACGGGGACACCTCGGCGTCGTCGCCGTCGGGAGGATGTGTGCTCGTGGGCTTCGTAGACATCGTCGGCCTCTCTGGCGCTTGAAGCAGTTGGAGATGAGAAACGGCGCCAGTATAGCCGATCACTCTAGAAATAGAATCTGAGACCAGCCCCGGCCTGAAGTCCGCCCACGTCGGCCGTCACGTTCGGATTCCCGTTTGGCACCGCGAAGTCAACCGACGCCCGTGAGAACCGAACGAGTCCGCCGACCCCGACGGACCTGCCCATCCGAATTCCGAAATCGACGCCCACGTTGAATCCCGTCTTGAACTTCGTGGCCTGCTGTGATGATGCCGCCGCAAAAGTGGTGCTGTCGTAAGGGTAGACTTCGGTGACTGACACGTCGGAAACGAACTCGTGTCTGACCCTGAAGAACGACGGCCCCACACCGACCGCGACATCCAGCCGATTGATCGGGCGAATGACGTAGATAGCCTGGACATGGGCGACCAGTTCATGGCGTGTCAGGCCGCTCGGCGTCCCGGCTATCGCCCGTGGTGTATTGAAGAAAATCGGATGCGGAATCGTCGCGTTGACGGTTGTATCCGTCTCTTTTGAGAACGATGAGACGGCTATTCCGACAGCGAAGTCGTTCCGCATCGTGAAGGCCACTCCGCCGTCAAACGACTTCCCGCGACTGACTCGATACGTGGTGTCGATGATCGCGGTCTCTAGATTCAGGGGTTTGCTGGTCGAACCATCGAATGTCGTCGAGACAGGTTGGAAGCCCGCATTTATGCTGATGCGAGTGCGGACAGGCGGTGTCGTTGTCTGCGCCCGTGCTGGGCCGGCAATCCAAAGGCTTGAGAAGCCGAGCACGACGACCGAAGCAATCCGCAGACGCATCACTTCACCCCCACGGCGGTCCAGGCGTCACGGACGGCGTTATACGGCAGACTCCCCGCGCCGTACAGATCCTGTGCGGCTTGCAGCGTGATTGCGCGCGCCATCGAGAAGTTCGCGTTGGACGGCATCAACTGCGCGAACGCCCGGTAGAACACCCTTTCGATCTGTTCCCGATTGGAGGCGCCGACTCCCTGAACCCTGATGCCCGAGGTACGGTTCGTACCGCCTTCGATCGCCAGGTAGAAAGCGTGATTCGGGATGCCTGAGTTGGCATGGACCCCTCCGTTGTCGTGTTCATCGTCGGCAGGAAGAACGACCAGCTTGCTGTAGTGGTCCGGTTGACCGTCGCGGGCTGGATCGGCCAGAGACCTGATACCGTCGTGTGCGCCGAACAATGGGGCGCAGCACGTCAACACGTCCTCGCCGATGAGGTAGTCGGCCTTCAGCGGCCCGTTCCCAGGTTTTTGAAAGAAGAACTCGACGCTCGTGCCCATCATGTCCGAGAACGCTTCGTTGAGCGCGCCAGACTCGTTGACGTATTCGAGCTGCGAGCTGTAGTTCGTGACGCCGTGGGTCAGCTCGTGGGCGACGATGTCCAACGCTCCGGCCAGAAAATCGAAGCGTTGACCGTTCGTCAGGTACACACCTCCGGGCAACCCTTCGCCGAAAACCATCACACCGCCCGCGCACTCGCCGCAATAAAACGCGTTGAGGTAGAGCATGAAGAGCACATCTGCAGGCGCGTCGAAGATGTCTGATCGTTTGACGGGGTGAACGATGTTCACAAGACGCCGGTTGGCGTTGTCGAGCCCTCTCCTCCCAAACCGTTTGTAGTAGTAGTCGTACGTGTATGCCGCGTAGGTGTGGGCGTCCACGACGGGCGTATCGATCCAGTTGCTCGATCTGTTTGACGCGATATCGGCGCTTCTGAGCTGAATGCTGTTTTCGAAAATGATCTCGATGGCCCTGTCGAGGTCGCCCCTCAGATCGTAGGTCTCGATCACAGGAGGCCGCAGCGAATCGGCCGCGATGAAGGCCCCGGCGAATGGCGTCACGCTGACTTTCTTCTCGTCACCCAGTACGCCGATGCCCCGAATAACTGTCGCGTTGGGCGCTTGGCGCTGCAGCATGCTGTAGCGCCTGACGACTGCCCCCGTGTTCGCGTCGATGAAGAATCGGACGACATCGGTGCGTGTGTGGACCGTCGCCATCCACGCAAGCCTGAAAGCGCCGCCGTCGTCGGGTAGGATCACGAGTTCTGGTTCGGTGGCAGGCGTGAGGAGCGGGCCGCCAACATTCTCGAGCGTGGTCATGGCGGCATCACGGTCGAGCGTGGGCGTCACGTCGAAGTCGAGCCCTTGATAGACGGTGCCGGACACGGAGACGACTCGTGTGCCGTCGAGTTGCCGGCTGACGGTGCCGCCCCAAACGCGCACACCCTTGTAGTACTGAACGAGCTGTTCGACCGTGCGGCCTGGGAGCAGCGTGTCGGCGCGCTGCATCCGCACGCGAAGCCCGTCGTCTCGGATCATCCGTTCAACCGCGTCATCCCATTCGCGCATCGCCCCAATGGAGTCGGGGATAATCCTGAGCAATCGACCGCGGGCCGCCTGGCTCTGTCCGCGCGGCGCGGCAACGACAACAATGCCGGCCACGCAGACGGCACACCATGTCAGTCGTCTCATGTGTTCCCTCAAGCGATAAGGCGAAGATCGGTGCAATTTGTTGCGGGGGGAGGGGCGCTGTAGGTCTTATCGGCCGGTCACGTGGACTTCATGCAATCGTCGGTCTGTCGCGCGAGCCACGACTCGTACGACCGCGTCGCGCCGCGGATGTCCATGAAGGAGTGAGTATACTAGCCGATCGCGACGCGCGACATCCGCCCGGCCAAGATGAACGTTCGAAAACTTCTCGTCGCCAACCGATCCGAGATCGCCATTCGCTGCTTCCGTGCGGCCACCGAGCTTGGGCTCCAGACCGTGGCCGTCTACAGCTACGAGGATCGGTTTTCGCTGCACCGCTTCAAAGCCGACG
>JAHFUJ010000199.1 GCA_023265105.1 Acidobacteriota bacterium
TCAACGGGATGACGAACTCGGCGCTCCAGCCTTCGTCGGTCCGCGCGGCCTTGACGTCCCACACGGTATTCCAGTCCCTGTTGAAGTTGCGTTCGTCGCTCACTTCCTGATCGCTGAGCGCGCCAAGGGCATTGGTTTGAAAGAGAACACCGCTGCGGCGATCGTAGAACGTATCGATGACGAGCTGGACGTTGTCGTTCTGAAAGATGTTGTTGCTGTCCCGGCGCATTTCGTTGGCGATGATGCGATCCGGCTGGTCGTCGAGACAGCGCACCGCGAAGTAGATGTTCGTGGCGTCGAAGAAAATCCAGATCTCGGTGCGCTCTGTCGCCGGCTCTCCCTCATGTGGCTCCTGTTGAACGAAATCGCTGATCGCCCGCACCTGGCTGTAAATCGGATCCCGCAGCACACCGTCGACGACGAGCGGCTCGGAGAGGCGGACAGCCCGGACCGTCACGCGGCCTTCAGCGTCGCGTGAGACGACCTCCGGGGCGACGGGCGCGGACGGACCGTCGAAGGGCACATCGTCCTGGCCGAACGCGGGCGCCGCGACGAGGAGGCCGGCGAGGCACACAATCAACCGAACAGTCAACGAGGGCCTTCCGACGGCGCGCATGAACGTGGCCACGATAACACGAGGCGGGCGTGCCCTTCGTGGTTAACGGCCTCTCAGAACCCGTACTTGACCGAGAACTGTATGATCCGCTGCGCGCCGCCGTTGGTCGTGATCCGGCCGAACTGCGACTGAGTCAGGTTCGTCGCGGGATTGCCCCAGTTGAACCTGTTGGTCACGTTGAACGACTCGATTTTCGGTTCGAGTGTGCGGCTCCCGCCCAGGTTGATGAGCCTCGACACCGCCATGTCGATTGCCCAGAACGCCGGCCCTTCGACCGCGCGATACTCCAGGTTGCCGAACGTCCCCGGCGCGGGTGACGCAAATGCGGCCCGGTTCAAGTAGCTGTTCAACGTCTTCGCGCCGTAGACGTCATCCGACACTTTGTTCGGACGCTGGAGGAGCTGGCCGGTCAGCGCGTTGTCGACACCCGTGGTGATGTTGAGCCACGCGCCCGACCGGACGCTGAGGATGCCCGTCACCCTCCAGTTCGAAGCGATGGCGCCCAGCGCCCCGTTGCCCAATTGCGGCGTCTCGTATCCCATTGTCGCGTTCGCCAGGTGCGTCCGGTCCTGATCGCAATGCCCTTTATCCATGTCGGGATTGTCGGGATTGGTGTAGCCGCTGGCGATCTGCGCGAAGCTGCCCGGCGTTGCGGTTCCCTCGCATCGCGCAATGGTGTAGTTGCCGTTGACACTCACTCCACGCGCGCCCGACCGGCGTGTGAGGGTGAGCCTCATTCCCTGATAGTTCTGCCAGCCGACGTCGTTGTGCCGATCCACGAAGCCGAGGAGCGCGCCTTCCCTCGGATTCTCGAGTGAGAACTTGCGGCGCTGGTTCAGGTTGGCGGTGGTGCTGCACACGGCGTACGCGACGCCGTTGATCGCGCAGGGACCAAGTCCCATGAACACGCCGGGATTGATGCCCACCTCCGCCCACAGGTGATCCGAGTAGCGGCCCAGATAGTTCGCCGTGGCCGACCAGTTTTCCCCGAGCTGCTTTTCAAGCGTGACATTCCACGACTGCACGCGCGGCGGCTCGATGTTCGGATCCATCACCCCGAAGGCGCCGAAGGCCGGGTAGACCGTATTGGCATTGGTGGCGATCGGGTGGGGGTTTCCACCGACGACTGAGTACGGGTCGTCGAAGATGGTGGTCGTGATCAGCGAACGGTTGCCCCAGGGCGGCGCCGACGCGTTGATGTTCATGAAATCGCCGCTCGGGAAGTCGTACGTCAGTCCGTATGAGGAGCGGAACGCCAGACGGCCGTCCCCTTTCACGTCCCACGCAAGGCCGACGCGCGGCGAGAGATCCAGCCATCTCCTGGTGTAGCCGCTCCTGCCCGCCGGGAATCCGGTATCGCCCGGATAGAGCAGCCCGGCAGGCGCGTTGAGAAACACTTTGCTCCTGACGCCCTTCGCGAAGTTGTCGTGGTTGAAAATGCTGGCGCCGCCATAGAGCATCTGCTGGCCGATGAACGGTTCCCAGCGAACGCCATAGTTGAGCGTGACGCGGTCGCCCATCCTCCAGGCGTCCTGCCCGTACACGCCTGCGTACGGCATGTCCATGATGAGCAGATTCGGAACGCCGTGCTCCACGCTGCCGACGGCTCCGATCATCAGGTCGGCCAGACCGCGGCCGGTCGTCTGCCCGTTGAACATCCAGCTGCCTCCTGAACGGGCGTGCGACGTCTGGGAGGATTTCCACCAGGCGATATTGACGCCGAACCCGTACTGATGGCGCCCACTCACCAGCGTGACGTCGTCAGCCACCTGGTACGAATTGGTCCAGAAGACGCCTGTGGTTGCTGTCGCCGCTGAGACGTTGAATCCTCCGGTGACGGCCAGCACCATTTCGTCCTGGCGGTAGCTGTAGAAGTTCCTGACGCCAAGATCGGTGGGATCGAAGAACGGCGGGCTCCCGCGATGGATCGAGGTCCGGTTGAACGCCACACGAAGCGCGTTGACGAAGTGGGCGCCCAGGACGGTCGTGTCGCCGAGCGTCAGCGACTGCGCCAGGTTGTTGAGGCCTCCACCGCCCGCCAGCGTCAGTACGCTGCCGGTCTGTGCGTAGGGCGCCGGCGCCTTGTCGAACGTGGCCATGTAGCGGCCGAAGATCGAGCTGCTGGCGCCCATCTGATAATCGACGCGGCCGAGCGCCTGCCCCCGCTTGCTGTCGACCGGCTGCTGGTACGTCACCTGGCCGCACTGCTGATCGTCGGCCTTCGGCAGGTACGAGACGAGTTTCACCGCCGCGGGACTGAAGAGCGCCGGGCTGACCGTGTTGTTCACGAACGGCGCGCGCAGCGTGAGCGGGGTGCCACCGTTGCATTGCGCCGAGGCAAAGGCGGTGAAATCGCCGCGCAGCATCGCCTCAGTCGGAACGAACGCGATGTTGCCTGCGGGCACCTGGTGAACGTTGGTGCCCTGGTAGGCGCCGAAGAAGAAGAGCCTGTCCCGCACAATGGGGCCGCCGACCGTCCCGCCGTACTGATTGCGCTGCAGTCCATCATCGACGCGCTTGCCGTTCACCACCCGCGCGAATGGGTCGGTCGCGTTGAAACGCCGGTCGCGGTTGAACTCGAACAGATTGCCCGAGAACCGGTTGGTCCCGGACTTGGTGATGGCGTTGACCGACGCGCCCGAGTGCATCCCGTTCTGAGCGGTGAGGCCGGTCGTGGCGACCCGGAACTCCTGCAGCGCATCGGGGAACGGCAGCGGCAGGTTCGCATTGTTCTGCGAGTCGTTGTGCATGGCGCCATCGAGGAGGTACGCGACGCCGAAGGGCAAGCCGCCGGCGACGGCGATGTTGGCGGCCCCCCCGAAGCTGCGGCTGTTCGGGCTTCCGGTGTTCACGGATGCTCCGGCGAGCACGAGGAGGGCGGTGACGTCGCGCCCCTGAAGCGGAAGCTCCACGATGCGCTCGCTGTTGACGACCTCGCTGACGCCCGCGCTCTTCACGTCGACAAGCGGCGCCGCCGCTTCAACCGTGACCGTCTCCTGGACATTGCCCAGAGCCAGTGACACGTTGATCGTGGGGGTGGCGGCGACCTGGAGCACGATCCCGGTCTGCGCATACGTGCGGAACCCCTGGAGCGACACCTCCAGTCGATACGGACCCGGGGACAGGTTTGAGACGAGGTACGCGCCCTCGCCGTCAGTCACCACGCTGCGCACGGCTCCGGTCTCGGCCTGGGTCATGGTGACCGTGGCGCCCGGCAGCACGGCGCCGCTCGTGTCGGTCACCTTGCCGGCGAGCTGCGCGGTTGAAATCTGCGCGAACGCAGAGGCAGTCAGAAGAAGACCGAGCGTGGCGCCGCAGAACACGGTCAGAAAACGCTTCATCACAATCCACTCTCCTCGTTTGCTGGTGGCGCCCTTATACTCTAATTTCCCTCCACTTGACAGGCTCGGCCCGATCATCGACTCTCTCCGCGAGCGGGAAGGAGTGACGAACATGCAGGCGCGAACTATTACAGTACTTGTCGGCGTCATGGTCACCCTGAGCGGGGTGCCGATGGGCGCGCACCATTCATGGAACACCGTCTTCAGCGAGGACAAGCCGCTGGTGTTGCGGGGGACGCTCGCGAAGGTCGAGCTCGTCAATCCCCATAGCTGGTTCTGGATCGATGTCAAGAGCCCTGACGGCACCGTCGCGAAATGGGGGATCGAAGGCGGCCCCCCGAACGGCCTGATCCGCAACGGGATTACGAAGGACACGCTGCCGGTCGGAGAGGAACTTGTCGTTCGTGGATACGGCTCCAGGGATGGGTCCAATCTGGTGGCAGGGGTGAAGTACGAGCGCGCCGACGGGAAGGAATTTTTTCTTGCCAACGACGGCGCCGAAGCAACGGCAAAGGCGCTCGGCAACTTGAAATGACGTCCGCGACCGTCTCTGCAGTCGTGGCGGCTGCGTTTCTCGCGGCCGTGTCGCCTCGTCCCGGAGAGAGTCAAACCTACAGGGCCCCTCGGACCGCCGGCGGTCAACCGGATCTGAACGGGTTCTGGCAGGCGCTGAATACAGCAAACTGGGATCTCGAAGCCCATGAGGCAGCGCCAGGGCCGGTGTTGCAGCTGGGCGCGGCCTATGCCGTTCCTCCGGGGCAGGGTGTCGTCATGGGTGGACCGATTCCCTATCGCGCCGACGCGCTGGCCATGAAGAAGAAGTACGCCGCAAACGCCCTCCGCGAAGATGCGGAGGTGAAGTGTTACCTGCCGGGCGTGCCGCGCATGATGTACATGCCCTATCCCGTGCAGATCGTGCAGTCTGCTTCGCAGATTCTGATGATGTCGGAGTTCGCGAGCGCCCACCGGACGATCTACATGAACGGCAACGACCCGCCGCCCGCCGACACCTGGATGGGATGGTCGAACGGCCACTGGGACAGCGACACGCTGGTCGTCGACTCGAAGGGGTTCCTGGGTGGAACGGTCTCTGCCCTCGATGACGAGGGAACGATTCACGTGAGATTCCTGGATCGCGCGGGCAACTACCACACCGACGGCCTGCACGTCGTGGAACGTATCCAGCGGACCGGGCCCGACCACCTGTCCTACCAGGCCACGATCGAAGATCCGAATGTCTACACCCGCCCGTGGACGATCAGCATGCCGCTGTATCGACGCGTCGAGGCGGCGATGCAGCTCGGCGAATTCAAGTGCGAGGAATTCGTGGGAGACCTGATTTTCGGCAAGTACCAGAAAGGACCCGTTCGATGACTCATCGAGCTTTGGTGGCGGCCTTGCTCGTCTCTTCGGTGCTGAGCGTCGGCGCGCAGGGGCAATCGAGCTCCTATAAAGTTCCTCGCACGCCCGACGGACAGCCGGACCTCCAGGGCTATTGGACGAACTTGACGTACACCCCGTTCGAACGGCCGAAGGCGCTGGCGAACAAGCCGCTCTATACGGAACAGGAAGCGATCGACGCGTTCAACAAGGCCGTCGCGGGGACGCAGGACCAGATCGTCCACTACGTGAACAGCGATTTCGGGGCCACTCCCGTTCAGACAGGAGCGCGGCCGAACCGCCGGACGTCGCTGGTCATCAATCCGCCGGATGGCAGGCTGCCGCCGTTGACGCCGGACGCGGAGAAGCGGGTGGCGGCGCGACAGGCCGCCGAGCGGGCGAGGGGGCCCCTCGCGCTGAACTGGAGAGACGATCGCGGAACTGTCTGGTGCGTCTTCCACGATCGCTCCGTTCCATCGACCGTGGCGCCGTACGGCAGCAACTACGACATCGTCCAGTCGCGCGACTGGGTCGTGCTGACCTACGAGTGGAACACCGAGCACCGCATCATCCCCCTGGACGGCCGTCCGCACGGGCCGGCCTCGGTCCGCACGTACGCAGGAGACTCGCGTGGCCGATGGGAGGGCGATACGCTCGTCGTCGAGACGACGAATTTCAGCCCGAAGAGAAATTTCTTTGGATCGGAGGGAACGTTCACGCTGGTCGAACGATTCACCCGTATGTCAGCCGATACGATCACCCATACGTACACCGTTACCGATCCGGCGACGTGGACCAGGCCCTGGACTGTCGAATTGCCGATGTATCGAATCAACGGGCCGATGCTGGAATACGCGTGCAACGAGAACAACGTGGATATTTTTGTGACGCTCAAGAACGCGCGGGCCCAGGAGCAGGGAAAACTCGCGCCACCCAACTCGATCAAGCAGGGTGATGCGAAGGCGACGATCATCGAGCGCGTAGATAAAAAGTGAGGCGCTCCTTCGCTCTTCTTCTTGCTGTTCTCGCCTGGGTGTTCACGGTGGCGTCTCTGCCGCGCCTCCACGCCCAGCAAGCCCCTCGACTGGGCTCGGGACAGGCGCGAACGGCCAGGGATGGCGTCTACACCAGTGCGCAGGCACAACGCGGTGAGGCTGTCTATCAGATGCAGTGCGTGGCGTGCCACGGAGCATCGCTCGCCGGCGAGATCGGGCCTCCACTCGCCGGCCAGAGTTTCCTCGGCGACTGGGACAGGCAGCCGCTCGCCGACCTGTTCGACAAAATCCTCAACACGATGCCCGCTGATAAAGCTGGAACGCTGACCAGGCCGGAAGTTGCCGACGCTGTGGCCTATATCCTCCAGGCAAATCAGTTTCCTGCGGGCAGCGTGAATCTCGACGCCGGCGAAGCGGCGCTCAGACAGATCTCGCTGCCGCCGGCCGCCACCGGCGCCTCGGCGGACGCCGTGACGGCGAACATGTCCTTTCCCGCGGTTGGCAGTCTGAGCCAGGTCATGCGCGGCATTCTGTTTCCGAGCTCCAACGTGCTCTTCGACGTGCAGGCGCAGGACCCCGGCGCGCGACCGAAACCCGGCGCGCGTGCGGAAGCCACGACCACCTCAGCTCGCTACGGCGACGTGTATGACGCCTGGAGGGTGGTCGATGCGGCCGCGATCGCTATCGCGGAGGTGGGCCCGCTGTTGATGACCCCGGGACGCAGATGTGAGAACGGCAAGCCCGTTCCCGTCGATCGGGCCGACTGGCAGCAGTACGTGCGGGGTCTCGTCGAGGTCGGCCGCGCCGCCTACAGGGCGTCGCAAACCAGGAATCAGGCGGCCGTGAGCGAGGTCACCAATCAGATCTCGGATGCGTGCGCCAACTGCCACCGGGTCTATCGCGACCGGGCGACCCTGGCCATGCGATGCACGCAGCCGTAACGTACGTGGGGCGGGTGCCGCGCCAGCGGACCCGCCGGATGATTTGGGGCGGGTTCCGCGAAGCGGGCCCGCCGGATGATTTGGGGCGGGTTCCGCGCCAGCGGGACCATGGTGCCGGGTCCGCTTCGCGGAACCCGGCCTACATGATGCGATGACGCTTGTTGCCGGTACGCGGCTCGGTCCGTATGAAGTCCTCGCCTCGCTCGGCGCCGGCGGCATGGGCGAGGTGTATCGCGCGCGCGATACGAAGCTGAATCGCGACGTCGCGATCAAAGTCCTGCTGCCGGCCGTCGCGAATGATCCCGATCGCCTCGCGCGGTTCAGCCGCGAGGCGCAGGTGCTCGCCTCGCTCAATCATCCGAACATCGCGGCAATCTACGGCCTCGAAGACACCGGCGACGTGCGTGCGCTCGTGATGGAGCTGGTCGAGGGGCCGACGCTCGCCGAACACCTTGCGGCGCGGACCTTGTCAGGTCCGCGAGGCTTGCCGCTGGCCGACGCGCTCCCGATCGCGAGACAGATTGCCGATGCGCTCGAAGCGGCGCACGAGCTGGGGATCATTCACCGCGACCTGAAGCCGGCCAATATCAAGGTCCGTCCGGACGGCACGGTGAAAGTACTCGACTTTGGTCTCGCGAAATTGACAGACGTAGGGCGGGTGCCGCGAAGCGGACCCGCCGCGGTGACGGGGCAGGACGCGGCCCATCTGTCGATGTCGCCGACGCTCTCGATGCTGGCCACGCAGGCCG
This sequence comes from Acidobacteriota bacterium, assembly GCA_023265105.1. Lineage (GTDB taxonomy): Bacteria > Acidobacteriota > Vicinamibacteria > Vicinamibacterales > CAVVIG01 > JAHFUJ01. The sequence continues at coordinate 8,023 of JAHFUJ010000199.1, forward strand.
GCGTGATTCTGGGCACGGCCGCCTACATGTCGCCGGAGCAGGCGGCGGGCAAGGTCGTCGATAAACGAAGCGACCTCTGGGCGTTCGGCGTGGTGCTGCTGGAGATGCTGACGGGCCGGCCGGTGTTCACGGGCGAGACGGTGTCGCACGTCCTCGCGTCGGTGCTGAAGGACGAGCCGGACTGGGACGCGCTGACGGCCGAGACGCCGCGATCGATCCACCGGCTGCTGCGGCGATGTCTCGAGAAGGATCGCAAGCGGCGACTCGACTCGGCCGCCGATGCGCGGCTGGAAATCGACGAAGCGCTGACGACACCTTCAATCGACGCACACGCCGTCGGCGGAGTGCGCGTTGACGCTCAGCCATCTGGATGGCGGCGCGCGCTGCCGTGGGCTGTGGCCGGCGGGCTCGGCGCCGGTCTGGCGGCCGTACTCGCCCTGTGGGCGCCGTGGCGCACGGTGCCGCCGCCCGCGTCCGTGCGTGTGAGCGCCGAGTTGGGCGCCGATGCGTCGCTCGTGGTCGACCAGGGCGCCGCCGCGGTGCTGTCGCCGGACGGCCGTCTGCTCGTCTTCGCCGCGCAGAAGACCGGGGCCGGCGATGCCCAGTTGTTCGTGCGCCGGCTCGATCAGTTGCAGGCGACTCCGCTGTCCGGTACCGACGGTGCGCGGAATCCCTTCTTCTCAC
>JAHFUJ010000014.1:0-22789 GCA_023265105.1 Acidobacteriota bacterium
CATGATGACATACCTGGGAATGGCTGTCGTTCTTGCAAGTGAAATCAGCCACTCAGAGCAGCCTCGCGACCATGGCAAACGGGTTCAGGAAGCAAAGAGAAGGATCTTCAGCAGAGCAGGACTTGCTCAAACTAGGTGAACTCAGCTCCTTAAGACAGGGAGGAGTCGTGCTGTATCATGACTGAATTCGAGCTCCTAGAAATTGGCCAACTGGACCCGCCCGGTGTCATCCGCGAACTTCTGCAACTCGACCTGGTAGTGCGGTGGGATGTGGATCCCTCACGAGTTTCTTTTTCAGCGCCCTGCTAGTCTAGTCTAGGCTAGAAACAAGAGCGAACTCTCGTTCTGCTCCACAAGGCAAACTCGGACTGGGAAGTACCATCGGGTGTTGACTGCCTTACTGACCGGATCCCGTTAACATAAACTGCGACATTGAGACTGGAAGAGATGTTAACAGCCATTCAGCCAGAAGGGACTCCGGCCGTACCCCATCTCAGTGTGTGTGTCGTGACCCATGGGGCAAGAACGCCGGATCTCGAACGCGCTTTAGCGTCCGTATTTAGGTACACGTCAGATATGACTGTTGAGGTCATCGCTGTTGATAACGGCTCGACAGGTGAATCGCCAAAAATGATCGCTGAAAGGTTCCCGTCCGTAACCGTCATCCATAATCGCCACAACATAGGCTACGCTCCGGCGATGAATTTGGCGCTCGAAAGGAGCACGGGCAGGTATGTGTTGTGTCTGAGCGATGATGCGGAAATGCTGCCCGGTAGCATTCAAAAGCTGCTCGCTTTTATGAGGACGCATCCAAAATGCGGATTGGCTGGGCCTCAGTTACTGAATGGTGACGGTGAGATGTTGACCACGAGGCATCATCCCAACATGCTGGTGAGCGTGTGGGGCGAGATTGTTCCGGTAAAGATGTGGCTGCGCAAGCATAAGCTTCTCAGGAAAGTAGCCACGTCGCTATTTCGAAATACTTCCGGACTGACGTCTGACTATGGAAGAACGGCGAGCGTTAGAGCCCTGAGTGGGGGAGTCATATTGTCGCGGCGTGAATTCCTTGATGACGTAGGATTCCTCGACGGGAATATGCCCTTAGGGCCGGATGATTACGATTGGTGTTACAGGGCAATCAAGAAAGGATACGAAGTCTGGTTCGTTGCAGAAAGCACAATGATTCATCGACAAAAACCGAAAGAGGATCCGTCGCTGATTAGGCCGATGAATCTGTTTGTACAGTTGCCAGCTCTTCTTTATTATTACCAGAAAAATCACGACGGATTGAAGCTTCGTCTTTTCAAAAGTTCAGTTCTTCTGTTGTCACTTAAATGGAAATGGAAGATTCGGCGGCAACATGGTGCGAATTCACTGCACTATAGGGCAGTCGAGGCTGGACATAGAATCTGCCTCGATTCTGAACAGTATCTTTCCGACATTGTGAGTAATTGGACACAACAATATCGCATGTTCGAAGGATCGAAGTGAGGAAGAGCATTCTTGTCCTGGCGAATTAGGTGATACGCGACGCTTCGGATCGGTCTGGGATTCAACGAACGATTGTCTTGTTGACGCATCATTGGCGTTACAAGGACCTGAGGCCGTACAAGGTTGGACTCCACCTGAGTAACCGAGGCTACAAGGTGTGCTTGCTGTTGCCGGGCCGGCGGCTGACGCTTGGCTACAGGAAGAAGGTGGTCAACGGCGATTTCAGTCTTTATTTCTGCCCGACCATCCTTCCGCGCGGGTTGAAAAAGGGCTCGGATCCGCTCGATCTGCTCACCAAGTTGTACCTGATGAGAACGTTGAGGTATGACTGTATCTTCGCCTTCGATTCCAGACCCACGGTCATTCTGCCCGCAGTTCACGGCAAGTGGGTGAAGCGAGTGCCGCTCATTGTCGATTGGACCGACTGGTTCGGTCGTGGCGGAATTATCAGTGAAAGGTCGGGACGGCTGTACAGGTTCTTCTTCGAGAAGATCGAAACGTTCTTCGAGGAGCACTTCAGGCTGCAGGCTGATAGTTCGACCGTAATCTGCGCGCCTCTGGGCAAAAGACTCAGGGACATGGGCTATGAGAAACAGATTCACGACTTTCCGCTTGGTTGCGATCCTGTCGTCGACCGAGGCGGCGATATTCTGTCGCGTCGTGGAGAACTGAATCTTCCGACAGATGTCCGGCTCATTGGCTGCGTCGGCAGCCTGTTGGCGTCGGACGCCGCGCTGCTCTTCGAGAGCTTCGAAATCGTTAGAAGCCGGTTGAATGCAGGCCTTCTCCTGATCGGCGACAACGGCCTGAAGCAGCGTAAACGTACGCCTTACGGCACTCTCCAGACGGGAAGGGTTACCAGAGAAGATCTGCACAAATACCTGCAGTGCTGCGATCTGGTAGTGCTGCCGTTGCGAAACAACCTCGCCAACAATGGCCGATGGCCCTCGAAATTGAATGATTACCTGGTCATGGGAAAGCCGGTCGTGTCGACGGAAATCTCGGTTGTTACGGAACTCTTGAAAATCCATAAGTTCGGCGTCCTTGCGAAAGATACGCCAGAAGATTTCGCTGAGAAGATATACGACCTTCTGATGGACCCAGAGAGACTGGACGCGTATGGCTGCGAAGCGTTGCGCCTGGCGTCGAATCATCTCAGCTGGCCGGAAGTGATCGACCGGTTGGACGACTTCATTCGCGAAACGCCCGCGGCCCTCACTGCATGATCATCTCTCGAACACCGTTCCGGATCTCCTTCTTCGGCGGCGGCACAGATTACCCCGTGTGGTACCGCGAGCACGGCGGGGCCGTCCTGAGCACAACGTTCAACAAGTACAGTCACATCAGTTGCCGCTATTTGCCGCCGTTCTTCGATTACAAGTACCTGATCCGTTACCGGCTTCGCGAGGAAACCAGCACGATCTCCGAGATCAATCACCCGTCCGTGCGAGAGTGCCTCACGTTCATGGGGATCGAAAGAGGCGTTGAGATTATTTACACGGGTGATGTACCGGCACAGTCGGGCATCGGTTCGAGTTCCGCGTTTACGGTCGGTTTACTGAATGCTCTTTCTGCGTTGAAGGGGCAGATTGTCACAAAACGAAAACTCGCCCGGGACGCCATTTACGTCGAGCAGGAACTGATCAGGGAAAACGTCGGGGCCCAGGACCAGGTAGCGACGAGCTTTGGAGGCTTCAATCGGATCAACTTCGGTGGGAATAGTGATTTCTACGTGACTCCGATCACCGTCGAGAAGCGAACACTGGAGACCCTGGAGTCTCATCTCATGCTGTTGTTCACGGGCTTTTCGCGGAACGCGTCCAACATCGCGGCGGAGCAAATCAAGCAGACGCCCAACAGAAAAGCCGAGCTGACCAGAATAAAGGAAATGGTTGACGAAGCCGTGACGATTCTCGGCCAGGGCGAGGACGACATCACTGATTTCGGGAAGCTCATGCACGAAGCGTGGAAAATAAAGAGGAGCCTGAGCCCATTGGTGACGACTCCGGAGATCGAGTGTATCTACGAGAAGGCCCGACGCGAAGGCGCCATCGGGGGGAAGTTATTGGGCGCCGGTGGCGGGGGTTTCATGCTGCTGTTCGTCAGGCCGGAGGCCCATGCCCGGATCCGGGAGAAACTCGGGTCGCTCGTGCATGTTCCCTTCGCGTTTGAGGAGCTCGGTTCTCAGGTTGTGCTCTACTCCACGCAGGACGTTTATTGACGGGCGTTGTTGGAACGTGCGAACGCTGATTACCGGAATCACCGGGTTCGTCGGAAGTCACCTTGCCGAATACATCCTGGACCTCAACGAGGGTCACGAGGTGTTCGGAATCTGTCGATGGCGCAGTCCGCGGGAGCACCTGGCAAGGATCTACAACAAGGTGACGCTGCTCGATGCTGATCTAGTCGACTTGGGAGCGTTGATAAGGCACTTCAAAGATGTCAAACCAGATGTCATCTTTCACCTGGCGGCACAGAGCTACGTACTGACGAGCTTCAATGCTCCCGTTCACACGCTGCTTTCCAACGTTATCGGGACGACCAACCTGCTGGAAGCTGTCCGGATTGCGGAAATCGACCCGATCATCCACATCTGCTCGTCTTCCGAGGTGTACGGACAGGTCAGACCGGAGGACGTGCCAATCCGCGAAACCTGCCAGTTCAGGCCGGCCTCGCCATATGCCGTCAGCAAAGTTTCCGAAGATATGGTGGCGCTGCAGTACTGGCTGTCCTATGGGGTCAAGACGATTCGCACTCGGATGTTCACGCATACCGGCCCCCGCCGCGGCGATGTGTTCGCGATGTCGTTTTTCGCGAAGCAGGTCGCCGCGGCCGAACTCGGTTTGCGGGAACCCGTCATCAACGTGGGCAACCTGGAGTCGGTGCGGACGTTTTGCGATGTCAGAGACGCGGTCCGCGCTTACTGGACGCTCGTGAGCCGATGTGCCCCGGGCGAGGTCTACAACATCGGTGGCAATCGCACGATGAAGATTGGTGAAGCGCTGAATCTTCTGCTGTCGTTTTCACAGACCGCGTTCACCATACGCGTCGATCCGCGGCTGTTGCGGCCATCAGATGTGACGCTGCAGATTCCGTGCATTGAGAAATTCAAGAACGAAACCGGATGGGAGCCGACGATTCCTCTCGAACAGACCTTCGAGGATATGTTGACCTACTGGCGCGACGAAGTGCGCCACAATCCGTGGAAGGCCATGACGGTGGTGAAATGATCCCTTCAATCATCGAACAAGCAGGCGATTTGGAGCAAACCTTGGCCGTCGCACGACAATTGTATCGGCGCATGTATTTGATACGCACAGCCGAAGACGCCATCGTCAAGCGCTACCACGAGAACGACATGAAGACGCCGATGCACATGTCGATGGGCGCCGAGGCCATCGCCGCTGCTGTCTGCCTCGCGATCGGTCCCGACAGCCTCTGCGTCTCCAGTTATCGCAGCCACGGGACGTATCTCGCCCGTACGCTCGAGACGGACCGGTTCTTCGCGGAGCTGTACGGCAAGTGCGGAGGCACGGCAGATGGCAGGGCCGGCTCGATGCATTTGTCGGCACCCGAGCAGGGCTATCTCGGAGGGTCGGCGATTGTGGCGAGTGTCATTCCGGTGGCCACAGGGGCGGCATTCTCGCTCAAGCGACTGGGACGCGACGCCGTCGTCGCGGTGTTCTTCGGCGACGGCGCCATTGACGAGGGAAGCTTCTGGGAGTCGCTCAACATCGCGTGCGCGTGGCGCCTTCCTGTGTTGTTCGTGTGCGAGGACAACGGATTTGCTGTTCATACCCCGGCCGGCGTGCGTCACGGGTACGCGTCAATCACCGACATCGTGTCGCGCTTTCGCATTTCGGCCGCAGAAACCAGCACAACCGATGCCTCGCTCCTCCATGCGGCGACACAGGAACTGCTGGCGGACATGCGCGCGGCGCAGCGGCCCGGTTTCATCCGGATGCACTACTACCGCTACCTTGAACATGTCGGAGTGAACGAGGACTTCGCGGCCGGCTACAGGCCGCGGGACGAGTACGAGGAGTGGCTCGCGGTCGATCCCGTCACGACCCAGCGCACCCGTCTGCTGGAAGCCGGCGTCGCGGAAGACTGGGTTGCCGAAATGGAGCGGGGAATAGACGCGCAGGTCGCGCACAGTATCGAGCTGGCGGTGGCGGCGCCCTTTCCGGACGAGTGCATATTGTTCAGGGATGTGATGACCAATGAAAACGTTGACATATCGTGACGCAGTCAACGCCGCCTTGCACGAGGAGATGGAGCTCGACCCCTCAGTTTTCGTGTACGGCATCGACGTCGGTGACCACAAACGGATCTTCGGCACGACGAATAACCTGGTGGAAGATTTTGGCCCGGATCGATGCTTCAGCACTCCTCTGTGCGAAGAGACGCTCGTCGGCTTCGGCCTCGGCGCCGCCATTACTGGCCAGCGCCCCGTGAATGTGCACATGCGGGTGGACTTCCTGCTGCTGGCGATGAACCAGCTCGCCAACATGGTCACGACATGGTCGTACGGCTCTGGCGGATCGCTGCGCGTGCCCTTCGTCATCCGAGCGATCATCGGACGCGGGTGGGGTCAGTCGTACCAACACTGCAAGAGCCTGCAGTCGATATTCGGGCACATTCCCGGATTACGCGTTGTGATGCCGGCGACGCCCGCCGACGCGAAAGGGATGTTGAAAGCCGCCATCCGGTGCGACGATCCGGTGCTCGTCATCGAACATCGCTGGCTCTACGACGCGGAAGGCGTGGTCGGCGACCTGGACGAGATCGCGCCGCTTGAAGGCGCTTCCATCCTTCGGCCGGGCACCGATCTGACGATTGCGGCGACCTCGTGGATGAACGTCGAGGCCATGCACGCCGCAAAGATCCTCGGAAAGGCGGGCGTGGGCTGCGAGATCGTGGATGTCCGAGCGGTCGCGCCGCTCGACGACACGACGGTCGCGGCGTCGGTCGCCAAGACCGGCTACTGCGTGGTTGCCGACACCGACTGGGTGCCGTACGGCCTTGGCGCGGAACTGGCCGCCCGCCTCCACGAGCGCTGCTTCGACAGCCTGAAGGCGCCCGTGAAGCGCGTCGGATTTGCGTTCACGCACTGTCCGTGCTCGCGCCCGCTTGAAAATCTGTTTTATCCAAATGCAGGCCAGATCGTCAGGGCGGCGGAGGAGCTGTTGAAACTCCCACCGGTCGATTTGGAAGGCGAAGACTTTTACAGCTACGAGCGAAAATTCCGAGGGCCATTTTGAGGCGAGATGTTTGAAGGCAAGCGCGCGCTGGTGACAGGCGGCGCCGGCTTCGTCGGGGTCAACCTGATCCAGCGGCTGTTGAAGGAGGACGACCTTCGAATTCGTGCGACGGTCCACAAGCAGGGACCGGTCCTCGGCGACGATCGAATCGAATACGTGACCGCCGATCTCACCAAGGAAGAGGACTGTGCCGCGGCGGTCTGCGGCTGCGACTACATGTTCATGTGCGCCGCCGTCACGTCCGGCGCGCAGGTGATTCAGGATCGGCCACTCACCCATGTGACCCCGAATGTCGTGATGAACGCGCGGCTGCTGGAGGCGGCATATGCCGCCGGCGTTAAGAAGACGCTGTTCATCAGCAGCAGCACGGTGTATTCCAGCTCTGCCGAGCCGGTCAAAGAAGAGGATGGCGCGTCGGGCGAACCGTACGAGAAGTACTTCTTCGCGGGATGGATGAAGCGATTCGCGGAAAAACTGTGCGAGATGTACGGGAAGCGGATCCAAAGACCCATGGAGACGCTCATCGTCCGGCCAGCCAATATCTATGGCGAGTACATGGACTTCGCGTACGAGACCGCTCACATGGTGCCGGCTCAGGTGCGCAAGGTCGTAGAGGGTCAGGATCCGATCGAAGTATGGGGTGACGGGACAGACGAGAAAGATCTGATCTACGTCGGTGACTTCGTGAACGGTGTGATCGCGGCCTTCGAAGGTCTCCACGGGTTCGACGTGGTCAATCTCGGCACGGGCCGCGCCTGGAGCACGCGCGAAGTCGTCGACACCTTGATCACCATTACCGAACGGCAGGGCGCCCGCGTGGTGTACGACGTCAGCAAGCCCACGATGATTCCACGCCGTGTGCTCGACGTGAACAAGGCTCGAACGCAACTGGGATTCGAAGCCGCGACGGACTTGAAGACGGGTCTGAGGCGAACGGCGAACTGGTACAAAGCATGTGGACAAACCTGGCCACGGCGTTAACTGCTCATGACGAACGCGCGCGGCCGCCGAAAGGTATTCCTGGCGGGGTCTACAGGCCTGGTCGGGACCGCTATCCTGAAGCGCCTGCTCGCCACCAGCCCGGACACGTTCGTCACGGCCTCACGCCACACCGATGTCGGTCCATGGATCCGCGACCCTCGCGTTGAGTATGTCTCAGGGGACCTTCGTTCGTTGGACACATGCCGGCAGATGGCCAGAGGCTGCGACTGCGCCATCATGGCGGCTGCTTACACGGGCGGCGCGGGTCTCGTGAACGCCTTTCCCTGGATGCACGTCAAGGAAAACCTCTGGCTGAACTTGCAGATGCTCGAGGCTTTCCAGTTGGAACAACTTCCGCGGATCGTCCTGATCGGATCGGCCACACTGTACCAAGACTGCGACGGCCTCGTGTCGGAGAGTGATCTGGACATGAACCAGGATCCGCCGCCGGCCTATATGGGCTATGGCTGGGCAGCGCGCTTCATCGAAAACATGTGCCGCTTCCTTCATGACAAGTTCGCGATGCACATCGTGATTGCGCGCGCGGCCAACGTATTTGGGCCGTACGCGAGGTTCAACCCGGCGACTTCCAACGTCATACCCGCCCTCATCCGGAAAGCCGTGGACAAGATGGATCCCTTCGAGGTCTGGGGAAATCCGTCGGTCACGCGGGACGTCATCTACTCGGAAGACTTCGCCGAAGCGATCGTCAGGCTATCGGACAGAGACGAAGGCGGCTTCGAGGTCTTTAATGTCGGCTCAGGAGAACGGACGACGATCGACCAGATCGTCAAATGGGCGCTCGAATCCGCCGGCCATGAGCCGCGGGCGATTACCTATCTACAGGACCGGCCGACGACGATGAAGGATCGAGCGCTGGACTGCTCGAAGATCCGCAGCGCACTGAACTGGGCGCCGCGGCACACCATCGAGGAGGGCATCGCTAAAACCACACAATGGTGGATCGAGAACCAATCGTCGTGGCTCCGATAGACCAATGATGTTTCCTGAACATGAAGCAACGGGGAGCCCCCTCATGAACGCCGACGGAAGCGGACAGAAGCTGCGCATCGGCCTGCTCCAAATCAACAACAGTTTCTCAGGCCAGAACTATCTGCCACTGTCCGTCGGGATGCTGCAAGCATACGCGCAAAAATACGTCCAGCAGCCGGCCAACTATGAGTTCCTGTTGCCGATCTACAACAGGATTCCGGTCCAGAAGGCGGTCGACAGCCTGCTCGACGCGGCCGTGGTGTTCGTAAGCGCGTATGTCTGGAACATGCGGATTTCATTGCAAATCGCGGAAACGCTCAAAGGCGCCAGGCCCGACACGCTCGTGGTTTTCGGCGGGCCGCATGTGCCTGAGCGCGATCCCGATTTCCTGAAGAAGTATCCGTTCATCGATCTCGCCTGCCACGGCGAAGGAGAGCAGGTCGCCGTGGCCATCCTGGACAATCTCGAGACGCGGAATTGGAAGACGGTTCCGTCTGTCAGCTTCGTGAATGCAGACGGGGAAGTTGTCAAGAATTCGAAGATCGGTCGCGCGAAAGATCTGTCACTGTTTCCGTCTCCCTATCTGGATGGAGTCTTCGCCCCGCTCATGGATGCCAATCCGTCGGAGCGCTGGATAGCACTGTGGGAAACCAACAGAGGCTGTCCTTTCTCCTGCACGTTCTGCGATTGGGGCTCCGCCGTCGCCAGTAAAGTCAACTCGTTCGATCTCGAAAGGATCTTCAAGGAAGTCGAGTGGTTTGCGGACCGCCGCATTGAGTTCATCTTCTGTTGTGATGCCAACTTCGGCATTCTGGCGAGAGATCTCGACATCGTCGCCGCTGTAGCCGACGTGAAACGGCGGAGCGGATATCCGCAGGCGCTGTCTGTGCAGGCCACGAAGAACGCAACGGAGCGGGCCTACCAGACTCAGAAAATGCTGGCCGACGCCGGTCTGAACAAAGGTGTCGATATCGCGCTCCAGTCGATGGATCCGAACACGCTTACGAGCATCAAACGCGGCAACATTTCCACCCAGACCTACCAGGAACTCCAGCGCCGGTTTACCAGGGATAACGTCGAAACATATACGGATTTGATTCTGGGGTTGCCCGGCGAGACCTATGCGTCCTTCGCTAATGCTGTTGCGACGATTATTGACAACGGCCAACACAACCGAATTCAGTTCAACAATCTCTCGATCCTGCCGAACGCCGAAATGGGCGACCCTGAATACCAGAAAGCGTTCGGCATGGAGACCGTTGTCACGAAGGTCGTCAATATCCATGGCAATCTGGACGACGAAGAGGAAGTGTATGAGCAGCAGGAACTCGTCATTGCCACCAAGGCGATGCCGAAGGAGAGCTGGGTCCGGACGCGGGTGTTCAGTTGGATGACGGCACTGTTGTATTTCGACAAGGTGTTCCAGATTCCGCTGACCGAGGTGCACGAATGCACGGGCGTTGGCTATCGCGAACTCCTGGAGCTGTTTTCAGAAGGAGATCTCGACGAGTATCCGGTCATCGCTGACGTGCGATCGTTCTTCCAGAGAACCGCGCACGATATTCAGAACGGCGGGTACGAGTACGTCCAGTCGAAAGAGTGGCTGAACATCTGGTGGCCGGCTGACGAGTACATTCTGATCAAGCTTGTCGTCGAAGATCGACTTGACGCGTTCTACCGGCAGGCCGAGATGCTCCTTGAACGGTTTCTCGGCCATCGCGGGCTGGAACTGCCGCCAGGATTGCTGCACGAAGCCATCGCGCTCGATCGGAGCCTGATCAAGCGGCCTTTTCAGACCGAGGATCTCGAGCTGGAGTTGTCTTACAACATCGGGGAGCGGTATCGTTCAGTCCTTCGCGGCCAACCGATTCCGCTCGACCCAGGACCCCGCAAATACCACATTGATCGCACGAGCCAGACCTGGTCCACGTGGGCCGCCTGGTGCCAGGAAGTGATCTGGTGGGGTAACAAGAAGGGCGCGTATCTCTACGGCACGAAAGCGAGCACCGGCGAACTGGCGGGCCATTTTTGATACAGGCTCCGGCCCACTCCAAGCGTCACCATTCGTGAAAGGCAGACACGTTCTCGTGGCCGGCGGCACTGGCATGATCGGGCGGCCACTGGTCGAGATGCTCATCGACGCGGGCGCCCGCGTTCGGATTGTCTCGCTGGACGATCCGGCGCGCGCCCATCCCGACGCCGAATTTCGGTCGTTGGATCTGCTGCTTTTCAGGAACTGCCTCGACGCCTGCGATGGGGTGGACTACGTCTTTAATCTTCTCGGCGTGAAGGGATCACCGGCGATGGCGGCCTCAAGGCCGGCCAGCTACTTCGTGCCGACGCTGACGCTTGACACGAACCTGATGGAAGCGGCGCGTCAGTGCGGCGTCGAGCGGTTCTTGTTCACCAGTTCTCTTGCGGTTTATCCGCCTGCGGAGATCTTCCACGAGGACGACGTCTGGACGCGCTTCCCGTCGACGAACGACTGGTTCCCCGCGTGGGCCAAGCGGATGGGGGAGCTGCAGGGCGACGCGTATCGAATCGAGTACGGATGGGACAAGATCGCTATCGTGCGCCCGGCCAACGTTTATGGGCCGTTCGACAACTTCAGCCTCGATAATGCCATGGTCGTGCCCTCGCTCATCCGGCGCGTCGTGGCCGGCGAGAATCCGCTGCGCGTCTGGGGCGATGGTCATACGCGGCGCGATTTCGTGCACGCGACGGACGTCGCTCGCGGCATGCTGTTGGTCATGGAGAGTCTTCCTGAAAAGCCGGTCAATCTGGGCAGCGGTGTCGGCGTGTCGATCCGGGAGCTCGTCGAGACGATTCTGAAGTGTGTTGGTTGCAGGCCGGACGTGGTCTGGGACACGTCCAAGCCGACCGGTGATCGGTCGCGAGTGCTCGACATCTCGCGGGCACGCGCGAGTGGCTATGAGCCGACGATTTCGCTGGAAGACGGTATCCGTGAGACCGTCAAGTGGTATCGACAGAACCAGAAGGTGGCTGACATGCGCTACGACGTCTTCCTTCCCGGGCGTGCGGCGCGCTTATTGACCTAATCGCGCAGACAAAGACGATTTGAGGAGCCAGGATGCGGGTCATTGAGACGAAGCTCAAGGGAGTGAGTCTCGTTCAGCTCGATTCCTTCGAGGATCATCGGGGCCACTACCTCGAGCTCTACAACGAGGAGATGTACCGTAAGAGTGGAATCAACATCCGCTTCGTCCAGGACGACATCTCGATCTCCACTCGCCACGTCTTGCGAGGCATCCACGGCGATGCGGAAACGTGGAAGCTGATTACGTGCCTTCATGGCTCGTTCTATCTTGTCGTGGCTAATTGCGATGCCGACTCTCCCGACTTCGGAAAGTGGGAATCCTTCGTGCTGTCCGACCGGAACGGCCGTCAGGTGCTCGTGCCGCCGAAATTCGGAAACGGGCATCTGGTGCTCAGCGATGTGACGGCGTTTCACTACAAGCAGTCGACGTATTACAACCCGGCAGGCCAGTTCACCTACAAGTGGAACGATGCACGGCTCAAGATCTGGTGGCCCGTCAAAGATCCGATCCTCTCTAGGCGCGATGAGGCAGGTGGCTGGGTCGAATAGGGCTTGATCGAGGGGGGGAGGTCGATGATTACACGTCGGATCTTCGTAGTGATTGACGCGTGCCTGATCTTCCTGGCATTCGTAATCGCGCATGCCCTGACACCATTGTTGTGGCCGGCCCGTGACGCAGTCGCGGCCTTCGCGCTGCAAGTTGTGCCGTCGTACGCACAATATTTTCGACCTGGCCCGGACGATATAGCGCCGCTTTCGCACTTGGTCTGGATGCTATTGGTGATTACGCCGGCCGTATTAGTCGTCCTGCTCACAATAGACGCATATGACCGCCTCCATCACATTTCCCGTACGCGCATGCTTCTGTCGGGACCATTCGCGGCCGTTATCGGAATGAGCGTCGCGGCGTTGGTGATATTCCTTTTGCGAATTCAGGAGTGGAGCCGTGTTTTTCTCTTTACCTTCACGGCGTTGATGGCGCTGGCGCTCACATCAGTTCGCGCATTCATCCGCACGTATCATCATTGGCAGGCGAAGACTGGCTACTATCGGCGCAACATTCTGGTCGCCGGACCCGTGGAGATCATGCAGAAAGTCGTCGCCTCGATCGGGCCGCATTGGCCAGACAGTGACTTTGATGTCATAGGTTACCTCGAGTCGCCAGACTCGTTCACCAGCGCCGAGGCGTCCCGGTGGACCGGAGGCAGCCTGCCGCACAGAGCAGGGCCTGCCCTGATGTATCGCCAGGCCGGTGTCGCTGGGGCGGCTGTTGAAGAGCCGGTGGCAAGAGACATCATGCCGCGACGTTTGGGGCATGTCGCGGAAATCGAGAAGATACTTCTCCACCACCCTGTTCATGAAGTCGTCGCCGCGCTGCGGACCGACGGTAGCTTCTCATGGGTGGCTGATGTCATCCAGGCTTGCGATCACGCGGGCATCTCGTTTCGTCTGGTGCCGGAGGTCCTGCTGGCGGGTTCGCTGGCCAATTTAGTCGCGAGGGACGACGGGAGCGATCTTGGCAGGAAAGTCCCGTCAATGATGCTTGCGCCACGAGTCTGGGATGCGGACGCTTTGCAGGTCAAACGACTGACTGATGTGGTCTTGTCCATCGCAGCGCTCGTTGCGTTCGCCCCGTTGTTTGCGTTTGTCGCGCTGCTGGTCCGCCTCTCGAGTCCAGGCCCGATCTTCCATGGCTCCAACCTGGTCGGTCAAAATGGGAAGCCGTTTGTCGCGTGGAAGTTCCGAACGATGGTTCCGAACGCCAACGCGCTCATGCCGTCGCTGTTGGCGCTCAATGAAATGACGGGGCCCGTCTTTAAGATAAGAGACGATCCTCGTGTGACAAGGATTGGTCGATGGCTTCGCAAATTCAGCCTCGACGAACTGCCGCAGCTGTACAGCGTAGTAAAGGGCGACCAGAGCCTGGTCGGACCCCGGGCCGCCAGTTCCCACGAATTCGAACGGTACGAGTTCTGGCACATGCGGAAGATCAGCGTAAAACCAGGCATCACATGTTTCTGGCAGGTTCGCGGCCGGAATGTCATTTCCAACTTCGACGAATGGATCAAGATGGATCTTGAATACATCGACAACTGGTCGCTCTGGTTGGATTTCAAGATCCTTGTGCGAACGGTTTTAGTGGTCGCCAAAGGAACTGGTTACTGAATACCAGCCGACCCTCCTTTCTGAGTCGTCGTTCATGAAGGCCATGGTCCTGGCGGCCGGTGAGGGAACGCGGCTGGGTCCTCTCACCGTGTCGCTGCCGAAGCCGATGGTCCCGATCCTCGGGCGGCCTCTTCTTGAGCACACCATCGGGGCGCTCTCACGGCAAGGCGTGTCCGATTTGGTGATCAACCTGCACCATCGTCCCGAAGCGATTCGCGTGCACTTTCTCGACGGGGCGCGCTGGGGCGTGCGGATTCTGTATTCCCCGGAGCCGGCATTGCTCGGAACGGCCGGTGCGTTGAAGCCCTGGCGCTCGTTCTTCGATTCCACATTCCTTGTGGTGTACGGCGACAACCTCTTGAAGTGTGATGTCGGACGACTGCTGCAATTCCATCGAGAGACTCACGCGTCGGTGAGCGTCGCCCTATTCTGGCGCGATGATGCGTGGCACAGCGGTATTGCCGACGTGGCCGACAACGGACGGATCGTTCGGTTTGTGGAGAAGCCGCGTCAAGATGATTTGTTTAGTCGCTGGGTGAGTGCGGGGTTGCTGGTCGTCGAGCCCGAGATGATTGATCGCATTCCAGACGACGGTCCGTCCGATTTTGGGCGCGAGTTGCTGCCGTGCTGGATTGACGAAGGTTGCGATGTATTCGGGTACAAACTGCCAGCGGGAGAGCGACCGCTCTGGATCGATACGCCAGAGGATCTCGCGCGCGTCCAAGCGCAGATGACGGAGGGGTAACCCGTGATTCTTGCGAGAGCTCCGCTTCGGATTCCGCTCGGTGGCGGAGGGACCGATCTGCCGTCGTACTACAGCCGTCATGGCGGGTTTATCCTGAGCGCAGCGATCAACAAGTACGTCTACATCTATGTGAATCGGCCGGCGGCCGACACTCTCCTTCGCATCAAGTATTCGAAGTACGAGCAGGTCGAAACAGTCTCACAGATCCAGCACGATCTGGTCCGGCCGGCGCTCGAGCTGCTCAAGCTCGACGGCAACCTTGAAATCGTGTCGATGGCCGATGTGCCCGACGGGACGGGCATGGGCTCTTCGGGTTCGTATCTTGTGGCACTGCTGACAGCTCTCTACGACTTCAAGCGCGAGCGCGTGCCCACTGAGGTGTTGGCGGAGACCGCGTGCCACGTCGAGATGGATCTGGCGCACCATCCGGCTGGAAAACACGATCCCTATTTGGCGGCGTTTGGCGGCGTCACAACGCTCGAGATCGATACTGACGGGAGAGTGCGTGTCCGGCCTCTCAACATCAATCTGTCGACGCTCGAGGAACTCAGGAGCGGCACGCTCCTCTTTTACACCGGCATCACACGCCGAAGCGCGGGAATCCTTGAGCAGCAGCGGTCCGACACGCTGAACGGAAACAGCGACGTGATCGACAGCCTGCACGCCACGAAGTCCCTCGGTTACCGCATCAAGGAGGCGCTCGAGTCGGACGACCTGGAGGCCTACGGACGCCTGCTCGATGAGCATTGGCAGAACAAGAAACGGCGCAGCGACCGTATCAGCGATAAACGCATCGACGAACTGTACTGTGCCGCCAGAACCAACGGCGCTCTCGGTGGCAAGATCCTGGGCGCCGGCGGGGGCGGGTTCTTGATGCTGTATTGCCCGTCCTCGGCGAAATCACGCGTGCGCCGCGCGCTCGGAGAACAAGGGTTGCGCGAGATGGCCTTCGATTTCGACCACGATGGCTCCAAGGTCCTCGTGAATTTCTGAATGGGATCCGAAATCCTATAGGTGATCTGAGACAGATATGATGCGCAACCTTCGAGTCCTGGTGATGGAGCCGGCGAATCAGCAACTCCCGATCGATACAGCCCGTCCGAACGGTGCGCTCGGACCCGCCTATCTGGTCGGCGCGCTGCGCGCCGCAGGTATCGAGACCGACTACTATGACGGCACTGTCGGCTGGCCCGGCGACCCACTCGATGAGACATTCTTCAATCGCGTCGAGCAAGAGCACGGCACAATACGGTACGGCGCCGCGCCCGATCGACTGGCCGAAGTCCTCAGCGGGTACGACGTGATCGCCACCTCTTCGATCTTCACCGCGCAGACCCGAATGCACTTTGAAGCGGCGGCGATTGCCCGTCGCGTGGCGTCGGCGCGCGGTCGCCCGATGCTGATGGTCGCCGGCGGCGTCAACGCCCGCGCGTTGAAGGATCACTTCCTCGCCAATGGATTTGACGTCATTGCGATGGGCGAGGGCGAGCGCGTCATCGTCGAGATCGTTCGGCAGTTCAGTCAGCCGGCGCCTGACTTTTCTCAGGTATCGGGCATTGCGTACCGTGATGGGGATCGGATCGTCACGATCCCGGTCGGCCGGGCCGGCGCCGCGGCGCAGCTCGACGATTTGCCACACCCGGCGTTGGACGCGATGCCGCTCGGCGTCTATCGCGATCTCGGCATTCCCCATGCCGGCGTGATGCCGAAAGGCACGATGTTCGGCGCAATGCAGACATCGCGCGGATGTCAGGATCGTTGCACGTTCTGCCACATCTCAGTGGAGAAAGAGAACATCGACGAGCTGGGGCGAGTTGGATTTCTCCGCGAGTTTTCGGCGGCCCGTGTTGGCAAGGATGTCACGCTCGCGATGTCTCTGGGTGTGACGCGGCTGTACTTCGAAGACGACAACTTGTTCTTCAGCAAGCGGCGCCTTCGTGAGCTCGCACCGATCCTGAAGCGTCCCGGCCTCGAATACAGCAATGTGAATGGCGCGAATCTTCGATTCCTCTTCGCCAAACGGAGCAATGAGCTGGTCGTCGACACCGAGTTCATCGGCATGCTTGCTGACTTCGGGCTGCGCGAGCTCGTCCTGCCGTTTGAATCGCGGAACTTCGAGGTGATGAAAAAATACGCCACCGGCAAGTATAACCCCGACATCATGGACTCGGCCGCGCTCGTGCGCGCGTTGAAGGCCGTGGGTATTCGTCTCGCCGGCAACTTCATGATCGGCTTCCACGACGAGCCGTGGGAGTCAGTGCTGCGGACGAAGGATTTCGCGCGCGAGCTTCTTGGCGAGGGCCTCGATGCCGTCGGCTTCATGATCCCGGTGCCGTACCCCGGCAGCCTGGACTTTCAGACGCGGATGCTCGATGCGGCAAGCCGCGCGGCGTTCAATCGCGATCCGTTGTCGTTTACCGACCGTATGCACTGGCGCGCGAAACCGCTTTTTCCAACCGCGGTGCCCGGCGGGCGTCTCGAAGCGGCGATTCGCGACTTTTGGCTCGAGTTGAATCCAAGCGGCTATGTCGCGCAGAAGCTCGAACGAAACGTCGCCATTCCACCGTCCGTCTCAGGACATCACCAGCTGGCCGGGGTGGGTGGAGAATAGCGGGAATGCAAAACGTCTTGTGCGATCTGTGCGGAGAGGATCAGGTGCGTGAGCTCGCCGTGATCAACAGTGCGCGAATCGTGAAATGCATGCAATGTGGACTTGGCTATGTCAATCCACGAGAAAGCCCCGACGTGCTGGCGCGCATCGACGAAGAGTACTATGGAGACGGCAAGATCATCGAGGAGGTATCACACTTCAACGTCGGGTCGACTCGCTTATTCCTCCATACACTGAAGTTGATTTCGCGGTGCAGGCCGTCGGGTCGGCTGCTCGACATCGGCAGCGGCGGCGGATTCTTTTTGAAACTAGCGCGGGAGTATGGCTACACGGCGTTCGGGGTCGAAGTTGATGAGGACGGATGCGTAGTCGCCCGGCGCCACGGAGGCCTGAACATCGTCCACGGCACGATTTTCAGCGCGCAATTCGATACGGCCTTCTTCGACGCGGTGACTCTCCTCAACGTGTTGGAACACATCGAGAGTCCAAGCGCCCTCCTCAAAGAGGTGAGCCGCGTACTGAAGCCAGGCGGGGTGTTGGTCGTGACAGTTCCAAACCTTCTTTTCGGGCTCGTCCTGCTGCGGTGCTACGACTTCGTCACAACCGTCCACCGTGTCCGCGACTTTCGTAACGATTTCGGTGTCTTTCACGTGCCGGAACACCACTATTTTTTTACGCCCGCGACGCTGAGGGCGATGTTGGCCGAACTCGGGTTCCAGAGCATCAAAGTAACCAATGCCATTCCCATCAATAATCCGGGTTTTCCGGTATGGACGGCATTCAAGTACCTGTCGTACTGGGTTTCAAGCGTCGTCACAGTCGCGGCGGCCGGAGCCCTCATTCCGAACTATTCGATCACGGTGACCGCCAGACGTCCTTAGGACATATGGCGTCGTCGACGAATACTTTAACTCTCCTTTTCACTGCGGCGGATTTTGGTCGAAACGCGAAGAGACGTTCTCGGCTGCGCAGCGGCAGATAGGTGTTGCACATGTCACGTGTTCTGGTGACAGGCGGAGCCGGTTTCATTGGCTCTCATACCGTCGATTTGCTCTTGGCCAAGGGCTACGACGTGCGGATTCTCGACAACCTACAGCCGCGAGTGCACCCGAAAGGGAAGCCGTCATACGTGCCGGCCAAGGCTGATTTTATCCAAGGCGACGTCTCGAATCGCGCTGACATGATTCGAGCGTTGGACGACGTCGAGGCCGTGTTTCACCTGGCGGCGTACCAGGACTATATGACCGACTTCAGCACGTTCATTCATACGAACACCGAGAGCACGGCGCTACTCTTCGAGTTGATCCTGGAACGCCGCCTGCCGGTACGCAAGATCGTCTTCGCTTCGTCCCAGTCAGTTGCGGGGGATGGGCGATATCGCTGTGAGCAGCACGGCATCGTGTTTCCCTCCCCGCGACCGATGGACCAGCTGGCTAAAGGTGATTGGGAGATCCGTTGCCCGAGGTGTACGTCGCCAATGACGCCGATGCTGATCGAGGAATCGACGGCGATCCCGCACACGACGTACGCCATCTCCAAGTATGCTATCGAGCTGTTGGCCGAACGACTGGGCCGGCGGTACGACATTCCCACCGTGTGTATGCGCTACACCTACGTGCAAGGACCTCGAAACTCGTTTTACAACGCGTATTCCGGGATCTGCCGCATCTTTGCGCTTCGCATCCGCAACGGGTTGGCGCCGGTGTGCTACGAAGACGGCCAGCAGCAGCGCGATTACGTCAACGTGCGCGATGTCGCCCGTGCCAATGTGCTGGCACTCGAACACGATGGCGCCAACTTCAAGGTGCTCAACGTCGGAGGCGGGAAGGCCGTTCGCGTGCTCGAGTTTGCCGGACTGATGCTCGAGGCGTGCCGCAGCTCGCTCGAACCCCTGGTGCCCGGACAGTTCCGTGTCGGCGACACTCGACATACCGTGTCCGATATCTCCGAATGCGGCCGACTCGGCTGGCAGCCTCAGATTCCGGTCGAGCAAAATATTCGTGAGTACCTGGACTGGATAGCCGAGCAGGACGCACCGCGAGACTACGTCGAACAGGCCGAACGCGCGATGCTGCACGACCAGGTGATCAGGACAGTCGATCGATCTCCTGTTACGGCATCCCGACGATAGCCATCGATCGCATCCATCCGGAGACGGCCGTGCGTGCCAGTAGTTTCGAGGTTTCTCGCCGTGTCGCGCGCATCCTGGCGACGCTACTCGTCTGTATCTTCCTCTCGCGTGACGCCGCGGCGATGCGGCATTTCCAAGATGTCGCACGCGCGGGCCTCGCGCTCGCCGACCAAACCGACATTCAGAGTGTCGACAACTCCTATCATTCGATCGATGTCAAAGCGTACGGGGCAGTCGGAGATGGGGCCACGGATGATACGGTTGCCATCAACACCGCTCTGGCCGCTGCGTCGTCAGGCGCCAAGTCGGTGATCGCGCCCGCAGGCACCTATAAAATCACCGCGACGCTCGTCGTCTCGGCCGGAGTGTCGTTCGCCGGGGTGGGCGATGGCACCAAGTTGAATGCGGCGGGAATCAGCGGTGAATTGATCCGCCTCGACGGGGACCATGCGTCGTTGTCGCATATGTGGCTGCACGGGCCGGGCCAGGTGCCAAACACAGCGGATGGCCGCCGTGGCATTTGGATCGGCCGGAAACATCCGAGCTATGCGGGTGACTACCATGACGATGCCACGCATCCGGCGAACTATGCGACGGTCGAGCGCGTGACCATCGATCATTTCACGGGGAACGGCATCAGTGGCGTGTACTCATACGCCATCATTCACCACAACGTAATCCTCAACACGACGGACGCTGGCATTTTTCTTCCTCCGGCCTGTACTAACAATCTGGTTGAAGGCAATACGATCACAGGGTCGCGCTATTCAGGGATTGACATCAACGGCAGCAGCAACCGGGTCATCGGGAACTACATCGCCCGCAACGGTGGCGGCGTGCTCGACCCCTCGTCGTGGAACGGCATTTTGGTCACCTATATCTCATCGTCGGCCATACAGCCAAATGCCTTTCATAACATCATCGAAGGCAACCGCATCGCCGAGAACGTAGGCTCCGGGATTTTCGTATTTGCTGGAAGTACGACCGCGGGTGTGGTGAATCCGCCGCACGGAAATATCGTCAAAGGCAACATCGTGACCGGCCACACCACTCAGTACGACCAGTCAGGAGCCACGAATCCGGAATGGGCCGGCGGCATCTGCATCATCGGCGGCAACAATACGATCGTCGAAGGCAACGTCTCGAGCAGCAACACCTTCAACTACGTGGTCTCTGGAATCTCCAACAACAGCAGCCCCGGAAATCAAGTGGTCAACAATCAGTCGTTTAATGCCGCGACGAATGCCAGGCTGACCGGGCTCGGCAAGCCATCCGGCGTCGGTTACTTCTTCCCTGGCTCGGCGCGAATCGACGCGGTGGGGGGGGCGCCGGTGACCGGCCTGATCCTCAAGGACAACATAGACAGGTATGCCGTGACGGACGGTTACAGGGTGGATCTGGCCGGGGCCGTGGGCCTCAGTTGGACCGGGTGGACGATCAGCGGGAATCACTCGGACGGCGCTGGCGGGTACGGTTTCAACATTGTCTCTGCGAGTAGTTTTACGAACAATTTCTTCGATCCATCGAACTACAGCATCAACGCAGGGCTGGCAAACTACAATGGGTTCAACTCATTTGGTCTTACGGCCAACAGCGCCGCGCCATCAGTGGCCAACGGCCGCATCTGGTTCACGCAAAACAGTAACGCGACCACTTACACGAACTTCACGGACGGAGTTCCCGGGCAGCAGATCGTCATTCTCGTCAAAGACGCACATTCGACATTCAAGTTTTCTAGCGGCACGCTGAAAGGAAATTCTGGTGCGGAGTGGGTCGCTGCCAGCGGGGATTTCCTAGCCTGCACCTACGACGGCGCGAATTGGTACTGTTCAGTCAACAAACACCAGTGATCCAGGAAAGGGTCGTCCATCCCAGTGGCCTGTTCGACACCTTCCTGGCCCAACAACCCAGCACACAACCGCTCGTATTGGGAGACGGTCCACATGGTTAGCAGGAGGCGGCTCGCGGCTATTGTGATCAGCCTGGCGTTGGGTCTCGTTGGTCTGGAGCTTGTAACTGCCGCGTATTTCTCTCTTTCGGGCAACCGCGGATTCATTTACAAGGCCAAAGTGATTTCTGCGCCACATAACCAGGAACAGTCAACACCTGTCACGCGCTTTTACGTTTCACCTTATCTGGGTTTTGTCCGTGCGCCACACACGCCGCTCCGAGAGATCATCGATTACTCGCGATTGGAAGCTATGGCGAAGCCGGATACCACACCAGCTTGGTTCGACAGCCGGACCAATAACCACGGATTCTTGAGTCGAAGGGACTATCCCGTACAGAAAGTGGATCCCAAGGATTTCGTGATCGGACTTTTCGGCGGCTCCGTGGCGCAAAATTTTGCCCTCCAAGGAGAAGCCGCGCTTTTCGACGCTTTGCGTCAAGAACCCGGTCTGCGCACACGTAACTTAATCCTCGTAAACCTGAGCAGCGGCGGCTACAAGCAGCCTCAACAGCTACTCGCCTTGTGCTACTACCTCAGCCTTGGCCAATCTTTCGACTTCGTTATCAACATTGATGGCTTCAATGAACTCGCATTGGCGGCGCTGAATCAAGCAAGTAATATTGCGCCATCTATGCCGGACTCGCAGCAGATGGTGCCATTGGCGAACCTTGCAACCATCAGCAGCGATGTATCATCTTTCGTTAACACAGCCAGACTGTTGGAGTTGCGTGAAGCCGTCGCCGACAACGTGCGGCGTCAAAAGAACTGTTTTAGCGCGCTGTGCCATGCTTGGCATGCGTTAGACGGAATCGCAAGGACACGCCGGTACCAGAGCATGCTTCAAATGGTGGTGCCACAGTCACCACAGTCCTTGGTGCAGCTGCAGCCGGCACAGGAAGAACACGCGGACATCACATCCTACATTGCCATCTGGCGTCGAAGCACACAGGCAATGCACGCATTGCTCGCGAGCCAGCGCACACCCTACCTGCATGTGCTACAGCCAAATCAATACGTCAGCAAGCATCGCTTCAGTTCAGAAGAGCGTAAGGTCGCTTTGAATCCTAAGTCGGGCTACCGTGCCGCCATTGAACAGGGTTACCCGAAGTTGCGGGATGATGTCATGAACCTTCGCACAAATGGATTCCCAATTGTTGATGCCAGTAAGATCTTCGACGACGAGGACACGTGGGTATTCAGCGATGACTGTTGCCACTATAATCAAACAGGCAACGAGCTCCTGGCAAGAGTGATCGCAACCGCGGCGACAGATGTGATCCAGCAACGGGAACCACTACGCGTGGCCAGTCCTGCCGCAGATAATTCAAGAGCTCGATGACGGCGAGAAGCGGTACAAAAAGGGCTAGGGACTCCAATGGAGTCTCAATAAGATTGAGG